>JBIPNH010000001.1:0-126818 GCA_044373665.1 Bacteroidia bacterium
TTTCAAGCATTTCTTTACTTGGATAGGATGGCTTTTCTAATTCTTTTATTGCCTCTTCTTTACTTATTTGACCCGAGTTAATTAAACTAGCCAAATGTGCTTTTCTTTTATCAACTCCAAACTTTGTAGGCAATACATAGCCTTGATAAAAACGGGTAAATATGGATTCATAATGTTTGCCGCCATAATCTCTCCAACCCATTTTTTCTATAATCGTTTCTTTTGCGTGGTCTTTATTATAATAGACAAAATCTAAGAAGGAATATGTTTGAATATTGTATTTTTTTGTTTCCAAATATTCCTTTAACGGACTTAATAATTTGGTGGTTTTAAGTGGTTTAGTTCCAAATTTTTGATGGATATCAATAATATTATCAGTATCTGCTTTGCTGTACCTCATTGAATGTGGTAAAATAAATTCTGTTTGATGATTGGTGCCTGATAATATGGATTTTATTCCTTTCTTTTTGGCGACGTTAAACAATGTTGCTTTAATCAAATGGTCTGTTGGAACTTCCCAGTCTATAACCGATGATTTAATATAAGACAATTGCAAATCTTTGAATTCCTCCCAATCTACAACATGGGTATATAAATCGAACCCTGTGTAATCTACAATCCTATTGATATTATCAACCGCCAATTCACTGTTCCATCCATTGTCAAAATGAACTAATAAAACTCTTATATCCCATTCCTTAGCTAGATAAGCTAGATAAGAACTATCTACGCCACCACTCAATCCTAATATTGCTTGGTATTTACCTTTTCCACTTTTAATAATCTCTAGTGAATCCTTTAATAAATTTTGCTTTTGTGTTTCAGAAAGTGGATTCAAAACATAAGCCTTTTCGTAAGCCTGACAATGGTTACAAACTCCATTACTATTAAATGTTAAGTTTGGATCGTCATTGGTATCTAAAACACACTTACTACATTGTATTACTTCCATTTTCTGCATAATTATTCATTGATTGTTTTGTAATTGATAGCTTGCCACAGCTGAACTGCTAAAGCATCTGTTAGTGTTTTGTTTTGTAATTGTTCTAAATAAACTGACTTGTCTTGGAAATTTAATTCTTTTAAAAACAAGTCTAATTCACCTGTGCTCAATAGTTCTTGAGAATAGTTGTTTAACTCATTATTAAACCATGAAACTAAAGGAGAACCTATGCCTACTTTATAAGTTCTCTCTACTATCGATTTTGGCACTATCTCTTTTACTGCATCTCTTAAAATTCGTTTGGTATAACCCATTCCCAATTTGTGTTCTATAGGTAATTGGAAACAAAATTCTACTAATCTATAATCCATAAAAGGCATCCTCACTTCCACACTGTGTTGCATAGATGCTCTGTCAAAATCCCTTAGGTATGTTGGTAAACTATAAATGAAAAAGTCATTCAATAAAATTTGTTGTTCATAAGGAAATGCTTCGAAATGATACAAATCATCACTGAGTTGATTGGACTCATTAGGGATTTTAATTAAATCAACTTTTGGCTTTGTAGGATTTAATAAAGATTTCAATTTGCCTTTTAAACTGTTCTTATTTTTTTCCACTTGGCTAATAAGTGAACCTAGTCTTTTACTTACGGATTCTCTGTTACTTTCATGATATAGATTCACCAAAACCTCTTTAACTAAAATGGCTTTTTCAATACTCCCAATTTCTAAATAGTAGTAAAACAATTTGTCTAACATATACCTATAGCCAAACAACATTTCATCTACGCCATGACCATCTAATGATACAATAACTTGTTCATTGCGGACTCCTTCATAAATTTTTGTAATAGCATTCATTGGCGTACCCGCAATTGTATCAAATTTTGTAGTAACCTGTTCTATTTCTTGAGCCAAATGGTTCATGTTATTACTAATACAAACCCAATTTTCTTTGCCCCATTTTTCAGCTACTACTTCAGCATACTGTTTTTCATCCATTTCTGTGCCTGGGAACACTGCTGTAATGGCTTTCTTACATTGTGTAGCTTGTCGGTTGTTACTATTTGATTTTGCACTTATGTGGTGTACCATTGAATACACAGAGGAGGAATCTAATCCGCCACTTAATGCAGAAGCCAATGGCACATCTGAACGCATTCTTATTTTACAGGCGTTTTCAAACAAATCGTAAAATATCTTTACATTCTGTTCGTATGTATTGGTATTGCCTTTTATTATTTTAGCTCGAATGTCATACCATCTTTTTTGTTTGGGTAATGGTTTCCCTTTTTGAATTGTTAAAGTATGACCAGGAAGTATTTGATAAATGTTGTCATAAATGGTTAATCCTAATCCTTCGTGAGCCAAGGAATTTTCAACTATTTCTTTTAATCTATCTCCATTTATATTCCTTTTAAAACCATCTAAATTTTTAAATGCTATCGTTTCAGAAGCAAAAGCTATTGAGTAGTTAATGAAAGTATAATAAAGTGGTTTAATGCCAAATCTATCACGTGCCAAAAACAATATTTTTTCTTGCTTATCCCAAATAGCAAAAGCCCACATGCCATTGAACCTGTCTAAACAAGCTTTGCCCCATTGCGCATAAGCCGCTAGAATTACTTCCGTATCTGTGTCGGATTTAAATGCATGACCCAATTGTTGAAGCTCTTCTCTGACTTCAATAAAATTAAATATTTCGCCATTGTAAGTTATCCAATAACGCCCATCTGCATAAGACATGGGTTGTTTACCAGCCTCGCTTAAATCTAAAATAGACAAACGGCGCTGCCCCAAACCCAATGTTTCATTGTCAAACAACTCATAACCTGCCCCATTAGGACCACGGTGAACCATGGAATCGGTGAAACGTTTTAATGTTTCTAATGAAACGGGGTTGTTGTTTAAGTTATATATTCCGGAGATGCCGCACATGGCTATTTTTGATTTAAGATTTTTAAATTTTTGATTTTATTCTGGGTAATTAACGAAATTTAATGGTTGTTTTAATTTTTGATTTTCTTGTTTCTGACGTCATCCAGAGCAATCGTTAATGATTTAAATAGACTTTAAAAAAATATTTCTTTTTGTTTTGAATGTGTAGTTTTTTCTATACCAACTTAAGTGTAAAATATAAATAAACTGTTAAAACCCATAAAACTCCTCAACCCTTTAAACTATTAAACACTCTTCGAGTGCACTTCTCTTTGACTCCTCTCACTTGACTAGGCTCAGCCTAGTGGACAGGCTCTCAGGCTGACAACGACTCAATACTCTTCGAGAGCCTGAGGTTTAAAACAACTCAACAATCACGCTGCACGGCGTGAAACCCTTTAAACACCCTCAAACCTTTAATCTATTAAACAATTATTAATCCTCTCCACAATATTCCCAACTTGCTCCTTTTCCAATTCATAATACATCGGCAACCTTAGCAAAGTGTCTGAATAAAAATCTGACTGTGTTAATGTTCTGTCATCGTGTTTGGTTTGATAAAACGGACTTTTATGTAAACTTAAATAATGAAAAACCGCATGGATGTTTTCTTTTTTCAAAGCGTCAATCAAGTTTGTTCTGTGTTCCAAATTTTTAGTAACCACATAAAACATGTGGGCATTGTTGGTAGCATAGGCTGGAATATTTGCCAATTGGAGCACCCCCTTTTTTTGTAAGGTTTGCAATCCTTCCCAATACTCATTCCAAATAGATTTGCGTTTGTTTTGTATCTCTTCTAAACACTCTAATTGCGCCCATAAAAAAGCAGCTACTATTTCAGAGGGCAAAAAAGAAGACCCTACATCCACCCAACCATATTTGTCCACTTCTCCTCTAAAGAACGCCGAACGGTTGGTGCCTTTTTCCCATATAATTTCAGCGCGTTGAGCAAATTGAGGGTCATTAACTACTAGCATACCCCCTTCGCCCGAAATAATATTTTTGGTTTCGTGGAAACTAAAAGCTGCTAAATGGCCAATACCACCCATAGGCTTTTTGATGCCGTCTTTGCCTGTATAATAACTGTCAATGGCTTGGGCAGCATCTTCCACTACAAAGAGATTGTATTTAGTAGCCAAATCCATAATAGCATCCATGTCGCAAGCAATACCTGCATAATGAACGGGAACTATCGCTTTTGTTTTAGGAGTAATTAGTGACTCAATAGTCGTTGCATCCATATTGGGATTTAACTTCATGGAATCTGCAAACACAATCTTTGCGCCACGCAATACAAAAGCATTGGCAGTACTCACAAAGGTATAGGAAGGCATTATTACTTCATCACCAGGTTGAATATCTAAGAGTATGGCTGCCATTTCCAAGGCATCGGTACAGGAGGTGGTGAGTAAACACTTTTTGAACCCATACTTGTTTTGAAAATAATTTTGGCACAATTGGGTGTATTTGCCATTGCCAGAAAGTTTTTTAGAATTTACAGCATCTGCAATGTATTCGTATTCCTTTCCAGAAACATAAGGTTTATTAAAATTTATTGATTCCATAAAAAGGATTATCTTAATATCAGAGGATTATTTAACACTTTTAATGGATTACCAATTACGCTTGAATTGTTTGGAATACTAGAGGTAACAACACTTCCAATTCCAACAATTACATTATTACCTATAACAACATCATTTGCAATAGTTGTACCTGATCCAATAAAACAGTTTTCGCCTATTTTAACTCTCCCTGAAATAGTAACACCAGGAGAAATATATGAACATTTTCCTATATATGAATCATGCGATATTATTGAACTATTATTTAATATCACACCATCATTCAAGGTCACATTCTTATCAACATTACACATAGGATAAATAAAGACGGATTGGCCGACATTAGCACTATGATTAACAAAAGAACTTGGGTGGCAAAATGAAATCAAATTTCTACTCAAGTTTTGTAACTCATTAATAAGTTTATTTTTTAATAATAAATTTTTGTAACCTAAACCAATGATGAAATTGTATTCAGAAAACCGTTCATTATCCCAATTTAAAAAGGGGAAATGTGTTTGGTTATTTATTTCATGTAAGTCGTCAAAATACACTATATCAGAATGCAAAGACGGATTTACAAAACTCAATAGTTGTTTTGAAAGATCTCCATTTCCAATTACACCAAGTTTCATTTATTTAGTTGCTATAAATCCAACATATTTAAAAAGATGCCTGGATAGTGGTAAAGAACGAGTTAAATAATTATGCATGATTTCAGCTGTAATTTTTCTTTCTTTCAAGTCAATTTCTGTGTTATTAATTAATTCAGCTTGACCAACAAACCAATGATAAATAAATTCAACTTTACTAAAACCACAATTCAACAACTCTTCTTTCAAAGAAATTTCATTCAAACCACCAAGTTTATGTTTCTGATGTTCTGCCATTGAAAACACTTCTTTTTCAATGCCAAATTCTTTTTCAATTTCCTCGTCTTTTCTTAGAACTGCATTTATCTCTCTTTGCAATATACTATCGTAATTCTTTGAAAAATCTAATGCTTTTATAGATTGCCAAAAGTAGAAATTGGGACTTAAATCAGCATAAAAAACCCCACCTTTTTTCAGGCTGTTAAAAGTATTATTAAATGTTGGTTTCATATCATACAGATGATCAAGAAAAGTATATGCTGTTGCTATATCAAAATGATTTTGTGGCAAATCAACAGTACCAGTATCTGAATTTATCAAAGTAATTTCTGCTTGTCCGGTTAAATCCACTTTATCTAACATTGCTTGAGTAACATCCACACCAACAATTTTTTTGGCTTTTTTCTTTAGAATGTTAATCATAAAACCAGTACCACAACCAAGATCTAATGCATTTTCAAAATTTAATTCTGAATAAATCTTTTCAATGATCTTAGTCACTCTTTCAATGCTTTCAGGCCTGAAATGTGGTTCTTTCAAATTGTACTCATCTGCCATCGTAGAATGTACAATGATGTTGGCTTCAATTGCCTTTTTAATTTTATCTTCCATATTTATTATTCTTGTTGTGCTTTATAAAATCTTTCATTTTCGGGTAAGAAGAATTCTTCTAAATTTGATGGCAGTCTTGTATCAAATCCAATAATTCTTCTAGCTTGACTATTAAGTTGATCTAATACTTGTGTTGGTAAAAATCTTACCCAATCCATCCTCTGTTTCATAAAAGGCCTGCATACATTCATCGTTAATGCATGCCTAAAATTATTCGTGTTATTGACACCAGCAGCATGCCATAAACGGGCATTAAAGATAATTAGATCGCCAGCTTTACATGTTAATCTTACATTATTTTCTTTAAAAAATTGCTCTGTTGGTATTTTGTCTGTATTATGAGAACCGGGCAATACATGTGTTGCCCCATTTTCTAATGTAAAATCATCTAAAGCCCATATTACTCCAAGATTAGTAGGATAGTTAGGAATAAATCTAGGACAATCTACATGTATTCTACTTCCATAATTGTTTCCATTTGGAGGCAAAGAAGAAGATGTATAAGCATACATTATCCAATAATCACCTAAAATTGGAGCGATTAAATTTTGCAATCTTTTATCTTCTAATGTTTTACCAAATATTATATTTTTATTAAGCAGGTCGTGCATGTGATACCTATCCAATAAACTTCTTTCAGAAGAATCAAAAGGGACATAATTTTCTACTTCTTTTTCTAATGCATTTTTTAATTTAATTGAAAAATCAATATCATAATAATTCTTGTATACACTATAACCAAGTGTTTTCATTTTAAACAAATGACTTTCCATAAAGTCATTTGAAAGTTGATTTTCTGTTGTCATATTTTATATATTATAAGTTTTTTTGATTATATACAGAGGGCGATTTTGTACTTCTTTAAGTATTTTACCAATATAGATGGCTGATAATCCTAAAAACAATAATTGAAGCCCAGAAAAAAATATAATTAAGGTTAATGTTGAAGTATATCCTGGCTGAATGTTTGTATAAAAAAATCTCATTAAAACCAATCTCAGTCCCATTAAAAATCCAAAGCATGTTATTGAAAACCCAATTAATGCTGCTATTCTTATTGGTTTATCTGAAAATGTTATGATTGCATTTAAAGCCATTTTTAACCGCTTGATTAAATTATAGGAAGATTTACCCTTTTGCCTTTCTTTATGAATTATTGGCAGATAAGCATGGTTAAAACCTATCCAATTTTCTAAAGCTGGCAAATATCTGTCTTTTTCCGTTAATTCTAGATAAGCATTTAAAAATGGTCTAGTCATTACACGAACAGTTGAAGCATTTATAGGGGTTTTATCTCCTGTTAAGAAATTAAGTGTTTTATTAAAAAGATAGGATGAAGTTTTATTTATAAATCTATCGTTTCTTTTTTCTCTTAACCCAAGCGCAAAGTCGTAATTAGTATTTTGTTTTAGAAAATCAACCAACTTAATAAACTGACTTATATCCTCTTGCAAATCAACATTCATCATTCCGACATAATCACCTTTTGAAAGTTGATAACCAGCTGTTAAAGCTATGTGCTGTCCAAAATTTCTACTCAAATCAATAACTTTTACATATTTGTGAGAATTAGAAAGCTCAATTATTTCTTCAATAGACTTGTTCTTACTGCCGTCATTCACAAAAATTAATTCCACATGAGAATCCAAATCATCAGAATTCAGGTAAGAAATAAAAACTTCTCTAAATCTTTCTAAAAAGTCTTTTGCCAACCAACCGTCATTGTATATGGGAACTACAAGTGAAATCATTCTTATAAAAAAATATTTTTGTTCCCGATATTTAAAATTGAATCTATAACACTAACCCCCATTTCGAATGGCGGGAAAAGTTGAGGATATTCTTGATAATGACTATAATCCATCCATTCTACAGTAATATTATTCTCTTCAAAAAACATTAAATCAATGTAACTTTGAGCAGCTTTTCCACTTAAATAGTGTGTAGCATTAAGTTTATAACATGCCTCAATTAGTCTTTGATTTTTATCTCCCGACAAATTTAACTCCTTTGAATCAATAATCTCTGTTTTAATATTTAACATTTCACAAATTCCTTTTATAAACTTCAAATTAATATCAGATAACAACTTCTCGTTTCCATTAAACAAACTTTCTATTTGGCTTATATACTCATTAAAAAAAGGGGCTTTGGCATAGTTTAGTTTAATGCTATTTAGATGTTTTCTCCTCCAATTTTGGTCGACTACTTCTGTTTCAAAAATTTTCTGATCTAAGGTTTTTTGTTTAACGGGTATAGTCATCCACTTAAGACCACTAAGTGTTTTTATTTTATTCCTATTTCTCCAATCATTTTTTGTATACTGAACTTCGTCATAAATCACAAAAGTATCAACTTGTTTAATAATATCAAAATACCCTCTCCATGGAATGTAATTTGACTGAAGAATTGCAATTTTGTTCATTTTAAATTTTCTTTTGATTAAAACTAATTCAATAATTATATTATTTATTTTCTTTCAATGATTATCAAACAAATATTTCAAATTAAAAATTTCATAATAATCACTTATCAAATCTACATAGATATAAGTGCGCCATAATAATTAATCATGAATATATCTTGCTTAATTAACGAGTGTTATGACAAAGATTTTTATAATATCTTATTGAGTTATTTTCCTATTTCAAACTTATATTTCCTATACCTTTCTAAACATTGGTCTAACCAAATATTTTCTGGTATTTTTTCATCTGCCTTATAGTGCTTGAAAAAATAATGGTAGTCCTTGTAGATATGTTTATTTGCAAATTCAGAATTGGTGATTTTTCCATTTTTCATGTCATTCTGATATACATTATATTGATTTGTATATTGAAGTGATGTATGAAACATAAATATTAATAAAAGTGATGCAAACCCTATAGAAGAATATCTTATGTAATCTTTACTCAAAAACACAGAAAATGATTTATAAAACTGTATAATTATCAAAATCATAAAAAATGCGGCTGCCCTCTCTGTAAATACCCCAGGTGTTCTTACAAAAATTAAAACTGATATAAATGCTCCTATTAAGTATCGAATTTCATAAATTAATATAATAGTTTTATTTAATATGTTTTTAAAGCTTAATTCTTTGAAAAAGCGCTTAAGATGAAGGAACGTTATAAGCAAAAATAGAGGAAATGAAAGTGGATAAAAAACAAAAGAATGATAAATCGTTTTTAAAACAACTTCAACTATATACCTTGGATGCCACATCCAAAAAGTAGATATACTATTCATTCTTTTAATTGTTCCGGGTGACTTAGTTAAAATAAGAATCCCGATAACCAAAATTAACAACAATGAAAATAATTTAATAAATGAAAAAGATATTTGTTTTTTCCCTGATAGTATTTTTTCATTTAACCATGTAATTGACAAAATAAACATTATTGGTATTGTAAGATTTGGACCAGTTGTAGCTATAAAAAATGCCAATATAATTATTTTCCAATAGGAACTTTTATGCTCTATGGAAAGTAAAAATAATAAAGATAAAAAGATTGAAAATGAATAAACCCCGCCTGTTGGCCAAAAGACAATTTCATTTAAAATATGTTCAAATGAAAAAAACAATAAAACAGTTAAAAATAATAGTTGGAAAACTCTAGATCCCTTATCACTTTGTTCCTTACTAAATAAAGCTATCAAAACGAAATTTGAAAGGAAAAATAGACCCCACATTAAGGCTGTACCGTTAAATCCTAAATATCTAAAACCAGATATTTGCAAAAGTCCAGGTAAAGAAGCAAATCGTCCCTCTTTTTCAATATACATTTCTTGGGCTATACTAAAAACATTTCCTTCCTTAGTATATCTAAAGTAAAAACATAAATCATCTGAAAAAGTAATAGGTATACTTGAGATGTATAAAAACACTAATGCAATGGTAATTAATATTACACTACTTATAATAAATAATTTATTCTTCATAATTTAACTCTTTAATGCCCTTACCAACCTATAACTCCCCGAATTCTGTATCAATTTTAACCTGTCTAATAGCAAACCATTTATAATATAATTTTTCATTTCGTCATTAAAAGAGGCTACTTCCATTGCTTTTTGTGCCATGTCAAAAGCATTGATTTCCAAGGCATCGTTCACCAAACGGTGTAAGGATTTTTGGTATTGTTGACTAATTTGTGCCTTCAAGTTTGTGTCTTCTGTTTGCTTGTAGGACAATACTATTTGTTCTGTTTCTGCAACAAACTGTTGTACTTTTTTTTGCATTTGTTCCATTGCCACTTGCTTGGGAGTTAGCAATTTCCCTTCTTTCTTCAACTCAGCTTGGTATTTTCTTAAACTCATCCAACTTATATAACTGTATCGCCCTTCGTGGTATGAGAATTTTAAACCTGTGAACCCATCTCTGTAATATTTTTGTTTTATAAAAGCAACCAAAAAAGCTTGAATGGTTTTATAAATCAGCTTAAACCATGAAAATCGCTTGCCTTCTTGATACAAGACCTTACCTTCGCCTTGGGCATAACGAGTGTGTTTATCTTTTAATTGAGCCCACGAGTTGCACCAATAATGCTCGTCGTAATTCAAGCCTGTAAAGGAAATTTCTGCAATGCCATAACCCGGTTTGGCTGTTATTCCTGTATGTACTTCGTCAGAAATATTGATACCTGGGCGGTAAAACAATAACCTGCCTCTTATTGCATTTTTATAGGGACCTCCCTTTAGTTTTTTCCCTTTAAAATAGTACCACAAATAGGCTCTAATTAAAGATTTAAAAGGTTCAGGATTTTGAATGTACTTACTTATGTCTTCTGCTAATTCTGGCCTAATGCGTTCATCGGGGTCTATCAGTATAAACCAATCGTGTTTGAGCTTGGGAATGTATATGGGATGAACGTCTTCTATGCGTGGCACTTTGTGAAACGCTTCTATTACTGTAGCATATTTATGGGCAATTTCCACAGAGTTATCGCATGACCCAAGATTCACAAAATAAATCTCATCACAAAATTGTAATGATTTCAAACAATCTTCTAACAAATGTCCTTCGTTACAAGAGGCTACTAAAACGGAAACAGGTAATTTTTCAGTCATTCTTTAATTTAACTGTCGGTATTTTACTTGCTTAAAAATCCCTTTACCTAAGGTATATAAAAACCTATTATAACTTTGTTGCCAAGCTTTGTTCAAGGGAAATTTTAATAAGGCATTTATTTTTTTGAATTTTTCTGAACTTAATTCATCCACGTGGTGCAACAAATATTTTTGTACCCTGTTTATCAAAAGGGTATGCTTTTCTTCTTTGCTTATTTTTTTTAATGATGCTAAATAAACAGCCCAAACAGATTGTTCCATTGCCATGCTGTCTCCATTGGTTACTTGATTGGGGTGTAGCCTGTAATAAAACAATTTTTCATCCAATCCATACATGGTACATTGGTGGTCTGCCAAACGCAACCAAAGTTGATAATCTTCAGCATTTTGTAGTCGAAGGTCTTCCATAAAACCGCCTATTTCATCCACACAATCTTTTTTAACCATTACAGATAAATTAGGCAGGCTTATACCTGATAATAAATACTGAAATTGCTCGTCTATCTTTCTTATTCCTGAAGGTTCTTGGTGGGTATGAATGACATTTTGAATGGTATCCATAAAACTGATGCCATTGCAATAAACCAAATCTACTTCAGGAATATGATCAAAAACATGGATTTGCTTTTCCAACTTTTGTGGATGCCATAAATCATCTGCATCTATAAAGGCCAAATACTTCCCTAAGGCATGTTTGATGGCCAAATTTCTGGCTTTACCTTGTTTACCGTTTTGTTGATAATAGTAATAAATCCGTGAATCATTTTCTATAGCTTGTTTTATGATGGTTGCCGTATTGTCTGTAGAACCATCATCTACTATAATCATTTCCCAATTGGAATAGGTTTGTGCTTGAACCGATTGAATGGTTTCTGCCACAAATTTTTCTGCATTGTAGGCAGGCACTATCACAGACACTATGGGATTACTCATGCTTATTGCAATAATTGGATAATTTGTTTCCTGATTGCTTTTTCTAAAATAGGGTATTTTCTGTATTTCCAATATCTGTTAACCCATGCTGTGGCTTTGTTATTCGTCTGTATTTCTCCATTCAGCTTTACACCTTTAAAAACACCCTCTTTGTAACTACTTGGCTCATAATACTTAAATGGAATACCACTAGCGGCATAGTAATAACCAAAAACATAGGTTCCAAATTTTTCCTTAGGTACTAGAGAATCATCTAATAACAGTGAAATAAGTTCGTTGTGCGTTTGTGGACGGTAAACCACCTCTAAGGTTTCATACATAGAATGGCCTGCCATAATAGAAACTTTATTCCAATAGGTCGCTTCAATACCCATGGTAGAACCAAAACCTATCACTTTATAGGCATTGTCTAACAGATGATAAGAATCCAATAAAGCATCGGGCATAATGATGCTTAAATTAGGCGATTTGAATTGTGTTATTTGTGCATAATTAACAGGGTCTGCGCTAGCCAAATTGGGATGTAATCTTAAATAAAAATGGTAGTCAGAATGCGGAAGCATGTTAGATACTATATTTAAAATGCCTTCATTTTGATTTTTATACAAGGGATTATTCCATTCAGGACCAACGGCAGCAAACTCGAATTCAGAGGAATTAAAAATAACAATATTCTTTTTATTGGGGTCAAATCCCTCAGGTAATGACCCTTTTTCTTGTTGGTCTGTAAATGATTTCCAAGACAAAATATTACCTTTTCTTCTGTTTTCAAAAAAATAGGCTGCTTTGTTTATTTTATCTTGCTCGTCTGCATTGTCATCCCAAAACTTTTTAATTTTTATGGCCATTTTTGCCAAATCGTGAGGCAAGTGGTTTTCGTAAAGCTCAAATTGTTTATAGGTGCTTCCTCTTTCGAGTATCATCACTTTAACACCGAGATTTAATGCTGCTTTAAAAGCCGCTTTAGTATGCATTAATCTGCCATTAAACACATACAACACATCCACTTTGTGTTTTTGCAATTGATTCAATATAGAATGATACATTTCTATTGCAGAACACATCATTAAGTTGATTTTTTCTTGATGTTCTGAGAGTATAGGATTTGGATTGCTGAGTAAACTGATTAAGGAAGAGGCAACAGCATAGCCGACATCAAAATTTTGGTATTTAATTTCCTTTAGTTCATCAATAGTATTGGCATTCCACTTAAACTGTTGAATGGCTTTATTATCCGAAGAACCTAATAAATCAAAAGAAATGGAAGGGATTTTTTTTGAAAGTAATGCTAAACCATTGCTTTTTTTGGCCATGCATTGCACACATCTGGAAAAGGCCTTTTCAGGATTGGCATCGCAAAGAGGCAAGGAAGAAGCGCAATACAATTGGATTACCTCATCCCCTTGGTCTATGTGGCGTTGGATTATTTCCAACTCTGTTTCATAGTGAGTTTCCCAAAGAATATGAGACGAAAAAAGGAGGATTTTAGCCATTAATATTGGAATTCAATAGAGAATATCCACTGAATTTGGTTGAATTATTATTGCGTTTAATTTTTAAAGGCGTCGTCAAATTATCTAGCACATCGTAAGGATTTTCATTTTGACTGCTACCCAACCAATAATACAATTCATATATGCCTTCGTTTAATTGCATAGGACTTAGGGTCATTTCAAAGTTAAATGTCGATTGGTTTTGACATAAAGAGGATATATCATGTTTAACAGTAGAACTCACAATTTCTCGGGAAATGCTAGAACGCAATGCCATCATAAAAAAAGCTTCATTTACAGGACTATTTATTTCGCATCGTACATTTATTTTGATAGGTTCTTCTACCTCAAATTCCGTTTGGACAGCATTATCCATATTATGCAATTTCACATCCACTATCCTCAATTCTCCCGAACCTCTTCTAAGTGTAGTATCTTGTAGCGTTTTACTGTCTTTTAAATTCACATGGAGGGTGTGGTTAATGTATTCATTAATCATATCTTCTGTAGAACCCATTTTATAAACTTGACCATGTTTCAATATCACCACCCTGTCACATAAATCGGCAATAGCACCCATATTGTGGCTCACAAAAATAACGGTGCGACCGGCAGTGGCAACATCCTTCATTTTGCCTAAGCATTTTTTTTGAAACTCGGCATCACCTACAGCCAATACCTCATCGATAATTAATATTTCAGGTTCTAAATGGGCTGCTACAGCAAATGCCAAGCGGACATACATTCCTGACGAATAGCGTTTTACAGGCGTATCAATGTAGCGCTCTACCCCAGAAAAGGCCACAATTTCATCAAACTTGTCTTTGATTTCTTGTTTGCTCATACCTAGAATTGCGCCATTTAAAAACACATTTTCTCTTCCTGTTAATTCTGGATGGAAACCAGTGCCCACTTCCAATAAACTAGCCATCCTACCGTTGATAGTTATCTTGCCTGTGGTTGGTGTAGTTACTCTAGATAATATTTTCAATAAAGTAGATTTACCAGCGCCATTTAAACCAATAATACCCAAAACTTCACCTTGTTTTACTTCAAAATCTATCTTTTTAAGTGCCCAAACATATTCAGAATTTCCAACTACAGACCGGTCATTTGCTTCACCTACTTTCAAAAAAGGGTCTTCTTTGCCTCTGAGTTTATGCCACCAACGACTTAAATCCGCCGCAACTGTTTTAGAAGAAACAACCCCTAATTTATATTGCTTGGAAACATTTTCTATTTTAATAATCGTTTTACTCATTTTAGTATATTAAATAGCACACCATCCTCCATCTACTATCAAATTATGACCTGTAATATATTTTGCTTTATCAGATAACAAAAAAGAAACAGATGGCGCTATATCTTCTGGAATACCCATTCTACCCATCGGCACTTTTTTATTGTAATTAGCAACAAAAATGGGATTTTGGTGATCAAAAATCCCTCCTGGACTAACTGTATTTACTCTAATTCCTCTTTTTCCGTAATACGAAGCCAAAAATCTTGTAAAATTAATAATACCTCCTTTTATAGCAGAATAGGCCGCTGCAGATGTCATAGAAGTACCCTCATAAACACTAAAATCATTGCCTACCACTCCATAAATAGAAGCAATATTAACAATACTGCCACTTGATTGTAAGTCCATCTTTTTTAAAACTTCTTGACAAAAAACGAAGTAACTATTCATTTGCATGTCTACATTTTGTGACCAAGATTCTGGTTTAATGTCTTCAAACTTAGCTCCCCAATCTTTTGTTCTTGGGTAAGCATTGTTCACCAATCCATCTATTCTGCCATAATATTGAACTATTTCTTCTACTGCATTGCTTATATCTTCTGCATTGGTAATATCTACTTGATAATTGCCAAGTGCTAAATCAGTTGAAACATTGATATCTGCATTTATTGTAATTGCGCCTTCTTGCTTCAATTCATTTATAAAAGCCTTACCTAATAAACCAGACCCTCCTGTTACGATGATTACTTTGTCTTTTAATATCATTATTTAATCATTTAAAACCATTTTTAATACCTCAATTCCTGTTTGTACATCATTTTCATAAAAGGAATTGTTGTTTAAGCCATCTATGAAATAACTCATTTGCTTGTCATATAAGGTTCCCATTTGTGCTGCTTCATCCACTATTATTTTATTGTCAATTTCTTCTTTAAGTATATATGAAATTAGATTGCCATTTAAAATAAAATCAGGACTAACAATTTCTATTTCTCTCTTATTTTGTTTTCTGAAATAATTCAAGGTTACAGATGCTACAAAATCAGGATATATCAATTGATAATTTGCATAATCTACAGCATTAATATTTAAGTGAGAATTTTTACACAAGGTAGATTTTACTTGCAAGGGTTTTCCAAATAGCCAATACAAATAATCTATTTCATGGATTAAATCTAAATGCACCCCACCGCCCATCTCCTCATTTGCACTGTATGATTGTCTATAATCAGTATCTGCTCTCCAATTGGGTAAATAAGAGCCACAATATACATTTACCTCATCTATTTTACTTATAGTTTTGTGCATCATGTCTTTTAAATAACTAATAACAGGATGAAAACGAAGTACACAAGCTACATAAGTAGGTATCTGATTATTATTTACCTTTTCAATGATTTCATCTACTTGTAATAACTGATGAAGTAATGGTTTTTCAATGAATAAAGGTTTCTTAAATTCTAAAGCTTTTAAAATGGTATCTCCATGTAAATTTGTTGGATTGGAAATTAATATAAAATCAACTTCTGATGCCTTTTCCCAATTAAATACATTAATTACATTCTCATCGTTTTCTGAATTATTTGAGGATCTTAATGCATAAATAATTGCATTGGGTTCAATTTTCTTAATAGCAATGATATGTTTTTTGGCAATAGAGCCTAATCCTACTAAAAAAATCTTCATGGTTGTATTAAATCAAAATCCAATTGATTATTGCTAATCAACCATTCCATAAACAAAAAATCTAAAGGTTCATCTAAATCAAAACATTGATGTTCAATTAATTTGATAACTGACTTAGGAGTAATAGCAGTAGTGAAATTGTCTGTAAAAAACTGTTTCTTGTAAACATAAAAAGACGCATTCATGTCATAAACCTTAGGTGCAGATTGCCTAGTTAAAAAACCACTATTAGGTTTAGATAGACCATAGAATCCATCTTCTTTTTCTTCCACCATATTAAAATAAGGGTTTCTGTGTGCTTTTGAAACCGAAAATAAATTAATAGCTTCCGAATTGTTTTCTATAAGATTTAATGCAGTTATTACATCTTCTAATGTTCTTAGAGGTGCTGTAATATCTAAATCTATAACATAATTAAACTCGCATTGGTATTTCTGCTCTGACTCTGTTAAAAGATCTTTTAAAACTCCAATTTTTCCTGCCGTGTCAGTTGCCAAATGTTCTGGTCTTAAATAGGAAGAATTTAAGCCGTATAAAGCAGCTATCTCTTTAATTTCAAGACTATCAGTGGATAATTCAACAATGACATGACCATTGATTTTTTTGGAAAGCGCTTTCGCAAAAGCAATACTGTATGCAATTAATGGTTTACCATTTATTAATTTAATATTCTTCCCAGGTATTCCTTTTGATCCACCTCTGGCACACAAAGTAATTAAATAATTTTTCAAAATTTTATGTGTTTAATGTCTTCTTGTGCTTTTTGATATTCCTCGTGTTTTCCAATATCCAACCAATAACCTCTGTGAGGATAGGAAACTACTTTTTTGCCTTGACTTATTAATCGTTCCATTAAGTCTGTTGTATTAAAAAACTGATTAGCAGGTATCATCTCTAATACTTCTTTTTTCATTAAATAAATGCCTCCATTGGAAAAATAAGTATAAGTAGGTTTCTCTTTAAAATTTATTACTTCCTCATTTTGCGTTTCTAAAACAGCATAAGGTATGGTAACATTATAAGGTATAGTAACTACTGAAAAATCTGCATTAGAATTTATGAAATGTAAATAAAAATCCTCATAATCGATGTTAGTTAACAAATCGGAATTCGTTAACAATACTGTGTCGTGTTTTAAACCAACCGCTTGTTTGGCTGCCCCTACAGTTCCTAAGGGTTCTATTTCTTCTATGTAATGAATATGAACACCTTGTTCTTCACCATTTTTAAAATACTCTTTTACTTGGCTCCCTAAATACTTTAATGTAATCCAAAAATCATCTACACCATAGCTGATAAGCCTGTTTAAATTATGTTCGATAATTGGTTTATCTCCTACTTTTAATAAAGGTTTTGGTATGGTATCAGTTAGTGGTTTAAGCCTTTCTCCCCTGCCTCCCGCCATCACTATAGCGTCTACAGGTAAATAGGATTTAATTAATCTGAAATTGATAACATTAACTATTCTTTTTTGCTCATCAATAACTGGAATAATTTTAAAATTATTTTTTCTGTATTCAATGATATCCGATAGATTATACTCATTTTTTATAATACACTTGGGATTATCTTGAATAAAATCTGTTACTTTTTGTTCAATAGAATTTCCTTTAATGAGCCCCCTTCTTACATCTCCATCCGTTAATGAACCCAATAAAACAGTATTATCCTTTACCACAAATAAAATTGCATCTGCTCCCAACTGATCTAACATTGGCAAAGCTTCAATTACTTTTGCATTTTCAGATATTAAATGTTTAGAAAATGGATGTTTAATATTCATTTGAAATTAATTCTTTAACTATGATTTTTGCAGCACCTCCTTTGAAGTATATACTATTCTCGGTATATGACTTACCAAAATATTGGTTCACATTCTCGATGATTTCCTTACTATTAAATGAAGTATGAATCACATTTTCTCCCGCTATTCTTCCTTTTTGTCTGTCCCCTATATTCAATACATATTTTTGAAAACTTGCTCCTTCAGTGATACCACTCGAAGTATTACCGAGCATCAACCCTACATGTTTCATTGCTGTGAAATAAGATTCTGTACCAAAGTTTTCTATTAAATGAACTTGTGTAGGATATTTCTCTTTTAATGTTTGAAACATTTTTCTATACAAATTACCGTTAGTGTCTGCATTCGGCATTGTTACTATTAATTGGTATTGATTTGCCAATTGCAGTAAAGCCGATTCAGATTCATTTGCAAATGTTATATTGTCATCAAAAGCAACCGTTTCGGGATGTATGGTAATTAATAGACTTGGTTTAGTTAAATCTATTTGCCATTTTTGATAAAATTCATCTGGACTAAGTAAAGGTATTTGCGACAAGTTATCTAATCCTAAAGCACCTATCACAAAACACCTTGCTTGTTCACCTACTATTTCATTTACTCTTTCCTTAAAAATAGGTAATGAAACAAAATGCAACGAAGAAGAAAGTGTAATAAAATGCCTGTATATATTGTCAATAGCTCCCAACGTTGTTTCTCCTCCATGGATGTGAGCAAATGGCAATACGAATGGAATACCTGCAGCCACTGCAGCTGCCATTTCAAACCGATCGCCTAATACAAGTATCCAATCATAATTTTTGCCATTTTTAGCCCAAAACTTTGAAAATTGTTCAACTGTCTTTGCATAACACAAAGCTATATCTTCAGGACCATCATGCTCAAAAGGAACTTCAACTTGGTGCAATACACTAAAACCATCTTTCAATATTTGATTAATAGTGTATCCATGCTTTACTGAAAGGTGTGTACCAAAAGCTAATATTTCAAAGTCTATTTCATCTGTTAATCTTAACTCTTTCAACAAAGGAAGGTAAATACCATAATCGGCTCTAGAACTGCTTAAAACAAGAATTTTTTTCAATTTAAATCCTCCCACATTAACTTAGATTCTTCAGCTAAATCTTGTTTTAATTCCTTTCCAATTACTTTTTCAATCTCCATTGGTGAGATACCATCACCTGGCCTTTTCATGATTAAATCATTGCTGTTCAGGCGTTTTCCCGCTTTTAAATCCTGTTTTATATGGATTGATTTACGTGCAATTTTAATATTGGGTTTTTCACTCTCACTTGCCTCTTTTATGCCACTTCCGGATATTGCTTCTTCGATATTTCTGATAGACTTAACCATTGCTTTAAGTTCACTAGGTTCCAAAGAAGCCACATGGTCTGGTCCTGGCAAGGTTCTATCCAACGTAAAATGTTTTTCTATAACCTGAGCACCTAAAGCTACAGCAGCGATGGGCACTTCAATACCCAAAGTATGATCGCTGTATCCTACTTTTACTCCCAACTCTTTAGCAATATGTTGCATTGCTAATAAATTGACATCATGCATGGGAGTAGGATATTCCGTATTGCAGTGTAAAACAGTAATTCTATTTAAAGCAATTCCTTGTTCTTGAATAACTGCAATGGCTTGTTTTATCTCAGATATATTTGCCATTCCAGTAGATAAAATAATATCTTTCCCTTTTTTTGCGATATGCTGCAAATAGGGTTTATTGGTGATTTCACCCGATGGAATTTTATAAAAAGGCGGATTCAATGAATCTAAAAAGTCAATGCTTGGTAAATCAAATCCTGTTGATAGAAATTGAATATTAAATTCTTCGCATTTTTGCTTTAAAAAAACAAAATCATCAAAACTCAATTCAAGTTTTTTCACCATCTCAAATTGTGATTCTGTTTGTCCCGTATTATTTATTTGATAATCTGCTTTTGAGGCTTTTTTAGATATATTTAGCTCAGTTATAAAAGTTTGAAATTTTACAATATCTGCTCCTGCATCTGCTGCCCTTTCAATCAATTCAACAGCTTTACTGATATCACCATTATGGTTAACACCAGCTTCTGCTATAATCAAAACTTTATTACTCATTTTAATAATGGTTTAGCTGGAATTCCAACCATAGTTTGATGATCCAATATGGATTTATTTACCATACTTGATGCACCAATTTTATTATAACTTCCTATTGATACTCCTTGCAATATTGCACAATTTGTACCCAACAAATTCGAATCTCCAATTGTTACATTTCCACTAATATTACTCCCTGGATTAATTACATTGTAATTTCCAATTTGTGTGTCATGCCCTATAGTTGTGTTTAAATTAATGATATTGAAATCGCCAATCACAATATCTACAGTAAGAATACAATTAGGTGTAATAATATTTCCAAATCCAATCTTTAAATTACTGAAATCTGCCAAAACACCTGGATATATTAAATTGGGGAAATTATACTCTTTAAATTTTAGATGAATCTTATTGATTAATTCTGGATTGCCAATTCCATTGAATAAAACAACTTCATCATTAGGCTGTATTGTTTCCAAAAATAATGATTCGTCAATCAATAAACCAGATTTTAATGCTATATTTTTATCAATAAATCCTCCAAATTTATACTCACTTCCCAATGTTTTTTGAGTATAAAAAAAGACTTCTTTAGCAAATCCACCTGAACCTATAATATAATAACTTATTGACATTATACTCTTACACTACTAGAAATATTTACTAATCTGTCTGCTAAAAAAATTGTATTTTTCAAATCCCCACAAATTGCGTTTTTATACATCGGCAACAAATGAGTTGGTGTCCATGTAGGCCTTGTCATTACTCCATTATCATTGGTTTCTGTTAAAAACAAATTCCTTTGTTCCAAATCCATCAACTGAATGGTGTGTAACCAATAATTAGATTTTGATTGGATGGGTTCAGATTTGTATATAATATCTTCTGTTTTTTCAAAAAAGTTGTTATAAATCAATGCCAATTCTCTTTTGTTTTCAATAAATACATTCAACTGCTCCAACTGAGCGCAAGCCAATGCTGCATTGATGTTTGGCATTCTATAGTTGTAACCCACCATATCGTGGTTGAATTCCCACTTGTGCGGTAACTTAGCTTGTGTACTTAAATGTTTAGCCATTTTTGCAAATGTCTCATCATTTGTTATTATAGCGCCTCCGCCTCCACAAGTAATAGTTTTGTTACCATTAAAACTAAAAACACCCGCTAATCCAAATGTGCCCGTATGTTTGTTTTTATATTGACTACCAATAGATTCTGCTGCGTCTTCAATTAATGGAATTTGATAGGTTTCGCAAATGGTTTGTATCTCATCAACCACACAAGGATGCCCAAAGGTGTGCATAGGCACTACTGCTGATATTTTCTTTTGTGATTCAATATGAATACACTCTTTTCTACCAGTTTCTTTATTAATTTTTAGCTCCGTTTCGCTCAATAGCCAATTTTGTAAAGCAATAGGACACAAGCCCATTGTTTGCAAATCAACATCAATAAAAACGGGTTCTGCTCCCAGATAATTGATGGCATTGGTCGTTGCTATAAAAGACAATGACTGTGTAATAACCAAATCATTGTTTTGAACTCCTGCACATTTTAATGCCAAATGTAAAGCTGATGTACCATTGACAATAGCTACAGCATATTTTGCGCCTGTTATTGAGGCTATTTCATGTTCAAATTTATTGACAAATTCACCAACTGATGATACAAAAGTACTTTCTATAGTCTCTACAACATACTTTTTCTCGTTGCCGACAAACTTTGGCTCATGCAAAGGGATGAAACCTTTATTTGGATAAAGAGCTTTTATAAATTCGATTGTAGACTTAAAATTCAAAATCTTTAAATATTATAAATATTTGACTTGTATTTACTCAAGTTAGAATCATTTTTAAACCAATCAATTGTTTCTTTTAAACCTTGTTCTAAAGTGAATTCTTGTTTCCAATTGGTCGTATTCTTTAATTTTTCATTTGAACCAAACAATCGAAATACCTCACTTTTTTCAGGTCTCAGCCTTATTTCGTCACTAATGATTTTAGCACTCGGGTTTATATGTTTAATAATAGATTGCGCCAAGTCTCCTACGCTTATTTCAGACTGAGTAGCAATATTTACCTCGTGACCAATTAATTGATTGCTCAAAGCTATTTCTACAAAACCATTGACAGTGTCTTTCACATACAACAAATCTCTAGTTGGGGTAATATCTCCTAATTTTATTTCTTCTTTACCGTTCAATAATTGAGTAATGATGGTTGGTATAACAGCTCTTGCAGATTGTCTTGGGCCAAAAGTATTAAAAGGCCTAACGATAGTTAAAGGCAAATCAAAACTTCTATAAAAGGAATCAGCAATACAATCAGCACCTATTTTTGAGGCAGAATAAGGTGATTGTGGTTGTTTAGGATGTAATTCGGTTATAGGCACAAATTGTGCAGTACCATAAACTTCTGATGTAGAAGTAACTAAAACTCTTTCTGTTCCCAAATCCCTTGCCGCTTGGATTACATTCAAGGTTCCTTTTACATTGGTATCAATGTAAGCATCGGGCGAATGGTAACTAAATGGAATGGCTATTAAAGCAGCCAAATGAAAAACGATATCAATATCTTTCATGGCAGTTCTAACACCATTAGGATCTCTGATATCACCTGAAAAAATTTCAATTTTTGAAAGTTGTTCTTCTGATAATGTATCTAACCAACCCCAAGAATTAAAAGAATTATAATAAACAAAAGCCCTTACATTACAACCCTCTTTGATTAACCTTTCAACCAAATGACTGCCAATAAAACCATCTGCGCCTGTTACTAATATTTTTTTATTATTTAGCATTGTAATTATTATTAAAATTAGTTTTTGGGAAATTGATTAATCATAAAATTGAAAGAAATCGATTCAATTACCATTGATATATTAAATCCTCTTTTTTAAATGTCTTTTTGTTATCTATGTAGTATGATGACTTCTTTTGTTTTATTTGTAGCAAATCTTTATACCCAAATATTCTTGACAAAATAGCCACAGGAAATAATACTAAATAAAAAACTGCGGTTAGAATGATATTTGGAACTATCATGCTTAAAAGTTTAGTTAGCTGCATCCACAACCATTCAATTTTTTTACTTAAAAAAGTTGAAAAAATGCCTATTAAACCCACACCCAATGAAATCATTAATACCCAATTCCATTGACTTACAACAAATACAATTAAAAACCCAATGACTATGGTTAAAATAGTTTTATCTGTATTATTTTGTTTGTTTTGCATTCTTAAAATAATGTGTAAATAAAGGGTGCTATGGCACTACTACCGCCAAAAACTATGAGTATGCCGAGTAAAATTAACAAAAGCACTATTGGCATTAACCATATTTTTTTTCTTTGTCTGAAATATAAAAATAAGTCTTTAATGAAATACATATAAACTCAAATAAAACTAGTTTATAACCGTTTCTCTTTTTAAACTCTCGAAAATATAATGACCAACTTTGTTAGTTCCTTGTGGTGTCATGTGAACATAATCATAAAAATCTTTGTCATCGGACCTATAGTCTTTAAAATAATTAAAAAACAATGCATTATTTTGTTTGGCTTTTTGTTCCATTCTTTCATAAAGCAAATTTAATCCGTTGTATATATCAATCCCATTAAAACGATGATTATGGGCTGTTAACAAATCTTTTAAACTTAAAATTTCGCCTGTTGACATTACTCTGTAATGGTTAGTGGGTTGTGTTACTAATACAACCTGAGAGCCCATTGATTTAGAATAATCCATTAATTGTTGTAATCTATATTCAAACTCTAACAATCCATCCTGAAACCATTTTAAACTGTCATAGTCAATTGTTTTTTCTAACTTCTCAAATTGATTTGTAGTCTCAATTTTACTATTTCTTAGTTGCATTTTTTCAGCAAAATAAATGCCTTTAAATTTGATGTAAAGGTGATAAAAGGCAGATTTTTCTCTATAAAAAGTTTTGTTTTGAGGGCGATACCTTTTTCCAACTCCTTGAAAAATATTGTCTTCACTTTGATCTGATAATATCTTAAAAAAATCATTAATGCCTATGTAAAATAAAATGACTTTAGGTTTTAATTCTGGAATTTTATTAAACCAATGTTCAAAAGATTGAATGTGTCCATGACTCGAAAATCCATCTAAACCTGCATTTGCAACGTTTAAATTTTGACCAGATTCCTTAAAATTACTTTCTAAAATCGCTTGCCATGTTTTCTTTTCTGTAATATATCTTTGGTCTGTTGTACTGCCACCTATTGTTAGAATATTAATTTTTGATGGCTGACCTGCCACAGATTCTCCTCTTATTCCAAATTGATCTCTTTTGTATATGGCTTTTTCAGTGGTCTGATATAAGTCATAAGGATTATATTCATAATATACATTTCGAAGAATGCCTAATTGATTAAGCTTATCTCTTTCGACAATCCAATCACCAAAAATAAGTTCAAGCAGAATAATTCCACTCAAAAAAATAAATAATTGAACCTTGATGTACTTGAATTTTTTCAATCCATTTTAAATTTCACCATCCATTTGTTTTTGTTTTCCCAGTCGGGTTGTTCTGTTTTGTAAAACACAAAATCATTAATCACCAAACAATCCATATCAGTACTCATAAAACAACGGTAAGCATCGTAAGGTGTGCAAACAATTGGTTCACCTCTCACGTTAAAAGAAGTATTGACCACCAATCCATAGCCTGTTTGTTGTTTAAAAGCATTAATTAGTTCCCAATATCTCTCATTCGTTTCTTTATGAACTGTTTGAATTCTAGCAGAATAATCTAAATGGGTCACCGATTGGATATCACTTCTTGAATGGTATAAGCGGGTCCATAAATCCATTGTATGATAATTTTCTGGCAATGATTTTCTTCTTTTTTCAAGCACAGGAGACACAATAAGCATATAAGGGGAATCTGTAGATAAGTCAAAATAATCCTTTACATCTTCTGCTAAAACAGAAGGTGCAAAGGGTCTAAATCCCTCTCTGTATTTAATTTTGAGATTAAGTTTCTTTTGCATTTCTGGGTTTCTTGCATCTCCCAAAATACTTCTATTTCCTAGAGCACGTGGGCCAAATTCCATTCTTCCCTGAAACCATCCAACTACTTTTCCATCGGCAATTACGTTTGCCACTTCTTTTGCTAACTCTTTAAAATTATCATGTTTGGTAGCAACCCCTTTCACTTTTCTTTTCATTAACTCTATCTCTTTCTCTGAATATTCAGGACCAAGATAAGAACCCGACATTTGATCATAAGATTGGTCGGTTAATCTTTCTTCATTAAAATAAAGATAACTTGCTGCTAAAGCGGCTCCTAATGCACCACCAGCATCACCAGCAGCAGGTTGTATGTATACATTTTCAAAAATATTTTCTCTTAATAACTTTCCATTGGCAACACAATTAAGGGCAACTCCACCAGCAAGGCAGATATTATTGCTTCCAGTTATTCGTTTTGCTTCTTTTGCCATTAATAGCACTATTTCCTCTGTTACTATTTGTATTGCAATTGCTAAATTACAATGTTTTTGTTCTAACTCTGATTCTTCATTTCTTCTACCAAATCCAAATAATTCTTCCCACTTACTGTCATAAACCATTCTTAAACCTGTAGCATAACTAAAATATTTTTGATTAAGCCAAATAGAACCATCTTCTTTTATTTCTATTAAATGATTTTTAATGGTTTTAATAAATTCTAAAGTTTGAGAATCATTTGGATTACCATAAGGAGCTAAACCCATCAACTTATATTCACCCGAATTAACAGTAAAGCCTAAATAATAGGTAAAAGCTGAGTATAATAAGCCTACAGAATGTGGAAAATGTAGTTCCTTTAATACGGTTAATTCAGTCCCTTTTGCATGAACGATAGAGGCTGTACACCATTCACCAACACCATCAATAGTTAATATGGCTGCATCATTAAAATTACTTGGATAATAAGCGCTTGCCGCATGTGACAAATGGTGCTCAGGAAACAATAATTTTACCTTTTTCTTTTCATAATGACCTACTTCTTTTAATCCATCATAAATCAGTTTTTTTAAAAACATTTTCTCATTGAGCCAAACAGGTATAGCTTTTAAAAATGAAAGAAGTCCCTTTGGTGCAAATGAATAGTATGTTTGTAATAAACGTTCGAATTTGAGTAAAGGTTTGTCATAAAATACAATAGCATCCAATTCATCTATTTCCAATCCTGCTTCATCCAAACAATATCTAATGGCTTGAGTTGGAAAGTTTGGCGTATGTTTATCCCTTGTAAATCTTTCTTCTTGGGCAGCTGCAACTATTTTACCTCCCACTACTATTGCCGCAGCAGAATCATGGTAAAATGCAGATATTCCTAATATTTTTTTCATTTATTTAAAAATTATTTTTACTTAAACTGACTCTAATTTATGAGAGCATCGCTATAACTTATTCTCTTTATATTCACAGTGACCTCAGTGTTTTTTTTGTGTATTCCGTATTAAACTTACTATGCTCGAAGAGCATCTTTGTGTATTCTCTGTGTAACTCTGAGGTTACAAATTCCACAATGTCACACAATGTTAACTCAGTGTATCACTGTGTTTATTTGGTAGTTGGGTTAAAGTCTCTGTGTAACTCTGTGTAATACTCTGTGGTTATAACTTCCACGTGATTAAGTTTCCCCTAAACCCTTTAAACCTTCTCAACCCTTTAAACCCTTTAAACATATAAACAATCACGCTGCACGTCGTGAAACAAATAAACTATCTAAACCTTATCAACCCTTTAAACCTTGTCAACCGTTTAAACGAATAAACAATCACGCTGCACGGCGTGATACAAATAAACAATGCGATACTATTCGGTCTAAAAGGATTAAAGTTCATTGACTACCTTTATTTACTACTAATAACTGCTAATATATACTAATAACTGCTAATAACTGCTAATATCTCGCAACTCTTAATCCCTAAACCGTATCCATAAAACTTTTCTCCACCTTATGGAAGGTAACGATACCTACAAAAAGGAGCACTAACATATACGAAAAACTAATGGCTAAATTGCCTATGCTAAACACACCCTCACCCAAGAAACCATATTTAATGGCTTCTATAATTGAACTCATTGGATTCAATACATTTAACCAAAAACGCAAGTCTTCGGATAAGATACTAAACGGATAAATAATAGGCGAAGCATACATCAATAACTGAACCCCAAAACCAACTAAGAACGTAAAATCGCGGTACTTGGTGGTAAGTGAACTAATTAATATTCCAAAACCTAAACCCAAACCAGCCATCATTATTACAAAAATAGGTAATAAGGCAACAGTCCAATTGGGCTGTATAGCGCCCGTCCACCAGTAGTAAAAAAAGACAACTAAAAACAAGATAAATTGGATGCCAAACTTAATGAGGTTGGAAATGACAACCGACAAAGGCGTTATTAATCTTGGAAAATAAACCTTGCCAAACATACCTGCATTGCTCACAAAGGTGTTGCTAGTGGCTGTAAGACAAGAGGCAAAATAATTCCAAAAAGTTAATCCACTAAGGTAGAAAAGTAAAGGTGGTATGCCATCGGTAGAAATTTTTGCAAAATTGCCAAATATAAAAGTAAAAGTAACGGTGGTAAGTATAGGTTGAATAAAGAACCAAACAGGCCCTAAAACAGTTTGTTTATATACCGCCACAAAATCTCTACGCACAAAAAGCATCAACAAATCGCGATACTGCCAAATAGCCTTAAAGTCGATGTCGTACCATTTATTTTGGGGTTTTATTTCAGTGGTGTACATGGGGGGGGTGTTTATTTGTTTATGCGTTTAGGTGTTTATGCGTTTAGGTGTTTGAATGTTTATGCGTTTAGGTGTTTATGCGTTTAGGTGTTTATGCGTTTAGGTGTTTGAGGGATTAGTTATTTTTTAGTATAGAATTACGGAGGGCATTAAGTTGATTACTTATTTTTGCTATAATAGGTCTATAAGTATCATTTATTTCTTTTTCATCCATGTATTCTATATCTGCAGCAATAATGAGAGCGGATAATACTTCCATTAAACTTCCATAAGCATCTTTATATGATTTTGCTTGGTCATTGACTGTTGGTCTTGCTGAACCTTCGGCAATATTTAAACTAACTGAAATGGCAGCCCTTCTAATTTGACTTGTTAATCCATACATTTCTTTTGAAGGGAATTGGGCTGATAATTCATAAATCATTTTTGTCAATACCCTTGACTCCTTCCAAACATCTAACTTTTCAAAAGAATATTCTTTCATAATATAATTGTTTATACGTTTGGGGTTCTTGTTTATTTGTTTATGTGTTTATGCGTTTAGGGGTTTGGCGTATATTGTTTATGCGTTTATTTGTTTAGGGGGTTGGCGTATATTGTTTAGGGGTTTATGCGTTTAGGGTTATTGTTTATGCGTTTATACGTTTATTTGTTTAGGGGGTTGGCGTTTAGTGATAATTCAACAAATAAACACATAAACAACTCAACAAATAAACACCCTTCGAGAGCCTCAGGGTGACAATCGTTAAACAAACCCTTTAAACCTCCTCAACCCTTTAAACTCTCTAAACAAATAAACAACTCAACACATAAACAAATAAACAAAACCACTATCCCCCTTCGATACTTTCGAACCCAAAGCTGTTCGAAAACTCAGGGTGACAATCGTTAAATAAATCGACCCTTTAAACCGTCTCAACAAATAAACAACTAAACAAATAAACAAATAAACACCTCAACAAAACCACTATCCCCCTTCGATACTTTCGAACCCAAAGCAGTTCGAAAACTCAGGGTGACAATCGTGAAACAATCACGCTGCAAGGCATGAAACAAATAAACAACTCAACACATAAACAACTCAACAACTAAACAATCTCTCATATCAATTTCAATTTCTTATACGAAATATTAATTTTCATACTTCCCTGAAAATTCTCGAAATGCACATACACAAACTCAGGATTTATTAACTGATAAACTTCGCCTTCCATCCCTTTTAAAGGACCACTTATCACCATTACTTTTCTGCCTTCTGATAATTGTTTGGCGTCAACTTCACTTAGTTCTACCACAAAACCGTGTTGTACTAGGGACTTTATAATATCAATTTCGTATTGGTAAACAATTGCTGGCTTTCCATTGAACAGTAAATAGGCCACAAAACTGTCATAGCTTTTCAGTGAATCTATGTTGATTGTTGACTCTTTGACAAAAACATAAGAATTAAACAATGGCTTATCAATTGTTTTCTGTCTGTCTTTTCTGGAGGATGGTGCTTTAACTAATGGTAAATACACTTCGCTACCCATTATAGTTAGTTTATCGGCTAACCTTTTTTCATGTCTCGACTTGGTGTATATCACATACCATTTTTCCTTGTTTTTCATATTCAAAGCACCGCCCCCTCAGTTACATTATCTGTCTGAGTAGGGTCTATTAAAAGTTACTGATACCAACGGTTTCAGCAATTATTTTAGTTTTTATCAAAAATAGTTAAATAAACCTATTTTTGATGGTTTTTTTTATCTATTTCTCCCACAATAATAAATAAGAAATCTTTTCATTATTGATTAACTTATCAACTTGTTTTGCATCGCTGTACACTTGATACTTGATGGTTTTCTCAATTTTTTTCTTAATTTTCAAACACAATTCATCCATAAAAGCAATATCAATTTCCCCAACAATAAGCAAATCAATGGTTTCGCTGTTTATTCCTCTTGCAAATGAGCCACTTAAATACACTTTTTTTACATCGCCCAATCGTTTAACTAGATAGTCTACAATCCAATCGATGCCTGTATATTTTAAGATAATGCTGCTAATATCGTTAAATAAAGGATGCTGCTTGTTGGCTTGATAGATTTTTTTGTTGCCTTCAAACTGCGAATTAAGCATGCCTGCCTCTTCTAATTTATTCAATTCTAACCTTATAGCATTGGTGCTTTCTCCAAATTCCGATTCCAAATGTCTTAAATAAGAGGTTGTCTCACTGTTTAAAAAGAATTTTAAAAGCAGTTTGATACGTGTTTTGGAAGAAATTAAGGTTTCTATCATTTAAATTGAGTAGCAAAACTACTCAATTGTTTGTTGAAATACAAGTACTATTTTATTGTAACATGTTATTTTTAATTTAATAGTGGCACTTTACTTCCCTTTACTTCGACAAGCTCAGTACAAGCTCGCTCACGTGACTAGGCTCAGCCTAGTGGGTAAACTAGCTCAGTACAAGCTCGCTCAGTGACCGCACTTTCGCACACCAAGGTCGTTGAGCGGAGCCGAAACGCCCTTGTTAAAAGGAAACGTCCTTAAATAGTGTGTGCACTTCGACTCCGCTCAGTGACCACACTTGGGAAACGCCCTTGTTCAATTTATCGAATATTAAGTGTGTGCACTTTACTTCCCTTCGACTCCGCTCACGTGACTAGGCTCAGCCTAGTGGGTAAACTAGCTCCGTGACCAACTTCCGAAAACCAAGGTCGTTGAGCGGAGCCGAAACGCCCTTGCATCGGAGTCGAAACAACTTTGCTTGAATTTATCGAAAACTAATTTGGGCACTTCGACTCCGCTCAGTGACCAAGTTTTGTTTTCTTCGACTCCGCTAAGTGACCGCACTGCCACACACCAAGGTCTTTGAGCAAGTTTCCGCACACCAAGGTCGTTGAGCGGAACCGAAACGCCCTTTCTCAAAGGAAAACTCCTTAAAAAATCTTAACTGTTCCACAAATTGTATTTCAAAATACAGTAAATGGCTCTGAAGCCATCTTTCCATCCAATTTTTTTGCCTTCCTCATAGGTTCTTCCGTAATACGAAATACCTACTTCATAAATTCTTATGCGTGGAATGCGTGCTATTTTTGCTGTGACCTCTGGCTCAAAACCAAATCGGTTTTCTTTAAACTGAATCGACTTAATGATCTCTGCCCTAAATAATTTGTAACAGGTTTCCATGTCTGTTAAGTTTAAATTGGTAAACATATTGGACATGAATGTCAATATTTTATTACCTATTGAATGCCAAAAAAACAAAATACGATGCGGATTGCCTCCCATAAAACGACTGCCATAAACAACATCAGCAACACCATCTTCTAATGGCTTTAACAAAATATTATACTCGTTTGGATCATATTCCAAATCGGCATCTTGTATGATTATATAATCACCTTGCGCTTTTTCTATTCCTTTGTGAATAGCAGCACCCTTCCCCTGATTAACAGCTTGCTTGTAAATCTGAATGTCTAAATGTGGATTTTCAGCTTTGTACTTTTCAATCGTTTCTTGGGTTTGGTCGGTAGAACAGTCATTCACTATTACTATCTCTCTCTCAATATTGTTCAATAAATTAACCTGCTGAATTTTATTCAATATTAAATGTATGGTGGCTGCTTCATTGTACGCAGGTATGATAATTGATAACTTTTTGGTCATTTATATTAGCTTTTGATAAATGGATTTAAATCGTAAATGCGTTCTATTATTTCAACCACTTTCAATCCCTCTAAGGCATTAGTTGTAATGGTATTTCTATGCAACAGTGTATCCACTACATTCTCAAAAATATAATTGTGATTGGCAGCAGAACCTTTGTATGGACCATAATCATTGGCAGGATTAGAGGGCGGTAATTCTGGCATTTCGTAATCTTTTACATGACAATAAACGACTTCATTCATATACTGCCCACCAATTTTTATACTTCCATTTTTGGCAACAACCGTTAAGCTACTTTCTAAATTTTGATTCCAAACCGCTGTAGAATAATTCAAACTACCCATTCCTCCATTTAAAAATCTGAAATTAACAAAACCACTGTCTTCGAAATCGGTAAGGTCTTTGTGCGTAAAATCATCAAATTTTGCTTGAATGTCTTTAATATCACCAAACAACCAATACATAATGTCTATAAAATGCGAGAACTGAGTAAACAATGTTCCTCCATCTATTGACAATTGACCTTTCCAACCTTCTTTTTTATAATATCTCTCATCACGGTTCCAGTAACAGTTAATCTGAACCATGTAAATCTCTCCTAAAATGCCATCATCTATTACTTTTTTAATCCATTCTGATGGTGGTGAATATCGGTTTTGCATGACACAAAACACTTGCTTGGAAACTTGCAATGATTTGAAAATAATTTTTTCACAGTCCGCTTTGTTTAATGCCATTGGTTTTTCAATTACTACATGTTTTTTATGCTCTAATCCCAATAAGGCATGCTCCGCATGAAAACCATTAGGCGTTGCAATACACAACACGTCGAACTCAATGCCACTGGTCAAAAGAGCCTCTAAACTATTGAAAAACGGAACTGAATATTGCTCAATTCCCAATTCTTTCGCTTCTCTAGTATCTGCTAAAGCTACAAGTTCTGCCTCGGGATGACGATTAACCATTTCTGCATGTCGCTTACCTATATGCCCACAACCTATAACTGCAAATTTTATATTTTTCATTCTTCTTTAATTAATTGATTATTTTGAATCCTGTATTTAATGTTGCAAATATTAATGATTTTACTTTGATGTGCAACAATAATTATTGCCACATTGTGGTGATTGATTTGCTCAATACTTTCTTGAATAATGGCTTCTGTTTCTTCATCTAAAGCACTCGTAGCCTCATCGAAAATTAACAACTTGGCATTTTTATACAATGCTCTTGCTATAGCAATTCTTTGTTTTTGACCTTCACTTATTTTGGAACCATTTTCACCAATAACAGAGTAAATACCGTTAGGAAGCAACTTTACAAATTCCTGTAAACCCGACTCTTGAATGACTTTATGTAACTTTTCGGCATCAAATTCTCGACTTAGTGTTATGTTTTCATGCAAACTTTTATTAAACACAAATGGATTTTGATGAACAAACCCAATTTGAGTCCACCAACTATTGATATGATCTTGGTCCAATTTTACCCCATCTACTGTAATGTTTCCTTCTTGGGATTGTATTAAGCCTGCAATAATTTTCATTAATGTGCTTTTACCACTTCCACTCGCCCCTCGTATCCCAATTTTTTCTCCCGGTTTTATTTTAAAGGAAATGTCTTTCAATAAATATTTTTCTGAATCGGAATATTGATATGAAATGTGATTTATCTCTAATTCTTTATTAAATTCTACATGGTGGTGTTTGGCTAATACAGGATTGTGCGTTTCGAAATTAAAAAAATCTACAATGTGCTGATACATTTTTAACTTCATGGCAGCCACCAACATTCTGTTTAATGCAGGCACTAACCTAAAAACTGATAACACAAACACTGCTGCCAATGTTCTAAGTCCCGCAGGATTGTCAGAGAAAAAATAGCCGTAAATAACCAAACAAATGACCGCAACCAATACAACTATTTCATTGGCACGAGCAGGAATACTTTGATAAAACACTGAACGCAAGTCATTTTTAACCAAAGGCTGTTGTTTGCGTAAAAAATCATTGATAAAAAATACTGAAGACTGATTGAGCTTAATATCTACGATACCATTTAATCCAAAATTTAAACTGCCAATAGTCTCTTCTCTCAACTGTTTGGACTGTTCTCCAAGTTGATAAATTTTCTTTTTGGTCATTGAATTGACAATGTAAAAAGCCGGTGCAGTAATAAGCACAATAACCAAAAATAAAGTTGGATTAAAAACCAATATCAATGTAACTATAAACAAAAGCACAATAAATTCACCAAATAAACTCACAAAAGGCAATAAAATACCTGTTGAAAAATACAAGGAATGAAAGTGTATTTTGTTAAATAATTCAGAGGTTCCCTTGCCAACAAAAGTTTCATAAGGCTTACTGATTAAATGATAAAAAGATTTTTCTGTAAAATGATGAACAACCTCTACTGCCAAGTCGTTTAATTTTTTTTGGACATAAACAGCAACCATGTTTTTGAATACAAAAAACCCAACAATTAAACCAATTAATGTTATTAAAAATTGAGCTTCGGTTTGAAAATTAAAGGTTTGAAAAACCCATCGCAACTTGCTGCTTTTTTCCAAAAAATTACCATCAATGGCTAGCATCAAAACCGGCACTACGGTTGCCAATGCAATAACATCTGCCAAGGAAACCAAACCGGTTAGCAATAACAATACCTTTCCCCTCCTTCGTTCTTTAGTGTCCAATAGTTTACTAAGTGAAAGAATAGTATGTTTTATAGCATTGGTTTTACTAGGCAATTGTTAATTAGGGTTTTATAGTTTACACTGCAAAAGTAAATAGAAATATTCTATTTTATAATGTTTGAATTTGAACATGTTGAAGTTGTATTAGTTTATAGTTTAAAAATAGATTTAATTAGGTATAAAATTATGTATTTACAAAAACCGAATCTACAGAGTAATTCTTAACTAATTAATCACCCAACCCGGCTTGAAAAACCCTAAATCCTTATCCCTAGTCCCTTTTTCCTTCTCCTAACGATTTACTAAATACCGTAAAGCAAAGTACTCTCAATTGCTTTTGCCAATGATTCATCTACCTCAACTTCCTTAGCATATTTTTGCCAATCACCCACTGCATTTCTCACCTGTTCTATCATTTCAAGTGGTTTTTTGATGTTCATTTTTGTTGCTAAATTTATAAAATCCTTAACATAAAAATTTGTTCTTTTACCTTCAATACTCAAGGCATGTTGACTCACCCAAAGGCTATTTGGTCGGTAAGCATGGCAAACATCAAATGCTGGTGACAAACTCCACTTCCCGTTTTTATCCATCAAAAAAGCGAAATTTTTCGTATGATCGTCGCAATTACGTGCCATCACATTAAAAACCATTCTCGTAAATAATTGCCGAGCATCTGTGTAGGGTAAACCTAATAATCGCATGGTTTCAAACAATTGCTCGTAACTAAAACTATTGACCTCATTAAAATCGTAATGCTGCAAACCACAAAAACTTTGCATGTGTAGTTTTTCGTTGCCCACTCTGTCAAATCTTTTGGTCATAAAATGCGCTCTTCCATTTTCCTCAAATAATTGACATTCTTGCATGGTGATACCTGCCGCTTTTGCCATTAAATAGTAAGCCATTTCTACCCTGCCATAGCCACTACTAGCGCCAAACTGTTGGTCCATAACTCCATCAAACTTAAACAACCAATGCTCAAAACCCTTAGGAATATCTGCTTGTCCACTTCTTACTTGCTTGGTTTTTGGATTAAAAGCAATCACCGCTTTTGCCCTAGCGCCTCCAGCCGAAGTGCCTATTTTTAATAAATCATACAGGTGTTTATCATCCGTTTTAGAAAATGAAGAATTAAAATCTTGTTTTTCTTGCAAAATTTGTTCGGCAATATGAACCAAACTACTGATTTCTAAATCCACATCCTGCATTTCCATTTCAGTATTATTGGGCTCAAACTCCAAAGCACCCATCCCTCTTTTGCCAATAAAACACAATATTTCTACAGGATTTAAACTATTGCTGGGTCGGTTATTTTTTTGCAACCACGAATTAATGATGGCATTGCCATATTTATCAGGCATCACATCCGCAAGCAAACCAGGCAAACCCTTAAAAGTATTGCTGTTGCGCAATTCAGGAAATGAAAAAACTGCATTTCTATTCAAGGGCATTTTCAAAGGACTCAATTCCAATCCCAATTGCCTAAAACTACTGTCGTATTCAAAACCTGCAGTTCCTGTGGAATTATTCCAAGCAATAGCACCTACACGATGTCCCCAAATATGGATAAATGCTGTAGTAATCATGGTTTACCAGTCAGAAGGTTTGATATTTTTAGGTTTGGTTTTTGATGCCCTTTGCCTTTTGTATTTGGCTTGCATTTCTGCTAATGCCATCGGACTAATTTCTGTTTCTATTTCTAAAAACTGCAAAACATCCAATTGTCCCAAAGACCTTATAACTTGAACAAAAGTAAGCAAATTAGCACCTCCACCAGCCTCTAATTCAATGAGTGTACTGCGATTGATACCTGATTCTGCGGCTAATTGTGCTTGTGTTTTGTTCAGCTTAAGGCGCTGATGTTTGATAAAAGCACCCATTTTTTCGAGAATGGCTTTATCGGTAAAAGCCTTGTAGTTAATGTTGTATTTTTCGTACATTATGGCTATAAAACAACTTTAGTGTTGGTTTTACACCACAAAGTTACAATTATTACTCTGACTTAAAAAATATATTTTTAATATTTGTTGGTTTTATACAACATTAAATCTATTAATAGCTATTAATGTTGGTTTAATTCAACATTATATTTAAAACGTTGATTTCTATGACAAAAAACTCTCTGCGGTGCGCTTTTTAATGGAAACTCTAATCATGGAGAACATAAAGGGAATTAACCACAGAGAGCACTGAGAAAGCACTCCCGAGCCATTCGGGAGTACACAGAGAAAAAAATAGAGAATTGAAGAGGTGACACTGAGATGCTCTGAGAGCATGGGAGGATTTTCTTGACGTTGTTTATAGCACCAACAACGGCACCAATTCAACCATTAACCACATCCGTTTGTCATCATGAGTGGTGGCTGAAAGCCGCTGTACCGAAGGAGGGCAAATGGTGTACGAATAAATTGTTGTCGCCCTTCGGTACAATTAAGCACAGCTTAATCACTCAGGGTGACAACTGTTAACAGTTTAATATTGAAACAACATCCAGGATTACTATTAGAAAACCTTTTAAACTCATTAAACACCCTTCGGTACAGCCACCAAAGGCGTCCATCCTCAATAGGTGGACACGCTCACAGGGTGACTCCTAAAAACACCTAAACAAATAAACGCATAAACAACTAAACAATCACCCTAACTATCTCCCACATATTTGAAATTGTATATTTTTTCATATGCCAACTTTTAGTTTTCTTTGCAATGGTATTCTAAATTATAAATAATTATCGTGTTTGAAATAACCCCCAAAGAACAAATTTTAAAATCTATTCGGAAAAACTTGGTTCAACCACTAAGCAATCCCCATGCAAACATTAATTTAGACCTACACGTTACTTCGCCTTCTATGCAGTTTGCTGATGAAAATTTTGTAATAGAATGGACCAAAGCAGGCTTTTATTTCCAAACCTATAACGGTCCTTATGATTTATTAAATAAAATTTCAGGCAGTATTTCTTCTTTTCAACTTGGAACGCCCGCCTTGTCTGAAAAACATCTATGCAACCTGTTTGATGAACATGAACTTCAGTATTTAAAACCTGAAACGATGCACTCAACTCTCATTTCAAGTGTTGCTAAACTTGAAAGTGGTTCGCAAACACTCTTCTTCAACTCGGAAATTCAACCCGTTATTCATTTCAATAAAGCAGTCAATCTTATTCTATACTGTTCGGCACAACACATTGAAAACATTGAAGAAAATAAATATTTTAGTGATATTAGCATTAAAAATAATGTTAAAGTACAATTGCAAATGGATTTCTTTAAATCTTTTGAAAAAGTAATTCTTTTGGTTGAAGAAACGCCCTTAGCATAAACGTTTATTGCCCTAAGGCAATTTTATAAAACGCGTTTGTATTTTTACCCTCTATCCTTAAAATATAAATATTGTAAGATAAATTAAATTCCAACTCACTTTCTCCTATCTTATTCTCTAGTAACAATTTACCATCAATTGAATAAATCTTTAATTTTACTTTTTCTGTACCATTCCAAACCAACAAATTGCTGTTTTTTATAGTCCACATTTTTTCTGTTGATAAAGGAATAGTGCTTAACTCTGTTAATACTAAACCATCACTTTCTTTTACACAACCAAAATTATTATATGCCAATACTTTATAAGTGCCAAACCCAATAGAATTAATACTGCTTTTACTGGTATCTACGGCTTTATTATTGTAAAACCAAACATAAAAACCACTTGCATTGGTACTCAATACACCATTGGACTCTGAAATACTTGGTTTGTTAGGAATTGATACAGTATTTAACTGAAAAGTGTCTGAATAATAAAAACAAGCAGAATCGGTCAATCTAACATGGTATTTTCCCGATAAATTAGTTATATGAGTTTGTGCAGTTCCTTGTTTTACTAATGTACCATTTTTATACCAATGGTATGTACCCGACTTACCTGAACTAATTAAGGTTGTATTACTGCCTTCGCAAATAGAATCAACACCTGAAATACTCATTTTGGGCACTAATCTTGGCACTACTTCCATTGAAAAAGTGTCGTTAAAAGTAAATTCATCATTCGTTTGATTGGGTAAATAAACCCAACCGTAAATGGTTTGTTTTCCTGGCTTCAAATACACATTGGAAACAGTAAGAAAAGTTGATTGCTTTGAACCAATTGAAGAGGATAAAACAAAGGTGGTATCTATTTCCAAGTCATTTACAAAATACTTTAATTTAAATCGTGTAATTGGGTTTACACCATGGTTTGTTAGGTAAAGTTTAATATTAAAATCTAAACATGTATTTGTATGTAGTGTTCTGTCAGGCATAACACCTAAGTCGTGTGACAAACAATTTGAAGAAGGATTCATTTGTTTGGTTTTGGTCGCTACTACATATTGCCATTCATCCCATGTGGCTGTTCCTCTTATTCTTACATGTGAACTAAAGGTTAAATTTGAACCACTTGACGTTGTAAATTGTGAACCATTGATTTTATTAAAACACAAGTTTGACGAAGGGTCAGCATGTTTGGTTACGGCAACGGATGGAAAAATCAAACTTATTCCTTGGTCTTTATACCGATACAATCCCAGTAATGTTGAAGCTGTAGATGGTGTAAATCTTTTGTAATGACATGATAAAACATTGAATTGATAATCGGCATACAAAACACAAGCATCATTGTTATATTTTCCGCCCAATAAAACCATGGTGTCATTAATGATTTTTATTGAGTTAAGTGAATTTAAAGTTGTGTTACCAATGGTTTTCAAAAAAACAGAATTAAACGAAGTGTCAAAAGCACTGATCTTTTTATCTGCGCTTACTGTATAAATTCTTTGATTGTTTTTGTCAAAATCAGAATCCATTAACACAAAATCGGTATTACTAATCACAGATTTTAAACTATCTCCATTGGCATTTAATTTAAATAATCCTGTTTTTGTGCCATATTTTTGTGTAATTAAAAGATTAGAACCCTCTGTTTCAAACATGCCATTAACCATAGATGAGGTATTGCTAGTTCTATAATCAAGTAATCTAAACCACTTAAGCTGACCATTAGGATTGATTCTGAAAACGCCACTTCTTGAACCCCATTCGCCAAATTCATAATAGGATACATTTGTTCTTACCGAAACCAAATAATCCCCATTTTTTAAGCGTACTATTTTATCGGGATGCTCATCTAAACCCGTGTTATACCAATTTGCCCAAATAATTCTTCCTGAAGTAGTGGCTTTTATTATTCCCACATTCTCTTTGCCCAAACGCCCCAAAACCAAAAAGGTTGAATCATTTTCCATAATACCACCTTTTCCATACAAATTCTGAGAAACACTCCCATTTTGCGTTTTAAAAGACATCGTCCATTCTTCGCCAGTTTTAAAATTTAATCTTTGAACACTCAATAAATCGATAAGACCAAAGGCCATTAATCCTGAGTCGGCTGCTTGAATTCTGTAAATATTATTGGCTTCATTTACATTTCCGTAACAATTTATCGATGCTTGTGAAAAACCGAACATTGGACAGACAATGGCAAACGTTATAAAAAGTAATTTGAAATTCATTCCTAAATAATATTAATGTTTCAAATATCTCATTTTTATTCTCATTTTCAAATTATTAAAGAAAATGATTGTCATCATCTTTGCTAGAATAGTGACCATAATCATCTGACAAAAAAGAGATTGAAGGTATCATTGCCACAAAAAAAATACTGAATGCCCATTTATAATAATTAGGAACAATAACTATCGATAAAGATTAATTATTAAAGTTAATTGGGAATCTTTATTAATGTGATTTGGAAGGCAATCAACTTTTTTCTGTCATGTACATCTTTGGTATATCATTTATTCCAGCTTAAAAGCTAATAACTACTAAACTCACTCGGAACAGCGTGAAACTATTCGCCAAAAATACATAAGTTTGCAAGCGATTTTAAACCAGCAACATAAAATGAGTATTAGAGAAGATATTTTAAAGAGAATTGACGAAAAATATGCCGCCATTAATCAAAATCCCGATGTACATCTTGAGGGCTTAGTGCATGGCAATCCTATCACTTATTGGGATTATATTTTACCTGAAGCTTTGTTGGGTTTACAAATACAACGTACTACCTTACCCGATGAAATGGTGTTTATTATGTATCACCAAATCAATGAATTGTTGTTTAAAATGATTCTTTGGGAGATTGATCAAGTCAGTAACGCTCAATCCATTGAGGCTGCTTTTTTTACCGAAAAACTTCGTCGTGTAAGTCGTTATTTTGACATGTTGTCCTCTTCTTTCGATATCATGGGCGATGGCATGGAAAAGGAGCAATACATGAAATTTAGAAACACCTTGACTCCTGCAAGTGGGTTTCAAAGTGCGCAATACCGATTGATTGAATTTGCATCTACAGAAATAATCAATCTTATAGACAACCGTTTTAGAGCGACTATCGACCGTAACACTCCTATTGAACATGCCTTCGAACACCTTTATTGGCAAGCAGCTGGAAAAGACTTTGCTACCGGTCATAAAAACACTTTATTGGTCAATTTTGAGAAAAAATACAAGCATGAGTTATTGTTGAAAATGGAAGATTATAACACTACTAATTTGTGGACTAAATTTCAGCAATTACCTGCCAATGTTCAACAAGATGCAGCCTTGATAAAAGCCATGCGTCATTACGATTATACCGTTAATGTTAGTTGGGTTATGGCACATTACAATGCAGCAGGTAAATACTTAGGCAAAGCCGAAGCCACAGGTGGAAGCGATTGGCGCAAATACATGCATCCTAAATACCAACGCAGAATTTTCTTTCCGGGGTTGTGGAGCGAGGATGAACTGAAAAATTGGGGCGAAGGGGTGTAAGTAAAATACAATATTTTTCACCTATTTTCGTTTGGTGAATATGAAAAAGTTTTTGTTTTTTTTAGGCCTTTTTTACGCTTTAGGGCTCTCTGCCCAATACAAATATCAAATAAAAGCCAATTTGCTTGTCAGAAATGGTGGTATAACCAATGGTTTTAATTTGGGTTTTGAAACCCTGCACAAGAAAACCAATTTTTTAATCGATTTTCAAACTTTTGGAGATTTCTATAATCAAAACAGAGAAATTACTAAAGTTAATGAACTTTATTATCTAACAGTAACCAATATCAATACAAATCATTTAGGTGTTAATTTAGGCGTAATATCCTCTTTAAGTGAAGGTGAAAAATTTAATTTAAATGGCGGTATTAAGTTATTTTTAGGTAAACATACCAAAGCGACTCAAATTGAGGAATATGTTTTGGATTCATCATGGTTTGGATTTGAATGGCTCCCAAAAAGAGGATTTTCAAACCTTAACAATGAACCAACTTATATTCATTCCTTTGCTTTTGGCGCTATTCCCTTTATCAGGATGGATGCCAAACTTAGTCCTCGTTTTTTCCTGATTCCAGAAATTCAACTGCCTTTGACAGGGTTTGCCAACAAACAACAAGCGCAACTCGACTTTAATATTGGTTTCAACATCTCTTTGGCTTATCGTTTTTCAAATAACAAATTCCACAATCAATTGTAATTTATGAATAGATTTAAATGCATTTTACTTTTACTATTTTTGCTGGTTTTATACCCAATAAAATCCCAAGAATTAAACAAAAAAACCATTGATTATTTTACTAAAATAATACAATACAGACCTTTGCAAGATGACTTTTTGTTTATATCTAATACTGAAGTCAGTAACCTTCAATATTCAGAATATCTGTATTGGCTGCTGCGTAAAAAAGGAGTAGATGCCTATCGAAAGGCCCTTCCAGATTCTTCAGTTTGGATGAGTCAATCACCTTTCTATAAACCTTATGTGGAATATTATTTTCGACACCCTGCCTACAAAAATTATCCTGTGGTAGGTGTTTCTTATCAACAAGCACAAGCTTTTTCTCAGTGGGTGGCCGAAAGAATAATGGAAAACGAAAATTTTGGTTCTTTAAACATTGAAAAACTGATAGGTAGACTGCCTTCTGAAAAAGAATGGATGAAAGCCGCTCGTGGCACTTTGCCCGAAACTGCTATTTGGCCTTGGGAAGGCAATACCACTAGAGTTGAAAAGGGGAAAAAGAAAGATTTGGGCAAATTTCAATTTAATTATAAAAGGGATAAAGGAGAAAATGCTGAATTTAATGAAGATCGCTTTATTACAACACAAACCTACGCTTATTGGCCTAATACAATCGGTTTATACAATATTTGTGGCAATGTGGCTGAATGGACCGAAGAAAAAATGGCGAAAGGTGGCAGTTGGAATCAAGCGCCTTACCAAGCAAGAATTGATTATGAAAGTCCAATCTATCCAGATACTTTCCGAAGTGCAAGCATAGGATTCAGATTTGTATTTGAAATAGTGTCTTACAAAAAAACAGTTCAAACAAAGCCATACTCATTGAATGCAGAACTCCTTGAAAAATATTTAAAACCGGTCAATGACAGTTTGTATGCTTCCATTTTTGAAACCAGTAATTTATTATACAACACGTTTTTGAAAGAAAATCAAGATGCTTTACTAACCATAAATAACAATGAATGGCTTAACTACACCCGTTATGCTTTTCAGTTGCAACACAATTGGCTTCCTCGTTTTGATTTTCATCCTGTTGTTAATATTTCACACGAAAATGCCGTTAAATTCTGTGAATGGCTGACCATCAAATACAACAGTTTTCCGAAAAGAAAATTCAAAAAAGTGCTGTTCAAATTACCGACTAAAGAAGAGTGGGAAATGGCAGCTAGAGGTGTATATAACTCTAACCCTTATCCATGGGGAAATTACTACATCAGAGATTATAAAGGACAGTATCAAGCCAATTTTTCACCTTTAGAAGAGCAGTATTTTAATGGTTTTTTAAAAACGGAAATTAAAACAGACAGCAATACTAGAAATATTTATCAGTCAGGTGCCATTTATATGTATCCCAACAATGATTTTACCATCAGCAGAAAAGTGGATGGCTATGAGTTCTTGTGTGATGTGAATTCCTATTTGCCAAACAAATTTGGATTATACAACATGGCAGGCAATGCCGCAGAAATGTTAGCTGAAAAAGGCATTTGTAAAGGTGGAAGCTGGAATTCTCACAACAATTCTATTCAAATTGGCAGCTCAGAAACCTATACCCAACCAAGTCCAACGATTGGATTTAGGTATTTTATGAAAGTAGAAGAGAGGTAGCTAGGTGGAATTAACCGCGGTAGAGACATTCTGGGAAGCGCAGTAATGGGAAATTAACCACTCCCGAGTCATTCGGGAGAGCACAGAGAAGGCACAGAGAGCGCAGAGAGAGGGGAAAAAGAGAACACAAAGATGCTCTTTGAGCATGGGAAGAAAAACTTAGGGCGTAATGAGGTGGAATCCTTCAAAGGTTTACTAGCGTTCTTTGTGACATTAAACAACTAAACAATCACGCTGAACGGAGTGAAACCCATCAACCATTTAAACTCATTAAACACCCTTCGGTACAGCCGCCAAAGGCGTCCATCCTCCATAGGCGGACACGCTCACAGGGTGACAAACAAATAAACAATCACGCTAAACGGCGTGAAATAAATAAACATAATTTATAATCCCCTCAAAATCAGTTTGTTTACAAAATATTTTTAATTTAAATTGTTTAATTTAATTCGCATATAATTCAACTTTTCAAATAACAATTTATGAACATTAAAAAATTAAATTTTAGAACACTAGCTTGGGCTATAGTTCCAGCTTTATTGATTGGGTTTTCTGCTTGTGGTGACGATGACACCCCAACACCAAGCACTACAACTCCAACAAAAACACTTAACAAAACCACTTTGACCAATAATAAAGTTTGGTATAACAGGGGGAGTCAAATTAAACACGATTTTAAGCCTGATGGCAAATATAAAACCGCTGGCACTTGGCATTGGATTAACAATTCTGACACCATGGAAACCATTGGTTCTTTGGGTGGCACACCACTAAAATGGCGATTTGCTTGGAATTCTGAAACCGAATTAGAGTGTGAATTTATAGATGGTACTGGAAAAGGAGAAGGATTGTTTTTAATGAAAACAACAGAGTGGCAATAAAAAATTAAAAAACCCAAATTTTAAAAGCGTTCCTCGGAGCGCTTTTTTTATGAGGAAATTTAAGGTTAAAAATACCTCCTGAGGAGGTAAATAGTAATAGCCTCGGGTTTTAACCCGAGGTTATGAGTAAACACACGCAATCCTTTTTGGCGACTTTTTTGCTTTTCCCTTGCAAAAAAAGATGACAAAAAAACCTCTTCGGAACGCTTTTTAATTATAACAATTGTTATAGAAGATAGATAATAAATCCGCATTCTAAAAATTGCTATATTTGCATGGATGCAAGAAAGAAAGTTATTCATTATTTCAGGATGCAATGGGGCGGGTAAAACTACCGCTTCGTTTACCATTCTGCCTGAAATTTTAGATTGCAAAGAATTTGTAAATGCAGATGAAATAGCGAAAGGCTTATCACCTTTTCAACCCGAAAAAGCTTCATTTGAGTCTGGTAGGATTATGATTCAAAGAATAAATGATTTATTGGAACAAAACAAGAACTTTGCTTTTGAAACAACCCTTTCAACTAGAAGTTATAAAAATAAAATTATTGAAGCTAAATCTAAAAATTACGAAATCATATTATTGTTTTTTTGGTTAAAAAATCCAGAATTAGCTAAAGAAAGAGTTAAAATAAGGGTTTCCGAGGGTGGACATGATATTCCAGAAGAAGTTATTGAAAGGCGTTATGTTAAGGGAATTAAAAATCTCTTTAATATTTATTTACCTATAGTTGACCAAGCTTTAATTTTTGATAATTCTGAAGGAAACCACATCTTAATGGCTGAAATGTCATTTACAGATAATTTAACCATATATAATCACAAAAGGTATAATGAATTAAAAAACTACTTATGACAAAAGAATCAAAAACTGAGTTAAAAAACAAAATCATTAAAGGGCTAGAAATAGCTTACGAAAAAATGTTAGCTTTTAAAAAAGAGCGAAATAGCTATCTTGTAATTATTAAAGATAATAAAATCGTAAAAATCAAACAATAAAGAAAGATTTAACTCAACAAACTTGGTTTATGTAACTAGATCGTTGAGCAACTTTATTTTATGATGAGTTGAAGGGAAGTAAAGTGCTTTGGAAGGTTAGCTCATCAATCACAAACTTCGTTTCCTTTTTCTGTTATTGAAATATTCTTGAACCGCCTTTTCGGTTGTCAGCCAATTTTTACCTTGCTTATAGGCGTCTATCTTGCCTTTTCTGGCTAATAAACTGACGTACTCCTGACTGTAGGGAAGCGACATTTCTTCTACAATTACGTTTATTTCTTTGTAATCATCGTGGGTATTGTCCAAACTGCTTAAATAAATATCCAAACTTCTTTCCATGGCTTGAATCATTAACAATAATAGTTTGGAATAATCCCCCTGATTGGCTTTGTTGAGGGCATCGTAATATTTTTTTCTGTCGTTTTTGAGAATAATGGCTGGCGGAAAACCTTGTTTCATTAAAAGCAAATTGAACAATAACCTAACGGTGCGACCATTGCCGTCAAAAAAAGGATGTATCCAAACCAATCGGTGATGAAAAATACAAGCTCTAATAATAGGATGTAAATTATTAGAATCTGTATTCACCCATAGAATCAATTCTTCTGTCATTTCATTGACTTTAAGAGCATTAGGAGGCGTAAAATTGGCCCCAGATATTCTTACACCTGAGGTTCTATATCTACCGGCAATCTCTTTTTCTATACTTGCTAATACCAATTCATGAACTTCCAAGATATTTCTATCGGTAAATTGGGTTTTTGATTGTGCTAATTTTTCTATTAATTCTATGGCATTTTGATGGTTAAAAGCTTCAAAATGTTCTCTTAAAGATTTGCCTTTGATAGTGATACCTTCTTCTATAATAAGTTTGGTTTCTTGAAGGGTTAATGTATTACCTTCTATACCATTGGAATGAAAAGTCCATTCTAGGCTTAACGATTCTTTGATACTTTTAAGGGCATAAGTAGGCAAGGGTCTTTTTGAATCAAGACTTTGTTTTTTAGCATCTATTCTGCTGAGATGTTGATCTAAATTTTCAAAGGAATATGGATATTCTTGCCATTTCATCCCACAAAGGTACTAATATCGTTTTGTAATAAAAAATTATTTAACCGATATTAAGAATAAGTTGTATTATGTCAATTCTGTTCCACAATCCTTGTAAAAATTGACCACTTGCTCATGTGTTTTAAACAATATCTCAATTAACCCATTATCTCCCAAAAAAACGGCACTGAATATAATGGTGGACACTTCCCTATGACAGGGGCATTAGCTCATTAAGCGAAAGTTAAAAAAGACGTATCTTTGCAAGGTGATACATTATAACATTCATAGGCTAGATAACGGTTTAACGCTTATACACCACGAAGATAATGCTACCAATTTATGTGTTTCAAATCTTTTGTACAATGTTGGCGCTAGGGATGAAAATCCAAATCAAACAGGTTTTGCCCATCTTTTCGAACATTTAATGTTTGGCGGATCGGTTAATATTCCTTCTTTTGACACCCCTTTACAATTGGCAGGTGGAGAAAATAATGCTTTTACAAGCAATGACATTACCAATTATTATGTTACACTTCCGGCAGACAATATTGAAACTGCACTTTGGTTGGAAAGCGACCGCATGTTGCGTTTAGATTTTTCTGAAAAATCTTTGGCAGTGCAAAAAGGTGTCGTTATTGAAGAGTTTAAACAACGTTACTTGAACCAACCTTATGGCGATGCTTGGCTAAAACTAAGACCCCTCGCCTATCAAGTTCATCCCTACCAATGGGCAACTATTGGAAAGGAAATTAGTCACATTGAAAATGCAAAACTCGAAGATGTTGTGGCTTTTTTTGAACGTTTTTACAACCCATCAAATGCCATTCTTTGCTTAGCTGGTGCTATCACTTTTAATAAGGCAAAGGAACTTACAGAAAAATGGTTTGGTGACATACCTCCAGGACCTGTCAATCAGAATAAATATCCCCAAGAACCCAAAAAGACAAAAAGAATCAGCTCTTCAGTTGTTGCAGATGTTCCACAAAATGCGATTTACATGGCGTTCAACACAGTAGACAGACATCATGCTGATTATTTTGCATTTGACTTGTTGTCCGACTTGTTGTCTGGTTCGGAGTCCTCGCGATTTACACAAACATTAGTAAAAGAACTAAAACTTTTTACCCATGTGCATGCCTACATCACTGGCGATATAGACGAGGGATTATTTATAATGGAAGGTAAATTGAATGATGGTGTTTCATTTGATACAGCAGAAAAGGCATTGTTAAATATCATTCAAGAAATAGCAGACAGCGGAATAAGCGACAATGAACTTAACAAAGTGAAGAATAAAGTAATTACAAGCAACTTGTTTTCAAAAACATCCGTCTTAAATAAAGCAATGGCATTGTGCTATGCACATTTACTTGGAAATGTCGATTTAATCAATTCTGAGATAGAACAAGTTAAATCTATTCAAAAAGAGGATATTTTAAGAGTTTGTAAAGACTATATTTTAAGTGGCAATTTTAGCGTTTTAAACTACCAAAAACAATGATTAACAGACAATTAGCGCCTGAAATAATGGCAATTGAATCAATAAAGACTGGATTTCCTTGCAAAAATGGAAACGCCTACCATATTGTGAGCAACGAAGCAGTTTTTAAGCTCGATTTAATCTTTGAATCGGGGGGTTTTGGACAATACTCAAATAAGTTTCATGCATTATTTGCGAGTGACTTAATTTTAAGTGGCACTTCCAAAAAAAATGCAAATGTTATTTCAGAAGAACTTGACTTACTCGGAGCGTATGTTTTTAAGAGTTGCGACTACTATTCACATACTATTTCTATTTATGGTCAAACTGAATATTTACAATTAATTGTTGATTTAGTAGTTGAAGCAATTCTTGATTGTGAGTATAATGAAAATGAACTGTCTATTTATAAAAGCAAAAGAATAAGTGAACTGAATATCAACTTAGCAAAAACATCTTTCTTAGCAAATAGGGATATCAATCTTTTGGTAATGGGAGAAAACCATCCACTTGCCTCCCCTACTGATGAAGCTATTATAAATGGTATTTGTAGAGAAGATTTACTTGCTTACAAAAACTCAACTTTAATTAATCCTACTTATGTATTTACTGGTCCTGACACTATAAACATCGGGGATTATTTAAATAACTTAGGATTTAAAACTAATCTAACAGAGGAGATATTTGTGGAACATTCTATAAATACCTCAGAAGAAAAGGGAACAGTTGTAAAAAAAGAAAATTCAAATCAAAATGCCATAAGATTAGGCAAAATGATGCCTTCAAGAATCCATGAAGACTATTTTAAAATATCATTAACTAATTTAATATTAGGGGGTTACTTTGGTTCAAGACTCATGAAAAACATCCGTGAGGAAAAGGGTTTAACGTATGGCATACACTCTTCGATTACTCCTTTTAGAGCGTATTCATTGTTTAAAATATCAAGTGAGTGTAATGCACAACTCACCAATGAAGTAAAAAACGAAATTGAGATTGAAATTAAAAACCTTCAAACTGTACTTGTTAGTAAAGAAGAATTACAAACTGCTAAAAATTACCTAATTGGCAGTTTACTTCGCAATTTTGATGGACCTTTTAACATAGCCGATCGCTTTAAATCTAACCTTGATTTGAAAGGTAGAGAGGGATTTTATGAAGATTATTTTAAAGCTATCCATCAAACTAGTTCTGAGGATATTTTAGCTTGTGCTAACAATTATTTTGATTTTAATTCGTTAAAGTATTGCATATCAGGTGAATATTAAAAGGTTCATATTGTTTTTGGGGCTATTGACTTCATTGAGTTTACTCAATGCTCAAGACGTGCGTCCGAAAATGAGAAGAGCTTGTTTAAATAGATCTGACTCAACGCTTGATTTATTGTGGGTTAAGCCTATCAATGGTTGCGGTTCTATTACAAATTTTAGCATATATGGACGCGATGATATTTTGGGTTTATTTATTTATTTAGGTAACAGAACGGATATATCTTTAGACAATATTAATGTTAAACTTAAAAATCTACGTTCGTGGGAATTGTATTTAGTTTATAATTTGGATTGTAATGGTATTGACAGTATATTTAGCGACACCATTACTATTGACAATACAGCACCAGATAACTCTCAAATTGATTCTGTAAGTATTGATTTAGCAACACAAAAAGCAATAATTGGCTGGTCAAGAAATGCTAGTATTGACACCAAAGGTTATTTAATTTATCATGTTACAGGCTCAAACGATGTAATTGGTTCCACAGAGCAAACCCAATATTTAGACAATGACGCAAGAAATCCATCCTCTGCTTCAGTTTCGTACAGTATTGCAGCTTATGACAGTTGTCAAAACACCTCATTAATAAGCGAAACACACAGTACTATCTTTTTAAGCAGTCAATACAATCAATGTAACAAAACTATAAGTCTATCTTGGACCAATTATGTTGGATGGCAAGTTTCGGAATATCAAATTTACAGAAGTATAAACAGCGGTAATTTCGAATTGGTTGGGACTGTTATTTCAAACATCAATCAATTTACATACAACTTCAGTTCCTTTGGCGATTCTTATTGTTTTTTCATCAGGGCTATTAAAATTGACAGAACATCTAGTTCTTCCTCTATTAATACATGTATAAACACCCCTTTAATAATTGGCAGTAAAAATTCCTATGTGGCTAAAACTTCGGTTCAAAACAACCACATAGAAATAACACTCGTTACTGAAACTGGCACATCTCTTCAAAACATACTTTTGTACAAATCGGAAAACAATGGTGCTTTTCAACTTAATCAAACTATAAACACGAGTGGTGGAATAATTAATTTAATTGACAACAATGTTAGAATTAACCGATTTACTTATTCCTACTATTTCACCACTCAGGGTCCTTGTGACTTTATATTTGACACTTCACAAGTTGCGACTAGCGTATTTTTAAGGGTCAATCAGGTTGAAGCCGAAACACAAGAATTGAATTGGAATCTTTACAATGCTTTTATAAAAGGAACACAAAACCAAGAAATACTTTTAGGTAATTCAAAAGATTTTAATAAAAGTTCCCCGTGGAACATTATTCAACAAACCAATAACAACATAAGCACTTTTAAAGACAATAGTAAGTTCGGTGAAAACTTCCAAAGATTATGTTACTGTATAAAATCCATTGAGAATAACCCAAACACGACATTCAACAGACAAGATACATCATATAGTAATGTTGTGTGTGTAGATGCTGAACCAATAGTATATTTTCCAAATGCCATTCAAATTAACGGGTTTAATACAGTATTTAAACCAAAAGGGTTGTTTTTGAACAATACAGAGTCTGTCATTTATATATACAACAGATGGGGTGAATTGTTACATACCGTTAATGACTTAAACACAGGGTGGGATGGCAAAGACCAAAAGGGGGATTTTGTCCAATCAGACATCTATATTTATAAAGCGACTATTGTTGGAATTAATGGAGAAAAACTAAACTTTAGTGGCACAATTTCTGTTTTAAAATAATAATGATACTAATAGCAGGCGAACATCAGAAACTTAAAGGTTTAAAAAAACTATGCAAGGAGGTTGTAAAACAAATTGTATTAGACCATAATAAATCGTTAGATGAATTAAATATAATACTAGTTGATGATGAAACTTTACTCGATATGAACATAACATATCTTCAGCACGACTATTACACCGATATTATAACTCACGACTTTTGCGAGGGTAACAAAGTAAACGGTGAACTCTATATCAGTTATGAAAGAGTTAACGAAAACGCAAAAACATACGGAGTAAGTTTCCACGTGGAACTTTTTAGAATCATTATACATGGAATACTTCATTTGTGTGGGTATAAAGACAAAACTAAAATCGAAAAAAACAAAATGACGGAAATGGAAAATCATTATTTAAACACTTTTAATATAGAGTTCCACGTGGAACAAAACAATGGAAAATAAATATGACGTAATTGTAGTAGGAGCCGGACATGCTGGTTGTGAGGCTGCACATGCAGCGGCTACTATGGGAAGTAAGGTATTGCTAATAACCATGAATATGGAAACTATTGCTAAAATGAGTTGTAATCCGGCAATGGGTGGTGTAGCTAAAGGGCAAATTATAAGGGAAATAGATGCTCTTGGAGGCATGTCAGGTATCATTACCGACAAAACAATGCTTCAGTTTAGAATGTTAAATCGATCCAAGGGTGCAGCTATGTGGAGTCCAAGGGCACAATCAGACAGAATGAGATTTTCTGAACAATGGAGATTAACACTAGAAGCGAATCCGAATGTTGATTTTATGCAAGACCATGTGCATGCGGTTTTAACAGAAAATAATTTCGCTATAGGTGTTGAAACAGGACTTGGATATAAGGTTATGGGTAATACTATAATATTAACGAGTGGTACTTTTTTGAACGGAATAATACATATAGGTGAAAAGCAGTTTGGCGGAGGTAGAATGGCAGAGTCAAGCAGTGTGGGAATAACAGCATCTTTAGAAAAACTTGGATTTGAGAGTGGGAGAATGAAAACAGGAACGCCGCCTAGAGTGGATGGAAGAAGCTTGGATTTTAGTAAAATGGAACAACAAGATGGAGATGAAAATCCAGGTAAGTTTTCTTTTTTGAAAACCAGTTCAAGCTTAAAATCACAAAAACCTTGTTTTATAACCTATACAAATACAAATGTTCATGACATATTAAGAGAAGGTTTTGAGAAATCACCTATGTTTAATGGTAGAATACAAGGATTAGGTCCACGCTATTGTCCATCCATTGAAGATAAAATAAACAGATTTGCCGAAAGAGACAGACATCAAATATTTGTTGAACCTGAGGGATGGGAAACAATAGAAATGTATATTAACGGATTTTCTACTTCTTTACCTGAAGATATTCAACTAAAAGCGATGAAACAAATACCAGGATTTGAAAATGCTAAACTGTTTCGTCCAGGCTATGCGATTGAATATGACTACTTCCCTCCTACCCAACTTAAATTAACACTTGAAACCAAGTTGGTGGACAATCTGTTTTTTGCAGGTCAAATAAATGGTACAACAGGATATGAAGAAGCGGCATGTCAAGGTTTAATGGCTGGTATTAATGCACATTTGAAAACAAAAGAACAAGAACCCTTCATTTTAAGTCGTTCAAATGCATATATAGGCGTTTTAATTGATGATTTAATTAATAAAGGCACAGATGAGCCTTATAGAATGTTTACATCGCGTGCTGAGTTTAGAATCTTATTACGTCAAGACAATGCAGATGAAAGATTAACAGAATTGGGTTATCAAATAAATTTGGCTCAAAAAGAAAGGATGGATGACTTAGAGATTAAAAGAAATCTGATAAAAAGTAATCTAAACTTTATAAAAAATAAATCTATTGAGCCCGCTGCTATTAACAATCTATTAAATGAAAAAGAAACAGCAGAAATTAATCAAAAAGTAAAACTTGACAAGTTGATATTAAGACCTCAACTTACTATACAAGATTTAATACCTTATGTTGATGAACTAAAAGAAATAGATTCAGAAATTCTTGAACAAATAGAAATATTAATTAAGTATGAAGGTTATTTAGACAAAGAGTATCAAATGGCAGAAAAATTAAAGAAACTTGAAAACTATAAGTTGAGCCCTGATTTTGATTACCATCAAATAAAATCTTTGAGTATAGAAAGCAGAGAAAAATTAAGTAAGATGAAACCTGAAAATATAGGACAAGCTTCTAGAATAAGTGGTGTTTCTCCATCAGATATTTCAGTATTAATTGTTTATTTAGGAAGATGAAAAAACTAACTATTATTCTAATTTTATTACTACTTAACAGTTGTGCTAGTATAGGTTCACTAACAGGTGGAGATAAAGACGTAAGCGCACCACAAATATTAAAAACAAACTTAACCGAAACAGAATTTAATAAGAAAAAAATATTGATTGTTTTTGATGAATATGTAGAACTTAACAATCAATTAGAAAATATTAAATTATTTCCTAAACACAGTACCCTCTCCTGCCGATTAGTTAAAAAGACTTTAGAAATTGAAATTGATAGTACTTTGAAAAAAAACACAACTTATCAAATTTTGATTAATGAAGGAATAAAAGATATTAATGAAGGAAATTTATATTCAGCAGATTTTTTATTTAGCACAGGAAAAGAAATAGATACCTGTAAAACTTCATTCATATATGACAATGATAAAAAATTTAAAAATATAGGTTTAAACGTATTTTCTAAAAAAATTGATTCTATTACTACTAATCATTATGACTATCAGTATAAAATGAAAGAAAATAAAGTAGAAATAAAGGGTTTAAAAAACGATGAAACTTATTACTACTTATTATACACAGACAACGACGTAGATAAAAATTTTGATAGGAATACAGTTTATACAATAGATACATTTTCATGCTTAAATAATGAAATAAAATTAAAGAATGAAATTTTAATTGATACCAGTATAAAAATAAAACGATATACTAATTTTACAAAACTATTTAAATCAGATTTAAACGCGTTTTACAATAAAACTGACTCTGTTATCTATTCGACGAAAGATTCTGCTTTGTATGGAGCAAATACAACTCTAAAAGACACATCCATAATAAATGAATTAAGAGATATAATTAAAAGTGGAATATCAATTATAGAAAATGGATCTAAATATTCGTATTATATAAAACATTATAATACAAATATGAAAATTTTGAATTTAAAAAATTACGAGACTAATTCAATTTATTATTTTAATAAATCACATACAAAAATTGATACATTAAATTTTAGTATAGATTCAATAATTTTTCAAATATCAACTTTTCAAATACCTGAAATTAAAGGACAAAGTGAGATAAAAATTTCAAATAAAAATGAGAAGGAATTCTTTATAATTTTATATAAAGATAATATAATTAATCAAACTTTTATAATAAAAGAAAAAGAATTTGAAATACCAATATTATCAGGTGACTACATAATTGAAGTTTATAATAAAATGGAGATTAAACATAAGGAAATTATAAGTCTAATAATGTATAAAAAAATAAATTTAAAACCAAATTGGACAGAAGAAATAACACTATAAATCAACCTTATTTTTCAACAAAGTTAACAACACTATATGGTGATTAATAATTATAAATGTAAAGATGGAAGAATAAGAATATTTAAAAAGGATAAGTCCATTTTTATGTTAATAAATATAGAATAAACTTGACAATATCCCCATTCTTAATATCTACTTAATAGTTTATTAACACAGCTATTAAATTGTTAATACTTTAAATAAATTACTAAAATACAATAAGATACAAAAATAAGATTGGTGTATATTATAACTAACAAATTAATAAAACGTTAAAATCAAGTCAAAATAAAAAGAGTTATCACGATATTAACACCACTTTATTACTACAATATATTTTTAAAATAAATATATAAGATTATTGAATAGTGAATAAGCAAAGATGAGAGATTAAATATTTTAAATTACTTTTGTATCCATGATTGAAACAATCAAAAATATAGAAATTGAAGTTAAAAATTTTGAAATCATTAATGAGCAAACATTAGAAAATTTTAGATTACAATTTTTATCAAAAAAAGGAAAAATTTCCGAATTATTTGAAGTTTTTAAAACTGTTAGTGGAGAACATAAAAAAGAAATTGGAAAAACTATTAATGAATTAAGAATTTTAGCGGATGATAAGTTTAATACTTTTAAAATAAATTTTCAGTCAAGCCAAAATAAAAATTCACAAGAAATTGATTATTCCTTACCTGTAAATGCACTTCAATTAGGTACTGAACATCCAATTAACAAAGTGAAAAATGAAATTATATCAATTTTTCAAACAATAGGTTTTTCAATAGCTTATGGACCAGAAATTGAAGATGAGTGGCACAATTTTTCTTCATTAAATTTCGCAGAAAATCATCCTGCAAGGGATATGCAAGACACCTTTTTTGTAGATAAAAATCCTCAAGGAAATTTTGCTTTAAGAACGCATACAAGTAGTGTTCAAATAAGATTAATGGAAAAGGAACCAGTACCTATTCGTTCTTTAATGCCAGGTCGAGTGTATAGAAATGAGGCAGTCTCTGCACGTTCAAATTGTTTTTTTCATCAAATAGAAGGTTTATATATTGACGAAAATGTAAGTTTTGCAGATTTAAAGCAAACTCTTTACTACTTTGTATCACAATTTTTTGGAGAAAGAGAAATTAGATTTCGTCCCTCCTATTTCCCTTTTACTGAACCAAGTGCAGAAATGGATATATTTTTGGGTACAGAAACTGAACAAGATTATAGATTAACTAAAGGAACGGGCTGGTTAGAAATACTAGGCTGTGGAATGGTTGATCCAAATGTTCTAATTAATTGTAATATAGACCCTGATAAATATACTGGATTTGCTTTTGGTATGGGAATAGACAGAATTACAATGTTAAAATATGGTATCAAAGATATCCGTCAATTATTTGAAAATGATATCAGATTTTTAAAGCAATTTTAGTATGGATAATGAATTGTATTTAAAACAAATGTTAAATCTATTAACTTTAGATTTAAATCTTTTTAAAGAATCAATTAAGGAAGTAAGTAGGGATATTATCAATGAAGGATTTAGTAAATATCCTTTATTTGTAGCACATCAAAGTGAAGTTAAAGTAGGAGAAGTTATTCTAGATAAAGAAGAATTAGGAACCCATTTTACAATTCAAGCAAGTACTATGGAGGAATTTGTAGAAAAGAAAATAATTCTACCTAAAAACGTAGAAAAATTTAAAGTAACCTACAAGAATCCAGAAACACATTGTTGTATTTTTCTTATAACAGCCAATAGTGCTCAGTTTGTATTTGTACCTTTTGAAAATAAAATAAGCGAATGAACCCAAGTGTAGCGGTTGTAATTTTAAACTATAATACTAAATATTTTTTAGAAAAATTTTTAGAAAGTGTTGTAAATTCTAGCTACTCTAATTTTCAAGTTTATGTTGCAGATAATGCTTCTACAGATGAATCAGTACAATTTATAATAGACCACTATCCACAAATAAAATTGATAGTTTTGGAAAAAAATTATGGATTTACAGGAGGGTATAACAGAGCATTAAAACAAATTAATTCTGATTATTATATATTACTTAACAGTGATGTTGAAGTAAAATCTGATTGGATAGAACCTTTGGTAGAATTAGCTGAAAAAACTCCAAATATTGGAGCTATTCAACCCAAAATATTGGACTTTAAAAATACTACTAAATTTGAATATGCAGGAGCATGTGGCGGCTTTATTGATAAATATGGTTTCCCTTTTTGTAGAGGTAGAATTTTTGAATCATTGGAAGAAGATTTTAACCAATATGATGATGAAAAAGAAATTTTTTGGGCTACCGGGGCTTCTATGTTTGTTAAAGCGGATTTGTATCATCAATTAGGAGGTTTAGATGAAGATTTTTTTGCGCACATGGAGGAGATAGATTTTTGTTGGCGCTTGCATCAACATGGCTATAAAGTGATGGTTTGTCCCAAAAGTGTTGTTTATCATGTTGGTGGCGGAACATTACAAAAAAGCAATCCTAAAAAAACGTATTACAATTTTAGAAATGGCTTAATTTTATTGATTAAAAACTTACCATCTAATAAATTAGTCCCAATATTATTAATGAGACTTTTGTTGGATCACATTGCTGCATACAGATGGTTATTTCAAGGAAAGTTTGGTGATTTCTTTGCAGTGGCAAAAGCGCACAGGCACTTTGTTTTTAGATTAAAGTATTGGTTTAATAAAAGAGAAAAAGCAAATAAAGAGGTATATAGTTCATCATTGGTTTATAAAAAAAGTATTGCTTTAAAACATTACCTTTATAAAGTAGATAAATATAAGGAGTTGACTCATTGAAAATAGTTGTATTAACAGGTGCAGGAATGAGTGCCGAAAGTGGCATTAAAACATTTAGAGACCATGACGGGCTTTGGGAAAATCACCGTATAGAAGATGTTGCAACCCCAGAAGCATGGAGAAAAAATCCAGAATTAGTCACTCAATTTTATAACCAAAGAAGGGTTCAATTAGAAACTGTAAAACCTAATGACGGTCACTATGCTTTGAAAGAGCTCGAGCAAAAACATGAAGTTGTGGTTATAACCCAAAATGTAGATGATTTACACGAAAGGGCAGGAAGTTCAAATATCATTCATTTACATGGGGAACTAAGTAAAATGAGAAATGAAAAACATGAAGTTTTTGATATTGGTTATCAATCAATTAATTATGGGGAAAAATGCCCAAATGGAATGCTTTTAAGGCCACATATTGTTTGGTTTGGAGAAGATGTGCCATTAATTAATAAAGCGGCTGAAATTACAAGAACAGCAGATTTATTGTTAGTAATAGGAACCTCTTTGGAGGTTTATCCAGCAGCCGGTTTAGTAAATGAAGTGAATATATCGACCGAAATAGTGCTTATAAATCCCCAAAAAAGCAACATTTCAACTCCTTATAAAAACAAGTTCGTACAAATTTTTGGCACTTCTGCAAAAAATTTACCCCTGTTCGTAAAAAATTTAATTTAATTCATTAATATTTTTTTCGATTATAAAAACTTTTATAATACATTTGATAAATTATTTAAAGTATTATGAACACAAAAATTTTATTTATTGCCATTATTTTGGTTTTAGTTTCTAGTTGTCAACAAAGATTAAGTATTAGCAAAAAATACCATTCTTTTGGATGGAACATTGCACTGGAGTCAAAACAAGACAAAACTGAAAAAAGCGTTACACCTACCAAACGCAAGAAAAAAGAGCAAATTATCTCAGAATCATTAACTCAAAAACAAGATTTACCAGAGGAAAAACCAATTTTTTCTGCTGTCAAAAACGAACAAGAAGCAGTGATTGCTGAACAAATAATTTTTAATAAATCATCTGAAAAGCTAAAAACAAGTGAATCAATATCTGACAAAACTTATTATTCAAAAAAAGCACCCCAATACCTACAAAATAAATTACTCAAAAAAGCACATAAGCAAGGAGTAAAAGAAACTAATGAAAGTGGTGCTTTAAAAACTTTGGGATGGATTTTAATTGTTATTGGATTGATATTTATATTAATTGTTAGCATATTATTAGGATTTTTATTCTGTTTATTAGGTTTGTTGTTTATTTTGGTAGGTAAGTAATAATAAATAAAATACTTTCAAATCTCTGAGAGCTGTTTTAACTTTGATTTCTTAATTTATGAAATCAAACCAACCGCTAGCAGAGAGGGTACGGCCTAAAAATATTAGCGAATTTATTGGTCAATCGCATCTTTTGGGAGAAGGTGGGCCTATAAGAACGTTTTTAGAACACGGGCATCTTCCAAGTCTTTTATTTTGGGGGCCTCCTGGAGTTGGCAAAACCACTTTAGCTAAACTAATAGGAGAGCACCTTTCACTGCCCTTTGTTCAGTTGAGCGCCATTAATGCAGGCGTATCGGACATAAGAAAAATTATAAGCGATGCCAAAAATAGTGGCAAAATTTTATTGTTTTTGGATGAAATTCATAGGTTTAATAAAAGCCAACAAGACGCATTACTGGGAGCGGTTGAAAATGGTAATATAGTATTAATAGGCGCAACGACCGAAAACCCATCATTTGAGGTTAACCATGCCCTACTTTCAAGATGTCAGGTATATGTATTAAATGAATTGAGCAAGGAGGACTTGTTACAAATGATGCAGAATGCCTTAAAAACAGATGAAATACTAAAAAATAAAGACATTATTCTACAAGAAACTTCGGCATTACTTCAGTTTAGCGGAGGAGATGGCAGAAAGCTATTAAACAGTTTGGAAATGGTGTGCATGCAAGACGGAGCACCATTGCTTATAACGGATGAAAAAGTTAAGGAAGTAATGCAAACCAAACAAATAGTGTATGACAAGGCAGGGGAGGAGCACTACAACATAATATCAGCCTTTATAAAAAGTATGCGAGGAAGCGACCCCAACGCGGCTGTTTATTATTTAGCTAGAATGATAGAGGGAGGAGAGAACGCTGAGTTTATTGCACGAAGAATGATTATATTGGCATCGGAAGACATTGGAAATGCCAATCCCAATGCTCTCGTATTAGCCACAAGTACCTTACAAGCTCTGCAAACCATTGGAATGCCCGAAGGAAGAATTTTATTATCACAATGTGCTATTTATTTAGCTACCAGTCCTAAAAGTAATGCTTCCTATGTGGCTATAAATAAGGCATTAGAGGCGGTAAAGAAAACGGGCGGACTTGGTGTGCCAAAACATTTGAGAAATGCACCTACGCGACTAATGAAGGACTTAAATTATGGCAAAGATTATTTGTATGCGCATCAATTTGAAGATAATTTTATAGAACAAGAGTTTTTGCCACAAGAAATAAAGGGCACTGTTTACTATGAACCGGGAAATAACGTCAAGGAAAACGAATTAAGGTTATTTTTAAAGAAACGTTGGAAAGAAAAGTATGGGTATTGATGAATCCATAATTGTAGGGGCAGAATATTTTCTGCCCCTACAATTATGGGGTTTTTTGTTTATTGGGCATAATATTTTATGCCCTTACAGTTATGGGGTTTTTTGTTGATTTATAAAATTTATCATCCTGCCATTTTTGGGGATTTTTGACAATTTTTGACAATGTATGATCTTTAAAAATACACTGGCCAAACCTATTCTTAAGCGTTTTTAAAAATCTTATTAAAACACTCAAAACATTGATTTTAAAATACATAATTAAATTATTAGTATTAAACAACCACTCAAAAATTGGTATTATGATATCATTTTTAAGGGTTTTTTTTAATCTTTATTTGTAGTGTTCAATAAAGAAAAATTTATTAATCAATTAAAATTTATTGAACAAGAATTTCAAATTAACCTAATTAAAATGTGTTAATTCCAAACTTTAAACTTGTGGTGAACTAGTAGTTGACTAGTTATATTTATTCTATTATTTATTTTTCCTTGAACTCAAAAAAAGCCTTTACTAAAAGGCTTTTTTTATTTAAAGTTCATTGTAAGCTTTTATAAATTTAGCCCCTAGGTTTTTGTAGGGTGGAATGTAGTCCTTAAACTGAGTGTTATTCTGAAGTTTTATCCCTATTTGTTTCCATATGTCTAACCAAATCAAATCTTTGCCTAAACGAATAGTTTCTGTAATTTCTTGTATTAATGTACTGTTTACAACCAATGTGCCCATTTGCTTGGTACTTACTATTTGAACATCCATAGCATTGTCCATTGCTTTACTAATGTTTTGATAGCCGCCACAACTTCCCAAAATAGCTACTTTGTTGCTGTGATTCATGTTTTCTAGCGTGTTTTCTATGTAATAACTATGTCCACGGTGCACAATCAAATCAGGGAATCGACCGGTTTCTTCAAATAGTTTTTTAAGATCTTCTCTGCCCTCAATTTCTGAAGGTGGTTTGTTGGCATAAATGAGCATTTTTTTGCCACTTATACTACTCAACAAAATATAATTTCCTTTGTCTTCTTTTTTGTATAAACTGCTAGGATACAAACCTAACCAATGGTTGAATGCTGTTTCGCCATCTTCGTCGTCAAAAAAGAAATGCTGTTGTATGTGAATGTCATTCTTAAATAAATCACTGCTATAGACACGGTCTAATGCAGGAATGTTAAACACATAATTGGAGGTGTATTCATTAGGATTTCCACCTGTTAATTTAAACAACAATCCATAGATTTTGGTACCGTGTTCATTCTGATCTTGAATGCATTTTCTAAGTTCCCTTTTTATGGTTTTAACAAATATTGCCTTAATGGTTTCGTTTTCTAAACTGCCATAGGTGTCTGCTACATCCACTGCCGGACCTAAGTCTCCGCCATATTGGTATAAACCGGAAACAAATAGAGTAATCAATGCATTTTGTTGACTGTCATTCATAGTTGATAAAAAATCATCTATTTTGTTGTAACCCGCGCATTGTTTTAGAAAGACTCTGAATTTATTGAAGTTTAATTGCTCCAAAAATGCATATCCTGAAGGTTCTTTTCGTTTCTCATTCAGACGTTTATACATGCCCAAAAAGGAAGAAGTAAAGACTTCTTCTGCAGAATAAACTATGGAAGTGTAAATTTCGTATGCATTGTCATTGTTGATAGGCGCAAATCGATAAGGTTCTGTATCTTCGTGTCTAAGATTTATTTCTACCACTCTTGACATGGCAATAGTTTCTATCTCTTTTTCTACAGTATAAGAAGCCAAAATGGATTTGTTTTTACGTAAATCAATCAGTGTTTTGTAAAACAAAGCTTCATTTTTTGTAATATTTTCAGCTTGTTGAAAGCTAAGTTTCTTCCGCCATATCAAATCAATCAAAGCATACGATTTGGATTGAACGCCATACATTTGGTATAGTTGAATAATGAGCTGAACAACTGAATCGCGGTTAGACTTTAAACTTCTTTCTATCAAATGATTGCTTCCCAAATATTGTTTAATAGATGCTGGGTCTATTTTTGCTAAATTGGTAATAACCTCACTTCCAAGTGGTGTAAATGCCAAGTTTTTAAACTTATTCAAAACTTCAAATGGATAAAAATTGGCAGCATAAGTCCAATAATTTTTAGCATAGGGTTTTAAGTTAATAAGGTCGGCAATAATTAAGCTCGATTTGACATCGTTTTTAAGCATTTCAAGCTCTTTTTCTTGGTTGTTTAATTGATACAGCTTTTGTGCCAATTTAAACGCTTTTAAATATTGAGCGATGTGTGGAATGTCTGCTCTTTGTATGCGTTTTACAGTTTCAAATAATGCACGCGCATTGTTATCTACTTGCTTGGGGTCAAGCTGTAAAATAGTGTTTTGTAACTCATCAATAAGTGAAATATAAACCTGAAAAGACAATACATTTTGTTGCTGATTGCCAATATTTACTGCACTGTCTAAGTCGCCATCATAAATATCTATGCGGTTTTGTTCATAGTCTATTTGCTTATTCCAATCTACCTTTTGAGCATAGGAAAACTGACTTATTATAAGCAGTAAGGTTGTGGTTATTGTTAGTTTAATAGTTCCCATAATATGATGCCTGCACATACTGATACGTTGAATGAATGTTTGGTTCCAAATTGAGGAATTTCAATACATGTTTCGCAATATTTTAATACATTTTCATTGACCCCTTCTACTTCATTCCCAAATATGATGCCGTATTTTTTGTTAGGGTCTAATTGGAAAGTTCCCAAAGGGGTGCTTTCTGCGACTTGTTCCACTGCCAATAAGGTAAATCCCTCACTAATCAGTTGTTTGCAAAGTTCTTCGGTACTTGAATGATAATGCCAATTTACACTGTCTTCGGCCCCTAAAGCTGTTTTGTGTATCTCGCGATGTGGAGGTTGGGCCGTTATTCCGCATAAATAAAGGGTGTCTATTCCAAATCCATCGCAAGTTCTAAAAATACTACCTACATTATTCATGCTTCTAACTTCGTCTAAAATAACACATACAGAGTTTTTATTTGAACGTTTAAAGGTTTCAATGTCTACTCTGTTTAATTCGTCTAATTTTAGTTTTTTAAACATAAATATGTAGAGCAAACCTAAGCTTAATTAGTTGAATTTTTAATGAAAGTTTTATTGATAAAATGTGGATGTGTATTGAATAGAGTGCATTATTTTGCGTAAAGTTTTGAGTACAAAAAAGAACGACAATCCCACCCCTTTAATGAAACAGTATTTTGGGTTCAAACAAAAGTACCCTGGAGCCTTGTTATTATTCAGAGTTGGAGATTTTTATGAAACCTTTGGTGAAGATGCTATTGTGGCCTCTAAGGTGTTAGGTATTGTATTAACCAAAAGAGGTAATGGCAGTGCAAGTGAAATTGAATTGGCGGGTTTTCCACACCATTCACTCGATACCTATTTGCCCAAATTGGTAAGAGCTGGTCACCGTGTGGCAATATGCGACCAACTCGAAGATCCTAAAATGGCAAAGGGGATTGTAAAACGTGGTGTTACAGAATTGGTAACACCCGGTGTAGTTTTTAATGACAAGGTATTAGACACCCATACTAGCAATTATTTAGCTGCCGTTTATTTCGAAAATCAAACAGTAGCTTGTTCTTTTTTGGACATCTCAACAGGTGAGTTTTTGGTTGCCGAAGGTCATGCCGATTATATCGAAAAACTCCTCAATAGCCTTAGACCCTCTGAGGTTATTATTAGCAAAAAACAAATTGAACAATTTAAAACTCTAAGTCAAGATAAATTCTATCAATTTGCTATTGATGATTGGGTGTTTCAATTCGATTACTGTAACGAAAAGTTGTTGAATCATTTTGGTACAACAACGCTTAAAGGCTTCGGAATAGGTCATCTTAAAGCAGCTATTGTTGCAGCAGGAAGTGCGCTTTATTATTTGGAACATAACCAACAAAACAATATTGGTCATATCAATGCTATTAGCAGAATTGATGAAGAAAAATATGTATGGTTCGACCAATTTACGATTAGAAATCTCGAAATTTTATATCCCAGTTACCCCGGCGGAAAAAGTTTGATTGATATTTTGGATTTAACCCGAACTCCCATGGGCAGTAGATTGCTTAAAAAATGGGTGGTTTTGCCTCTAAAAGATTTACACGAAATTAATCAAAGATTAAACACGGTTGAAATATTGATTAATAATGATGAATCACTGCATCAATTCAGTGACTTATTAACCCAATGTGGTGATGTGGAAAGGATAATTTCCAAAATCTCACTGATGAGAGCAAACCCAAGAGAAATATTACAACTTGGAAAAGCGCTTGACTGTGTATTGAAAATTAAAAATATTAGCTCTCAACTCACAGGAACAGAAATGCAAGTTTTTGCTGAACAGTTGAATCCATGTACACTGCTCAAAGACAAAATATTTAAAGAATTAAAAACAGATGCGCCCGCTTTGGTTAACAAAGGTGGTGTTATAAATGAAGGGGTTAATGCTGAGTTAGATGAAATAAGAGGACTGCAAACCAATGGTAAGGACAAATTATTAGAAATACAGAAAAGAGAAATAGAACGAACGGGTATTAGTTCCTTAAAAATAGCCTTTAATTCTGTTTTTGGTTATTATTTGGAGGTAACGAATACACACAAGGACAAAGTGCCCGAAGATTGGATTAGAAAGCAAACGCTAGCCAACGCAGAAAGGTATATAACAGAGGAACTTAAAGTGTATGAAGATAAAATTTTAAGTGCAGAATCAAAGTTATTAGAAATAGAAACCCGTTTGTATAATGAACTATTACAACACATGGTTTCTTATGTTTCGGCGATACAGTTAAATAGTCATTTATTAGCTAAATTAGATTGTTTATTGAGTTTTGCACAATTGGCTGTTGCCAATCAATATTCCAAACCTGTTATTAACGATTCTTTCGATTTAAATCTGATAGGATGTAGGCATCCCGTTATTGAAAAACAATTGGGATTTGACAAGACTTATATTCCCAATAGCGTCGAACTGAAGCAAGAAACCCAAAGAATAATTATATTAACAGGTCCGAATATGAGTGGTAAAAGCGCCATTTTAAGACAAACTGCATTGGCAGTATTAATGGGTCAAATTGGTTGTTTTGTGGCAGCAGAGAGGGCTGAATTTGGTTGGGTGGATAGAATTTATACTAGGGTAGGGGCAAGTGATAATATTTCGGGAGGCGAAAGTACGTTTATGGTAGAAATGATAGAAACTGCTGGAATATTGAATAACATAAGCAAAAGAAGTTTGATATTGTTAGACGAAATAGGCAGGGGTACAAGTACTTTTGATGGCGTTTCTTTGGCTTGGGCAATAGCTGAATATTTGGGCAAACATCCCGAAATGCCTAAAACCATTTTTGCAACCCATTATCATGAATTAAATGAGTTAGAAAAAAATATAGAGGGAATTGTTAATTATCATATTTCTGTTCAGGAAACGAAAGACAATGTGATATTTTTAAGAAAATTAGTAAAAGGAGGCAGTGAACACAGTTTTGGTATCCATGTGGCACGTATGGCGGGCGTACCCAAAACAGTGGTAAGTAGGGCAGAGCAAATATTGATTGAGTTAGAGAAAGACCGTTCGCAAATAAGTGGACGAGAAACTTTAAAATCGATGAAAGTACCCCAATACCAACTCACGATGTTTGGCGTCAGTGACCCAAAATTAGAGGCATTACATCAAAAAATTCAAAACTTAGAACTCAATGCCATGACCCCCATAGATGCCTTAATGAAATTGCAGGAACTGAAGGGGATGGTGGATTAGGATATTTTGGATTTTTTAATTTTAGATTTTTGATTTTACCATGTTAGTAGAGACGCTATGCATAGCGTCTCTGTTGTTTTATAAAGGGAATCATTTGATTTTTATAGGTAATTTAATTATTAAAGATACTAGTACTCCTAATTGTAAAATTTTTTGATTAATACTAAAAACAATATATTCATCATAATTTGTAATTAAAAGTTAACTGTAACATCATTAATTGGTTTCTATACTTTGGTATTATTTCCTCAGATTTATCAAACTTATAAAAGTGATTTAATCCTCTAATGTAATTAAATTCCGCGCTTATTTTTTTGGAAAACATAAATTCCGCACCAGCCAATAGCCCAATGGAATAGGTGTTTATGTTTATTGAATTATCAGGTTTTAAAAGTTTAAATTCTCTACCCATTTCTTTATCATGAACTTTGGAAGATAATCTGAAATAATGACTTAAGCCTGCATTAAGATTCAACCATTTAAATACTTGATATTGATATTTATTACTAAATTCTAAACCATTAAATTCAACTTTTGTATGATTATAATAAAAAGGGATATAATACAATCCACTAGAAAGTACGCAATCAGAATAATAATAGTTTAATCCAAATTTCATTTGCTTTTTATTTGTTAATTTATAATTATAATCAAATCCAACATTAAAACTATTATTAATTAACCATGGAGATATTTCATGTCGATAATTACCCAAAAGTATTTGACTATACATCACATTAGTGCCAATTTTAACCTTAAAATACGAACTTGTAGAATCTTTATTTTTTGAGTATAGAGTATTAACGATTAATAAAGTAAATAAGATAAATATAGTTTTAATATGGTGAAAGTCCATTTTAGGTATTATTTAATTTTGTATGATAATTGGATATTAGAACCAAGAAGTTTTTGTGGCACAATGGCTGGAGTGGTTTTATCAATATAAATACCAATAAAATTTGTAAAACCATAAAATATTGAATAGTCAATTTGAAAAGATTTAGACAGTTTGATGCCAGCTCCAAAATTTAAAGCTAAATTTAATTTATTGTTTACCCTACTTTCACCATTTTGATTGTTCCAATTGATTCTTCTTGCAACAATCTCATCATCAAATTTTTCTTTAACAATATATGTAAGCCCCAAACCATAGTTTAAATGAATAAACTTATACAAATTATAATCAATAGTAGGATTTAAACTAATAGTATTAAAATCGATAAATCCCTTTTTCTCTTCCAATAGTTGATTCGTTATGCTCCTTGATTGAAAGAAATAAGATAAATATGAATTTGAATATATTAAATCAATGTTTAAAATCTTTCTAGATGTAATTGGTGAGCCATATTTAATACCCATAGAATATCTAAATTTGTAGTTATCTCCTGTTCCAGTTGAAAATAAAACACCAACATTGTTGTTATCATCAATTAAATCTGACATACCAATATTAAATACAGATCCAACAATAATTGATAAATTTCTCGTTGAATCTTTTGAATAAACATTTACAATGCAAAGGAAATATAGGACCAACAATGAGTTTTTAATCATAAAATTTTCGAATTTTTAGCATAGATTCAATATAACAAATATAAAAATATCTAATTTAAAATTACAATAATTTCTTTTTTAATATTGGTCTATAACCAAGATACTCTCATAGACCATCAACCACACTAGCTTTCACCCCAACATTTATATTCTTAAAACCTATCATTTATTGCAAATATATGTGTTTGGGGGGAGAAAGCTTAAATAACAATCATTTGCCTGTTAAAGACCTCACCCTACTATGCAAAACCAAGCCAAATTGAGGGTGAGGTGTTTTAGGTAATTATATTGTCAAACAACTCACCCCACCAATATTACATTATATCAACTATAAAATCAGGTAAAATTGTAAAAATATATCATATAACATATAAAATTGTAAAAATAATGTAAAAATATATTTTTATTAATATAAAATTAGTGAAAAATAGGTATATTTGTAGGCTATTTAATATAAAATGGAAACAAAAGACTATACTACAATTGCAAAATTTGTTAAAAAAAAACGAAAAGAAACCCACTTGACCCAAGTGGAACTTGCTACAAAAGCAGGGGTAGGTCTTAATTTTGTTAGGGATTTAGAACAAAATAAGAAAACATTAAGAATAGATAAAGTCAATGATGTGTTAATCCTTTTTGGACACGAATTGGCGCCAACACCGATAGACAGAGAAAAATTAATCAACAGATGACAAGCTACAGAAAAGGTGAAGTTTATGTTCATTATGAATTGGCTGGTTTCATTCAAGAAACTGAGAATGGCTATGAATTTAAATACACAGACGATTATTTAAAGCAAGCAAACCCATTGCCTATCAGCAAAACTTTGCCCCTTAGTGTTCAAGCCTATTCAGCCAAAGTGCTATTTCCTTTTTTTGATGGCCTAATTCCCGAAGGTTGGCTATTAGACATTGCACAAACAAACTGGAAACTTAATTATTCCGATAGAATGGGTTTATTGTTGGCATGTTGTAAAGACTGCATAGGCGCAGTTAGTGTTGTTGCTATTAAATAACAGTTTTTGCTCTCATAAACACTCTACAAAGAGATGAAAAATTTTAAAAAAAAATACCTAGAAGAAAAAGCACGCAGATTGTCTGTCAATCAAGTGGAAGAAACGCGTGCTGATTTTTATAGTCAAAATAAATGTTTGTATTGTTATGAAGCAATAGACCAAAAGAAAAGCGATTTTCATGAGGCTTGTAATAGAAAAATATTTGGTCAAGCTGAAACACCACTGCTTTCATATTCTAAGGAACAATTGGAAAGTTTAGCTAAAAAAATCATCCACAGTCAAATGGCTGTAACAGGGGTTCAGGCAAAAGTTTCTTTGAGCATCCATAGAAAAGAGGAATTGAACGAGGTTAAAAAACTAACCATAGTGGGATTGTATGGCGATTATATACTAAAGCCACCTTCTGAGCATTATGAGCAATTACCCGAACTAGAACATCTAACCATGAAGTTGGCGCATTTATGTGGTTTAAAGACAGTGCCTCATAGCCTTGTGCGATTAAAAGACAAAACCTTGTGTTACATCACCAAACGAGTAGACCGACACAAAAAAGGAAAATTTCATATGGAAGACATGTGTCAACTCATAGAAAGATTGACCGAGGATAAATACAAAGGAAGTCATGAACAAGTGGCCAAAACCATCCTAAAATATTCATCAAATCCGATGCTCGATGTAAGCAATTTTTATGAATTGGTATTGTTTTGTTTTTTTACGGGCAATGCAGATATGCACTTAAAGAATTTCTCTTTATTGGGCGATTCATTAGGCAATTATACATTGTCTCCGGCTTATGATTTGTTAAACACGGCTTTGGTTATAAAATCAGATAAAGAAGAATTGGCTTTAACATTGAATGGCAAAAAAAGTAAACTAAAATACAATGATTTTTTAGTGGCTTATGAAACCTCAGGGTTGAGCAAAAAAGTATTGGATAACACTTTAGAAAATTTCAAATATTGCTTATTTGAATTTGAAACTTTAATTAACAAAAGCTTCTTATCAGATGATTACAAAAAAGGCTATTTGGATTTAATAAAAGAAAGATACCAAAGGTTTGGGTTGCTTTGATTGATACAAAATGTTCAAGGAGTTTTAAAAATGAAAAATTCACAAAGGGTTTTTTTTAATTTTCCTCTATTTAAAGATGTTATTTGATAAAAATTTAAATTTTTTTAAAATCAATAATTGTTAATATGACTAAGCATAGCCATTTTTAAATACTTAAAAACGGTTATAAGTGGTTAAAATTTTTTGTTGGTAATCGAGCACCGCAACTTTGCACCATCAATTATTTAAAAATTTGTATATTATGAACAATTTAAGAAATCGTGTTTTATTAATCGGCCGATTAGGCGCACAACCAGAAACCAAAACTTTAGCAAACGGAAGCACATTAACCCGTTTTAATTTAGCCACCTCCGAGTCGTACAAAAATGACAAAGGCGAGCGTATTACAGACACCCAATGGCACAACATTACCACTTGGGGTAAAGTAGCAGAACTTGCTGCACAATTGCTTGACAAAGGCAAAGAAGTAGTAGTAGAAGGTAAACTAGTAAGCAGAGCTTACACGGACAAAGATGGAGTAAAACGTTACGTTACGGAAATCGTTGCAAACGACCTATTATTGGTGGGTGCTAAAGCACAATAATTAACCATTACTTATGTTGAAAAAGGGCTGTTCATTGACGAATAGCCCTTTTTTATTTTAAAGATAAAATTTTAGAACCAATTTTACAGTTTAAACATAATTTTAAGTCACAGTTATTTTGTTTTAATTCAATTAACGCTTGAGAGTCGAAAGCTGTGCGAGAATGTATCCCATACTGCGACCAATGTGTAATAATTTGATTGCTTTCTGATGGCAATTGGTGTAGAATATTTAGCGCTTTTTGACTGATACTCTCATTGCTTAACAATTGTCCATACACAAATAATACTGGCACAACACTGTTTATCAATACGGATTGCATACTCGAAACAGACAAATCTGTGCTGTGCTGTTTACTTTCTTTCCCAAAAACATAATGGGTCTGCCAATACTCACTACCAGGTGATTTAAAGAAATTTAGAATTTTCTTAACATCCGTTTCTTCTATCACTTGACTCAATAAATGATGGCTGTTATAAATGAGTTTCGAAAATTGCGCCAAACGCATCGTTGGTAAATTGCCCGGACGCATTCGCATTTGTTTGAACACCGTTTTTTCCATCGCTTTTAAATGGTATTTCTTTGACAAAAATTGCCATTCTTTTCGAAGTGTTTCATGGTAAGTGCAATCTATTTTTTCACTTAAATAACCTGCTACACCAAATATCAAACTTTCTATTTGTAATAAATTGGATTGATGCTTTGCTATGATAGTAATAGGCAGTGAAAAAGCCAATTGTTCAAAGGCATTGCCATTAATTCCAAAGCCAAAACATCTGGCTATGGATACATAAAAAACAGTATGCCAATCATTGTTTGATTGCTGTAGTAATCCCTTTACCCAATTTGTTTTTCTTTCGAGTCTTTCTATGGATTTTCTTTCTATAACTTGACTGATAGTAAACTGATCAATTAAAGGAAGTCGTTTGGCACAAGAAACCCAATCTTGATTCCCCTTAAGAAAGTCATAATGTTGAAGCAATGAGGTCTGAATTTTATTTTCTAAGGCTATACATGGCAATAGGCTACCATCATTGCGAAAACAGTCCATGTCATCTTTTAATACAACATGTAAAATTGTATTGTTATAGGCTGGATTGTCTTGGTGCTTATGGGTGTTCCATAAGTGTGAATGGGTGTGCAATTCTACGTTTCCAATCCATAAAGTATCGTCTATTTTAACATGTGCATTCAAAAAATCAGGACCGGCATTGGTATTCAGAATACCCCGCTTAAAAATTTCTACTTTTTGTCCTTTACTGGTTTTTAGTTCGAAAGAATTAAACAATCCTGTCTGCCAAATAAATTGAAATAATTCTTCGTTCATATGTTAAACTTCAAATATAAAAAAAATTAAGAAAATTGTACCATGCATTGATAAACGTTTTCTTAATCTGTAATGACATGTTAATCAATTAGAAAATATTAAAAAATGATAAACTGTGCAATAAAAAATGTTGTTCAATTCTAATTTTCGGAAAAATAACTTAACTTTGTGATGTGGCAAATTTGTTTGATACCTTAACTCGCAATCAAAGAAAACCTAGAGGTTTTAAGTATAAGCCTATTTATTTTGATTCAGAAAAAGCAGAATTTAAAGCTTATGTTGAAAAACTTAGGGCAGAAAGAGATGCCACAGACAAAGGTCTATATCGCCCCAATTATAAAGGAAAATTCACTTCTCAAATTGGCAAAAAATCAGGCTACCAAAAACAAATATTGTTTTACAATCTACGTTTGTTATTTATCCTAATTGGTTTGGTAGTGGGTGCCTATTATTTATACAATACAGGCGTATTTAATACTGCTGTCAATAAACTCCTGAATCTTTTTAACAATAAAGATGGATTGTATTAAACTATTACCTGACAACATTGCCAATCAAATTGCAGCAGGTGAAGTAGTTCAAAGACCCGCTTCTGCCGTTAAGGAGCTTTTAGAAAATGCATTAGATGCGAAAGCAACAGAAATTAAAGTCAATATAAAAGATGGCGGTTCTACGCTTATTCAACTTATAGACAATGGGGTAGGAATGAGTGTAACAGATGCGCGTATGTGTTGGGAGCGCCACGCCACTTCCAAAATAAGTCAAGCAGATGATTTGTTTCGTTTAAAAAGTTTTGGGTTTCGAGGTGAAGCCCTAGCTTCTATTGCTGCCATTGCGCATGTGGAAATGAAAACCAAACGCAAAGAAGACGAAGTGGGGACTCATATTAAAATAGAAGGCAGTAAAGTGATTGACCAAAGCCCTATTGCGGTTGCCAATGGAACTCAATTTGCTATCAAAAATTTGTTTTATAATGTTCCTGCACGAAGAAATTTCTTGAAAAGTGTTGCTGTAGAAATGCGCCACATTATTGATGAGTTTATCCGTGTTGCTCTTCCCCATCATACCATTTCTTTCAGTTTGTTTCACAATGATAAAGAAGTCTTTTCTTTGAAACCAACTTCACCTATTCAACGAATTGCAGATATATTAGGCAAAAAAAATACCAATGGATTTTTAGTGGTTGACGAAACCCACGATTTAATAAATGTTAAAGGTTATGTGGGCGATCCCGAAATGGCCAAAAGAACACGAGGCGAACAATTTCTCTTTGTCAACAACCGTTTTATAAAGGATTCTTATATCAACCATGCTATTGTTAATGCTTATGACCAACTGATAGCGAAAGACCAATTTCCTTTCTATGTTTTATTTTTAGAGCTCGACCCTTCACATATTGACATCAATATTCATCCTACAAAAACAGAAATTAAGTTTGATGATGAACGCTCTATTTATACTTTAGTAAAATCAGCCATTCGCAAAGCCCTTAGCAATTATACAGCTTTACCTGAGTTAGATTTTAATAAAGGAGATGGTTTGGATGCTTTTTCTTTTAAACCACCTACTCATTTTTCAAGTTCTGCCCCTGAGCCCAAAATAAATAAAGGATTTAATCCTTTTAAAACAGAAGCAATGGATTCTTTTAAAATGGTCCAAAACCAACAGTGGCATCAATTATTTGAAAACAGTTTTATAGAAAAAAATACGACTCAAAATCAAGAGGACGCTATTCAACATACTTTGATAAAAGAGGATCAGGAATACAAAAATTCTGATTGTTTGATTTTGCAAAGTGGACATATAGTAAGTACTCGACATGAGGCATTAATTGTAATAGACCAAAGAGCGGCTCACGAGCGCATCTTATATGAAAAATATTGCGCTAATATCATTTACCGTTCCGCTGCTGTTCAGCAGCTTTTATTTCCTAGAACCATTCAATTAAGCCCTCCCGACTATGCCATGGTCCACGAACTTTTGGATGACATTAAGGACTTGGGTTTTGATGTTGCCGATTTTGGTTCTAATTGCCTAATCATTAATGGAGTACCTGCCGAAACCATCAAAGGAACAGAAAAGGAACTCCTTGAAAGTTTAATAGAAAGTTACAAAAACAATAGCACCCGTTTTAGTGGAGATAAACGCCAATCATTGGCATTAGCATTGGCACAAAATGAAGCAATTTTTAGAACACAAACCATCAATAAAGAGGAAGCTCAAGACTTAATCGAAAGATTATTTAAGTGCGAACAACCAAGTACTAGACCCAATGGCAAACCTGTTTATGTAGAACTTTCTCACTCAAATATCCTAGATTTTTTCAAATAAAAAATAGACATGAATCGATTATTTATTACACCCGTTATTAAACAAATTGTTATTGGATGCGTAATTTTTTTTATAGGTGGCTTATTGTTGGAAAACAGACAAATAGACCTTAAAGAATATCTTGCCTTACAATATATAAAGGCCGACTTATTTCGTCCGTGGCAGTTTATCAGTCACATGTTTATGCATGGTAGCATTACGCATTTATTGTTCAATATGATTGCATTGATCACAATAGGCGGAACTATTGAGAATTTTTTGGGAGGAAAAAAATTTATAACCCTCTATTTTGTTTCAGGGTTGGGAGCAGTGGCCATTCATATGCTTTCACAATGGATTGAGTTATACAATTTAACAGGCATTTGGATACCTAATCCCGATATTTTTGGCATTGAATTAATGGATGAAAAAACCATTCAATACAATACTGAATTTGTTAAAGATGGGGTCAATATAAATACTATTGCAGGCATATTATTTACCAAAGTAGTAGGGGCAAGTGGTGCTATTTATGGCGTTGTAACTGCGTTTGCTTACTTGTTTCCCAACACCCAATTAATGATAATGTTTATTCCTTATCCAATTAAGGCCAAGTATTTAATTCCTGGTTTTATAGCGCTCGATTTATTTTTGGGAATCAGTAATTTTGGGTGGGACCCCATTGCCCATTTTGCGCACATAGGTGGTGCTATATTTGGATTTGCATTGATTTATTATTGGCGTAAATTCGACAAAACCAATTTTTATTAAAAAACTATAATTGCCTTATATTTATTCATTTACTCCATAAAATAGTGATATTATCGTCACAAAAAAATAAGTTTATAGTACCATATTATTTATAAAATTCATATTAATTTCGAACCGCATGAAAAAAATCAATTCTCTCTTATTTGTTTTAAGCATTTTATTTACCTTTTCAAGTACCATTAATGCACAAACATCCAAAAAATACAGTGTCTATTTTGATGTCAATCAATCTACTATTAAACCTAATGATTACAAAACTTTAGACAGTGTTGTAGCATTAATTAAAAAACAACCTATTATCAAACGTATTCAAATTAGTGGATATGCCGATACTACCGGAAACGCCGAAGCTAATCAATTACTTTCCGACAACAGAACCGATACAGTAGCAGGTTATATTTTGAGTAAGGGATTAATGTCTTACAAAAAACTAATTACATCGGCTAGTTTGGGTGACAATAATACTGACAAAACTCTGTCCTTAGAAGAGCAAAGAAGAGTAGATATTGTGTTGTATTTTCCTAAACCAGACAGAGATACCATAATCCGTTTAGGTTGTATTTCTGCTTTTATTAAAGCCAATACTTTTGAGAATTTCAATAACAATGAATTAACTTTCAAATTGGAGTATATCAACAATAGCGAAGATTTAAAGAAAAATAAAATTCAAATGATTGACCAAGATGGTCAAAAATTATTGAGCAACGGATTAGTTAAGTTGGTGGCAATGTACAAAAGTAAACCAGTAAAAAACATCAAGCCAATAACCATTGAAATGCCAATTATCAATCAATTGAATAATTATGTGGTTTACAAATCTGTTTTAGATAAAACTAAAACGATGAGTTTTAAAGCAAGTCAGGATAAGGTAAGTTATATCGGTTCAAAAGCGGGACAAGATGGTGAACCATGTTTGTTGCAATCGTTCCAGTTATCAGACTGTAACACGATAATGTGTGCAGGGATGAAAGAGCCTAATTGCTACTGTGCTGCCGATGCATTTGGTGGATTATTGTCTCCTGAGGCTAATAATGAGTTGTTGAAATTGGGCGCTTCAAAAGGAGGGTTTTTATTAAACGATGGTTGTTTTAAGAAAATTGACCCAACAAAAGCACAGGTTGAAGTTTTGGATTTATTAAAGCCTGAAGAGTATTTAAATTTTTGTAATTCATTCCTTTATCCAGGAGTTGGAGATGTGCCTCAGATAGCCAAATATACAAGAGAAGTATTGCGTTTTATAGACATCAACTTACCACAACAAGCGGCTGATATTGACCAAGTAATGATTAAGAAAAACAGTGTTTTATTAATGATTCCTAAAAATCAAATCAAGTTTCAAAAAGATAAAAAATACGCCATCATTAATGCAGAAACTAGACAAGACAATTATTTGGTTTGGAACAAAAAAGCAATCTTTTCTGATTCTTGTAAGGGTTTAATCAATTGCGATTATTTAACCTTCGAAGTGCCATTTACTGGTTTTTATACTTTAGTTGAACTTACACCATTGTCTAAAAGTAAAGGGAAGGCTAAAACTGAAGAAGAGGGCGAAGAGGAAGAAGTAGTAAGTGATAGCAAAAAATTAAAAATTAAAGTAAAGAAGTTCAATAATGCGACTGTTGTATTTGGCGACAAAGGCAATAACTCCGCTGCTAATGCACAATTTATTGAAAACAAAGGCAAACATTCAATCTTAGAACCTAACATTGCTAAAAGCGAAAAAAACAATTATAAGTCACACTTATTTTTATGTTACGTGTTAAAAGAAGGCAAGCGTTATGCTTGGATAGGCAATGGCAGTGAAATGAAAAAATCATTGTTCAGTGGCAATTGGAAGTCACCAAAATTACAATATGTACCCGACGAAGAGTGGGACAATTTTGTAAAAAAACAATGCGAGTAATAGCACCATCACAATTAAAAAATCATTTAAAAAAAACCTGTCATTTGGCAGGTTTTTTTATGTGGTAACAAGTAGTATAACATAAACGAATACAGAATAATCAAAAAAACTATGTTAAACCCAAAATAAGCATTAGAAAATCTATTACAAGCTAAATCTCTTCAAATCAGCTAATTATTATTTTTCTTAACCATAACTTTGGCTATGCTTTTCAAAAACCAATAAGCTGATTTTTTGATATTTAACTTTCATAACGAAGTTCTAATACTTTATTTGGGTTAAAAACACTTACCTTTGCAGCAGTTTATTTATTTGCGGCATTCTAAGCCAGTTTTCAGAAAGTTCATTTGCAATCAATGTATTTTTATTTTCTAGTTTTCAATGATAAAGTTTAATACTTTATTTCCGCCCTTATTTTTATTAAAAACATTTATACATTTTGCAATTTACAGATTTAGGCATTATTAAGCCCATTTTAAACGCCCTTACAGACGAGGGTTACACCAAACCAACACCCATCCAACAACAAGCTATTCCCCATGTTTTAAAAGGAAAAGACTTATTAGGATGCGCCCAAACAGGTACAGGAAAAACAGCAGCATTTGCCATTCCTATGCTTCAATTATTAAGTCAAAACCAAACGCAAACAGTTGGCCGAAAACCAATTAGAGCACTTATATTAACGCCAACCAGAGAATTGGCGATACAAATACAAGACAGTTTTAAAGTGTATGGAAAAAATTTACAACTCAGAAATTATGTAATTTTTGGAGGTGTTAATCAAAATCCACAAGTGGATGCCATTCGAAGAGGAATTGATGTATTAGTTGCTACTCCAGGCCGCTTACTCGATTTGATGAACCAAGGATTTATTCAATTGAACCAATTAGAAATTTTTGTTTTGGACGAAGCAGACCGAATGTTAGACATGGGCTTTGTTCACGACGTAAAACGAATTATTGCTAAAATTCCTACTAAAAGACAAACCTTGTTTTTTTCGGCAACCATGCCCAATGAAATTCAAGCTTTGGCAAACAGCATTTTACGCAATCCTGTGAAAGTGGAAGTCGCACCCGTTTCTTCTACCGCTGATACCATTCAACAGTCCTTGTTTTACGTTTCAAAAGAAAACAAAAAGGATTTATTAGCTCATATTTTGGCTGATAAATCAATAGAAACTGCCTTGGTTTTTACACGAACTAAACATGGTGCAGACAAACTTGTTAAGCACCTTGTAAAATTAGGCATTACAGCGCAAGCCATACACGGAAATAAAACCCAAAATGCAAGACAAAATGCCTTGAATAATTTCAAGAATAGAACTACTAGAATATTAGTAGCTACTGATATTGCGGCAAGAGGTATTGATGTGGATGAATTAACCCACGTTATCAATTATGAGTTACCCGAAGTACCCGAAACTTATGTTCACCGAATTGGTAGAACAGGTAGAGCCGGAAATAGTGGTATTTCTTTTTCTTTTTGTGAGGCCGAAGAAACTAGTGATTTAAGAAGTATTCAAAAATTGATAGGCAAAAACATACCTGTTCAGGAAAACCACCCTTACCACGAGATATTCGAAGGATTTACAAAACGACCAGCTAAACCAAGCCGTCCAGCTAGGCCACAAAGACCAAATGCAGGAGGAAATTCAGCAAAAAGTGGCAATAAATCTGGTAATGCCAAATCAAGCGCTCCTAAAAGAAGATATTAATTCTTTAATGGAAATCGCCCTGGCGTATATGGTAATTTAAGCTTTTCTAAGGTTTCATCCAAACTGTCAATCATTGTTTTCAGTTGAACAGCTTTAGGATACAAAAGGTCTAATTTGCCTTTTACCTCGGCTAATTTTTCTTTGTATGTATTGGTACTTTCCTCAGTTGTGGCCCATAAATTCCAAACAATACCCTCTACAGAACCAACTAAACCTGATAGGGTTTCAAACTCTCTGCGAGATAAACTGCTGTTGCCATATAATTCTAACTGAAGTTGATCCATCAAGTTTTCAATTTCATTGATTTTACTTGGCAATACATCGGGTCTTACTCGGTTCAATTCTTTCACGTAGTTGATTTTATTTCTAACTTCCCCTATATAACCATTTAAACCTTGAATTAAGTGTCTTACGGCAGCTAATTCTTGGTTAAACACAGTGTTTTTGTGCAACGAATTCTCGAACAATGATTTTATTACAAAAGGTTTTGAACTACTTAACTCAGTAAATGTATTGTTATAAAACAGTTTGAAGTTAACGTAATACGTCCCCGGAATGGCGAGTGGTCCGTTATCTTCACCTTCATAAGGATTGTCGGGATTGGATTGATGAAATGAAACAGGACTGTTTGACTGGTATCTACCATCCCACACTAGTCTGTAAAAGCCTTTTTTGGCACCTTGTTTCATGCTTTTTACAAAATTACCTTGGGCATCAGTAATAGTAATAAGCAAATAAGGAGCAGCTTCCATGTCTTCCAACCTTATGCTGTCTTTACTTGGGTAATACTGGTTGATGTTGTTTTTTTCTCTTTCTTTTCTCAACTCTTTAATGGTTTTATAATCGTCTTTTAGATAATAAGAGATGGTAGTTCCTATGGCGGGATTTGGAGCATTGTAAAAGCTTGCTCCTTGAAAAGATTTCCCTTTGTGACCCAATGGGGTAGAAGGAATAAAGACCAAACCATCTTTGATATCAAAAAGTGTAATTTTTTGTTGCTTTAATTCATTTTCCAAACTTGCTAATTTTTGCAAAGGACTGTAATCATCCAAAACCCAAAAGCCTCTTCCGAAAGTGCCTAATACTAGGTCGTTTTCACGCTCTTGAATAACAATTTCTTTGATCATTATTGGTGGTAAATTATTGCCAAGTTTATTCCAATTAATGCCACCATTAACACTGCAATAAATGTCAAATTCAGTTCCAGCAAACAATAAATTAGGATTTTTATGGTCCTCAGCCATACACTGAACGGAGCCTCTTTCTGGTAAATTACTATGTATCAATTGCCATGTTTTTCCTTTGTCATTTGATTTTAATAAATAAGGTTTAAAATCGCCATTTCTATGGTTGTTAAAAACCGCAAATACCACATTCATTTGGTGTTTAGAAGCATAGATATTTTGAACTAACACTTGGTCAGGTACACCATTAAATTTGGAATATTTTGTCCAATTTTTTCCTCCATCTTCACTTACTTGAATTAAACCATCATCGGTTCCAACATACAATAAGTTAGAATCGAGCGGCGACTCTGAAAAGGCAGTAATATTACCATAGATACTGGTAGATTGGTTCTTAGCTACAGCATCCATACTCCACACTTTTCCCATTACAGGCAATTTATTTCTGTCAATTCCTCGACTTAAATCGGGACTTATCACTTTCCAAGTATTACCGCGGTCGTTGCTTTTAAATAGTTTTTGAGCCGCAAAATACAAAGTTTGATGGTGGTGGTAGCTTAAATGCAAAGGGGCATCCCAATTGTATCTGTAGGCAGGTTCTCCGGGTTTTTCTTGAGGTTTAATATCTAAGGATTCACCTGTTTTTCGGTTATATCTCACTAATCCACCGTATTGCCATTGAGAATACACTGTATTGGGGTCTTTTGGATCAATCACTGATTTAAAGCCATCGCCTCCCACAGTAACAAACCAATCCATGTTATGAATACCGCTTGCACTTATGGTACGAGAAGGTCCGCCTAATGTATTATTATCTTGTGTACCACCATAAATATTATAAAATGGAAGGGCATTGTCAACACTTACTCTGTAAAACTGTGTAATAGGCAAATTGGCTGAATACTGCCATGATTTACAATCGTCCCAAGTTTGGTATAAACCACCATCGCAACCCATAATTTTATGTTTGGTATTGTGTGGATTTATCCAAAGCGCATGATTGTCTACATGTTTGTTTTTTTCACCCATTGCTTGCCACGTTTTACCACCATCTACACTAAGCATTCCCCAAGTATCCATGGCGTATAATTTATGAATATTAACAGGGTCAGGCATAATTTCCATGTAATAATTACCGGCAGTGTGAAACGAAGATTGTTTTTCGAAACTTGCCCCTTTATTGGTTGACAGGTAAACCCCACCTTGGTCGTCATTGGCTTCTACCATGGCATACACATAGTCGGAATTAACGGGTGAAATAGCCAAAGCAATACGACCTAAATCGCCTTTAGGCAAGCCATTTTCTAGTTTCTGCCAAGTGTTGCCACCATCGGTACTTTTGTATAAGGCAGATTCAGGACCACCACTGATGTATGTCCATTCGTGTCTGCGTCTTTGATGGGCAGTAGCGTATAAGATTTCAGGATTTTTTGGGTCAAAATGAACTTCGTTAAATCCAGTATTTTCGCTCACAAACAAGCAGTTTTTCCAAGTTGCGCCACCATCCGTTGATTTGTAAATTCCGCGTTCTCCACCAGCACTCCAAAGGGGTCCGTAGGCAGCTACAAAAATAGTATTAGAGGATTTGGGATGAATGGCAATCATGCCGATATGTTCACTGTTTTTTAAACCCATGTTTTTCCATGATTTGCCATTGTCTTCCGATTTGTAAATACCATCGCCATAAGCCACACTTCTTTGGTTATTATTTTCTCCTGTTCCCACCCAAACAGTGTGAGGATTATTAGGGTCAATAGAAATACAACCTATAGAAAAGCTTGTTTGTCCATCAAAAATGGGTTTAAAAGTTGTGCCAGCATTTTCTGTTTTCCAAACACCACCACAAGCAGCGGCGATATACCATTCCGAATAATTATTGGGATTAACGGCTATATCACTAATTCTACCTGAGGTTACTGCAGGTCCAATTTCGCGAAACGAAAAACCGCTAATAACAGATTGCATAGCGTTATTATTGGTCTCAACAGCAGGTGTAGTTACTTTGTTTTTTTGAGCAAATGCAGAAAAATTAACAAGAAGAATGAGCAATAAAGGGGTAAATTTCATTTTTGACAGAATTTAAAACGTCAAAAATAAGAGAAAAAAGAGAAGATTGGAAAATTAGGGATATCTAAATTTAATTTTTTGGAAATAAACATAGAAGCTGTTTTTGAATTCGGCTAAGTCAACACAAACATCTGCGCAATAGGTAAATTATAAAAGTATAATTAATAAAATCAAAATAATAATAACGGCCCCTGCAGAAATATAAACACCGCCACCTGAGCTAATTCTTTTGAATCTTTTTTTCAATTGATTTCACTTCTTTTCTTAAAACCCTTTTGTCTGCTCTGCTTAAATCGGATTTATCCATGTCATTAATTTCATATAAACGGTTGTATAAACTTACAGAATCATCAGACCTTGAAGCCGAATTAGATGAAGTTTCTTTTGGATTAATAGGTTTTGTTGCACTTACTGGAATTGGTGTAGTAGCAATCAAAATAATAGCAATTAAAGAGTGTAATTTTATTTTTTTCATTTCATGGATAATTAGAGTTCAAATTTGAATCTAAAAACCATTCTAAATGTTATTGAATAAATAAAATTAGTTACATAATTATTTATCAGAAAAACAAACTAGCCACTGCTATAGCAGCTACTACACAAATAAGGTCAACCAATAGCATAATTCCTAAAGTGTAGCGGGTGTTTTTAATTTTAATAGCCCCAAAATACACTGCTATAACGTAAAAAGTAGTTTCGGCACTGCACTGAAAAATACAACTTAAACGGCCTGTAAATGAATCGGCACCAAAACTTTTCATCGCATCAATCATAAAGCCTCTTGACCCACCCGAACTAAAGGGTCTCAACAAAGCAACTGGCAACGAATCTGTGATGTGTTTGCCAACTCCAAAGTACATAAACAAATGAGAAATGCCATTAGAAATAATTTCAAATAAACCGCTGTTTCTGAAAATAGAAATGGCCGCCAACATTCCCAATACATAAGGGAAAATAGTGACCCCCGTTTGTACACCACTGTTTGCGCCTGTTACAAATGAATTAAATACACTTGTATTTTTGAGGGTAAACAATTTCTCTTTGCTAAAAGCATAAAGCAATGTAATCAATATGATTAATAAGAGAATAATCGTTGACAAATTCCCTGTAAAATGATTTTTTGCTATCAATCCCATTTGATTGATGTAGAGTAACAAACCAATAATGCCGCCAATTACACTGAAAATACTCAACAACAATAAACGGCTTTTGAAATTAATTTTTTGTTTAATTCCAACAATAATTAAGGCAGCTAATGTGCCAATAAATGAAGTAATAATGCAAGGCAACATTACATCTGCAGGATTAGCAGCATTTTGTGCCGCTCTATAGCCTATAATGGAAGTAGGAATGAGGGTTAATCCAGCAGCATGCAAACACATGAACATGATTTGAGCATCGCTTGCCTTGTCTTTATCAGGATTTATTTCCTGCAAACTTTGCATGGCTTTTAAACCAAATGGTGTTGCTGCCGAATCAAGACCTAAAAAATTAGCAGCAAAATTCAAGGTCATGTAGGATATAGACTCGTGGTTTTGAGGCAAACTTGGGAAAATTTTAACAAACAATGGGCTGCTAAATTTGGCCAATTTTTCTGTAGCACCCGAATCAATCAACAACTGTAAAATGCCGCAAAAAAAGGCGAGATATGCCATTAATGGTAAAATAATATCAAAAATACTGCTTTTACAGGTGGGCAGCAATCCATCTGATTTTTGAGTGCCGTAGTACACTTTTACAGTTTGCAAATTGGCTTGATAAATGGTGTCAATTTGGGTTTTTGTATTCTTAGAAAGATAAATTTTCTCTTCATTTTTTTGCAGACTGTCCCAAATAAAAGAGGAGATTTCAGAGGGATATTTTTCAGCAATTAAAATTTTATCGTCTTTTTTACCATTAATCATGTGGTCGAGCGAATAGTGCTTGTCCATTACCAAATCAAGGAAAATGAATAGAATAGAAAAAATAAAAATTGCCAACCAAAATCTGCTTAATGCCATACTTTTAAAATATCAAAGCAAATGTATTTAAATTCTCAATATTTAATAGCTTTAAATTTATTTGAATAAAACCGATATATTTGAATCCTATTTTTATTATGTGGGTTGTCGTATTATTGCTTATTCTCAGCGTTAAAGGGTATTTCATTATTAGGTTTTGGAATCAGTTTTTCAAAGCCTTCAAAACCGATTATACTTTTGGAAATAAAGAAACGATTAGTTTATTAAAACAATTAGATAAAGGACAATTTTTGAGTGTAGAAGGGCAGTTAGAAGGCTTAAAATCCGATCAATTAAGTCATACTATTGATTGTATAGCTTACGCCATGTCTGAACATCAATTGTTAAAATGGGTCATTCGTTCAGATAAAAAGTCGAGCGCTTATTTGTGTTTGGGAGTGTATTATTATTTTACAGCTTGGAAAAAAAGAGGAACAAAATCAGCATCCGATTTGAGTCGTAAACAAATCGACGGTTTTGTCCTTTATTTGAAAAAGGCATTTGAAGCATTGCAAAAAGTAGATGGACTTTTTTATACTGAAGCACAAGCAAGATTAATAGCAGTTTATAATGGTCTTGATGAACGAGAACTGGCCAAGGAAAGTTTTAATACTGTTACAAAGAAATATAAAGACAACCTATATGCTTACCTACATTACAGTGAAATAGTGTTGCCAAAATGGGGTGGTAGTTTAGAAGAAATGGCACAGTTTCGTCAGCAATGGCCGCAAATACTTTGGATTAAAAATACTTTAGAAATGAAAGAAGCTTACGACCTTTTTATGCAAGGTGAAGTGGATTATGAAGATGGTTTTTTGAAGGCACATATTCATCAGTTGATTGAAAAAGTTGAACAAGATTTAATACGTACTCCTCCCGAAGGTCCGAATTTATACCGCATTTATGCTTATCTTTACTTATTAAGTATCGCTAGAAACAAAAAAGAATTGGAGAAAAAGTATAAGAAATTAATGAAAAATAATTTGACCATATTTCCATTTGGTATTGCGAGGTAATGATAATAAAGGTTGTTAAGCAATAACACCACTTCCAAGTAATTCATCTTTTAAATACCAAGCTGCAAACTGACCGGGAGCAACAGCTTTTACTGGTGTATTAAAAATTAAATACCAACCTTCCTTGGTATGATGTAAAACAGCTTTTGTCAAGGGTTGTCTGTATCGTATTCTTACCATTATTTCACAACTGCTGTTTAGGGCAGGTTTTAAATCTTCCCTAATCCAATGTACATCTGAATGGGGCATAAAAATACCATTTCTAAGCAAGCCAGGGTGATTATCGCCCATTCCTACATACACAGTATTGGTTTGTACATCGGTAGCTAACACAAACATACCTTCGGCTTTTCCGCCAATATTTAAACCTTTTCTTTGGCCTATAGTGTAATAATGAGCACCATTATGTTCGCCCACTTTTGTACCATCGGTTATTTGATAGTGAAAAGCTTTACAAATTTCCTCTAATTGTTGTGAATGTTCAGGTGTAGGATTTGTTTGATACAAAGCCAAATGAGGATTTATTTCTATAATATCTCCTTTTTTAGGTAAAAGTTGCTGTTGTAAAAAAACAGGGAGTTTTACTTTACCAATAAAACAGAGTCCTTGTGAATCTTTTTTATTGGCAGTGGTTAGTTTCATTTGGGAAGCCAATTCTCTTACCTCAGGTTTGGTAAGTTCTCCTATAGGAAACAATGCTTTTGACAGCTGTTCTTGGGTTACCTGACATAGAAAATAGCTTTGGTCTTTGTTGGCATCCACGCCAGCCAATAATTGATACACTGGACCACCATCTGTTTGGATAGTTCCTTTTCTACAATAGTGGCCTGTAGCTACAAAATCGGCACCCAATTGCAAAGCGGCTTTCAAAAAAACATCAAACTTAATTTCGCGATTACACAGCACATCCGGATTAGGGGTTCTACCTGCTTTATACTCAGCAAACATATAATCGACGATGCGTTTACGGTATTCTTCGCTCAGGTCTAAAGTTTGAAATGGAATATCCAAACTTTCAGCTACCAACATGGCATCGTTACTGTCGTCTATCCAAGGGCATTCGTCACTAATGGTAACGGAGGTATCGTGCCAGTTTTTCATAAACACGCCAATAACTTCATGGCCTTGTTTTTTCAACAAATAGGCTGCAACTGAAGAATCCACACCACCACTTAAACCAACAACGACTTTTGCCATTTATATGGGTACAAAAATAGTTAAATAATAGTTAATAGTTAATGGTTAATAGTTATTAGTATCAAGCCGTTTGGTGTGAACGTTTATTTGATGTCACCCACTAGGCTGAGCCTAGTCACGTGACAGTAGCTCTCGAAGAGTGTTTATGACTTTAGATGTTCTCATACAGTTTGCTATTTTGCCTTTGGAGGATTTTATCACATTACGCCCACCGTTTTTATTCCCATGCTCGAAGAGCATCTCTGTGTCACCTCTTCAATTCTCTATTTTTTTCTCTGTTAGCTCTGTGTTTTTTCTGCGTTCTCCGTGGTTAAATTTCCCTTTGAGTTTTCTGTGGTTAGAGTTTCCATTAAAAGCCTTCCGAAGAGTGCTTTTTGTCATCTTTTTTGCAAAGGAAAAGCAAAAAAGTCGCCAAAAATATTGCGTGTATTTACTCATAACCTCGGGTTAAAACCCGAGGCTATTATTATTTACCTCCTCTGGAGGTATTTTACCCTTAAATTTCCCCATAAAAAAAGCGCTCCGAAGAACGCTTTTTAATATATCGATTTTAAAATATTACCATTCTGTTGATTTGAATAATTCAGCTGGTCCGTTTCCTATCCATTCGCACTCCATTTCTGTGTCAGTATTCCAATTGAACTTCCATTTAACTTTTGGATCACCTTGAATATATACAATTTCCATTGTGTCAGAATTATTAACCCATTTCCATGTACCACTTGAACCATAAACGCCATCACTTTTAAATTTATGTACAATAAAACTTCCTTTATCATACCATGTTTTATTATTGGTCAAAGTCGTTTTGTTAAGGGTTTTGGTGGGTGTTGTAGTGCTTGGTGGAGGGGTGTCATCATCACCACAAGCTGAAAACCCAATCAATAAAGCAGGCACAATAGCCCAAACCAGTGTTTTTAAATTTAATTTTTTAATGTTCATAAATTGTTATTCGAAAAGTTGAATTATATGCGAATTAAATTAAACAATTTAAATTAAAATTTTTTTGTAAACAAACTGATTTTGAGTAGATTATAAATTGGGTTAAATAATTGTTTATTTGTTTCACGCCGTTCAGCGTGACTGTTTAGTTGTTGAGGTGTTTAATGGGTTTAAATAGTTGAGGGGGTTTAAATTGTTTATTTGTTTATACGTTTCACGCCGTTCAGCGTGATTGTTTATTTGTTTAGGTGTTGAGTTGTTTAATGGGTTTAAATGGTTGAGGGGGTTTCACGCCGTTCAGCGTGATTGTCTATTTGTTTAATGAGTTTAAAAGGTTTTCTAATAGTACTCCTGGATGTTACATTGTTTCAATATTAAACTGTTAACGGTTGTCACCCTGAGTGATTAAGCTGTGCTTAATTGTACCGAAGGGCGACAACAAAGTATTCGTTCACCATTTGCCCTCCTTCGGTACAGCGGCTTTCAGCCACCACTCAGGATGACAAACGGTTGTGGTTAATGGTTGAATTTATGCCGTTGTTGGTGTTATCTCCAATGACAAGAAAATCCTCCCATGCTCGCAGAGCATCTCTGTGTTCTTTTTCCCCACTCTTTTAGTGTCCTCAGTGTTTTCTCAGTGCCCACCCGAATGACTCTGGAGTGTTTTCTCAGTGGTCTCCGTGGTTAAGTTAAACCCCATAAAAAAGTGCTTTTTGTCATCTTTTTTGCAAAGGAAAAGCAAAAAAGTCGCCAAAAAAATTGCGTGTATTTACTCATAACCTCGGGTTAAAACCCGAGGCTATTATTATTTACCTCCTCTGGAGGTATTTTTACCGTTGTTGTATTCATTCATTTTATTACAACAAACCCTCCCTTTCCATTCCCATGCTCGCAGAGCATCTCAGTGTTCTTCTCTTCAATTCTCTCTCTGCGCTCTCCCGAATGACTCGGGAGTGGTTAATTTCCCCACTCAGTGTTCTCCCGAATGACTCAGGAGTGGTTCCCCTAATTACTTACCCACTAATTTATCCATCCCTACATCCTAATCCCTAGTTCCTCTATCCTAATCCCTAATTCCTAGTCCCTAATTCCTATTAAAATCCTTAACTTTGCCACATGATAACGTTTACTCCTTCTGATTTACCAATTCCAAAAATACACCAATTGCTATTAGGAAGTATAGGACCTCGACCTATTTGTTTTGCCAGTACTATAGACAAACAAGGAAACCGCAATTTAGCGCCTTTTAGTTTTTTTAATGTGTTCAGTGCTAATCCACCCATTCTGGTGTTTTCGCCTGCACGCAGTGGTAGAACGGGTGAAACCAAACACACCCACGACAATGTTAAAGAAGTGGCAGAAGTGGTTATTAATGTTGTAACTTATGACATGGTTCAACAAATGTCTTTGGCCAGTTCGCCTTATCCAAAGGGAGTTGATGAGTTTATTAAAACTGGTTTTACACCACTTGAATCTGAATTGGTGAAGCCATACCGTGTAAAAGAGAGTCCGGTGCAGTTGGAATGTACGGTTGAGAATGTTATTGAATTAGGACAGGGTGGAGGTGCAGGTAATTTAATTATTTGCAAAGTCGTTAAAATTCATATTGACGAAAACATGATGAATGAAGCGGGTCAAATAGACCAAACGAAAATAGATTTGGTAGCTCGTATGGGTGGTGATTGGTATTGCAGGGCAAATGGAGACGCCATTTTTGAACTACAAAAACCACTTACAACATGCGGAATTGGGGTTGATATTTTGCCAGAGAATGTAAGACTAAATGATGTGTTTACTGGCAATGATTTGGGAATACTAGGTAATATTGAGTCGATTCCAAGTTTGGATGAACAGAATGTAGCTTCGTTGAAATATGGTCAAGTAGACTTACACAAAGCCCAAAAGATGATTAGAAACGGTGAAGCCACAGAAGCTTTGGCTTGGTTATGGAATTTATAATTAACCAGAAAGAAGACATAAAAAAAACCCCTTTGAAAAAAGGGGTTTTTTATTGAAAAGAGTTAAGTAAAATTATTTTTTACCTGGAGTTTCTTCAGCCTTAACAACGTTTCTTGTCATTTTAATAGAAACGATTGCATTGTCTTTGTTGTCTAAGATTTCAATGTTAGGGATTTGAATATCTTTAACTTTAGTAGATTGACCTAAATCAAGTTGGTCAATATTTACTTGTATTGAATCAGGGATATGACTAATCAATCCTTTGATTTTAATACGTTGGATTTTTTGTATCAATTTACCACCGGCTCTTACCCCTGGAGAGTTACCTTCTACCACAACTGGAATAGTAACGGTAACAGGTTTTGTTTCTGTTACTGTTAAAAAGTCAGCGTGAATGATGGCTTCGTTTACTGGGTGAAATTGCATTTCTTGCAAAATCGCCATGTACTTTTTACCCTCGATAGTTAATTGTACTTTGTACGTGTTAGGAGTGTAAACGAGGGCTTTAAAATCAGGTGAATAAACAAAGAAGTGGATTAAATTCCCTTCTCCGTATAAAACACATGGTACTTTACCTTCGTTTCTCAACCCGTTTGAACTTTTTGAACCTAATTCGGTTCTTAGTTCGCCTGTTAATGCTACTGTTTTCATTTTTCTTTTGAAATTAAATTAAATTGTGTTGGAAACTATTATCAAGTTTGAACAAGGAACTTATTGAACCATGTTCATGGATATTTCTGATGGCTTTGCTTATTAAAGGAGCTACTGACAATACTCTGATTTTTGGCGAGGTTTGCACCATCGGCATAGTATCACATACTATCAACTCTTCTAATACGCTATTTTCTATGTTTTCGTAGGCTTTGCCACTTAACACAGGGTGAGTACAAACTGCTCTTACGCTTCTTGCACCGTTGTCTTTTATCAATTTAGCCGCTTTGGAAAGGGTTCCGGCAGTGTCTATTAAGTCATCTACTAATACCACATCCATTCCATTAACATCACCTATAATGGTCATGCTTGCTATTTCGTTTGCTTTTCTTCTTTCTTTGTCACAGATTACCATTGGCACGCCTAATACTTTGGCATATTCTCTGTTGCGATTACTTGCACCTACATCGGGAGCAGCTATCACCAATTTTTCTAAATTCAGAGATTTGATATAAGGAATAAAAATAACTGAAGAATCTAAGTGATCAACCGGAACATTAAAGAAACCTTGAATTTGTGGAGCGTGTAAATCCATTGTGATAACTCTGTTAGCACCTGCAGCGCTCAATACATCAGCTATCATTTTACTTCCAATAGACACACGTGGTTTGTCTTTTCTATCTTGACGGGCATAGCCGTAATATGGAATAACAACCGTAATATGATTGGCAGATGCTCTTTTAGCAGCATCTATCATCAATAGTAATTCTAATAAATTATCTCCCGGAGGATTTGTTGACTGAACGATAAAGATATCACAACCCCTTACAGATTCATTGAAACTAGGTTGCATTTCGCCGTCAGAAAATTTGTTAATGGTTACATCACCTAATGGCAATCCATAATGGTCGGCTATTTTCAATGCGAGGGAATGCGAAGCAGACCCACTGAAAATTTTAACTTTGTTGATAATGGACACGGTGGTATTGGTTTTAAGCTTTTTAACCAAGGTTGCCCGAGCTGGATTCGAACCAACATACACTGCACCAAAAACAGTAGTCCTGCCATTAGACGATCGGGCAATTGTTTAAAAAGGACTGCAAAAGTAAAATTTGATTTCCTTTTTACCAAAATTTTTCAAAAAGAATCTACATTTTTTTCACTTTTTTTTGATTTTCAGTAGGTAACGCTGTACTTTCTATCGAAATTTATCTTTAAAAGAGAGAATATTTCTATTTTTTTGTTGATTTTTGCATTCATTTTAATTCAAATCAATGAAATTTTTCAAACTATTTTCTGTTTTCCTTCTTCTTTTATGTTCTTATACTCTTTCGGCTCAATCTGAAAGAATTTTTACAATGGATGAAGCCATTATGATGATTGACAATCAATCTAAACAATCTTTAAGAGTAAAATCTATTCCAATGTTGCAATGGATACCTAACTCTAATCAATATACTTATGTAAAAACTGGTTCTAGTCAACGCTTGTTTATCGTTAATATTGACCAATCAACCATAGACAGTAGTTTTAGTTTGTCTGTGTTTAATGAATATACCAAAGCTTTTGATGCTAAAATGGCATTTAAAGGGTTTCCTGCCCACGAGTGGGTTGACAACCAAACTTTTAAATTTAAGTTTGGCACTAAGTATTTTACTTTTAATCTAACAGAAAAATTAATAAGTGAATTGGTTTCCGTTTCTGAAAAAGGTGCTAACTTAGATTATGACAATAATAAAAACCAAGTTGCCTACACAGAAAATGGACAAATTTTTATTAGCAGTCAGGATGGTGGAGTAAAACAAGTAACCACAGATGGAGGAAAAGGTATAGTGTATGGTGAAACTGTTCACCGCAATGAATTTGGTATTTCAAAAGGTTTGTTTTGGAGTCCTAAAGGCAATAAGTTGGCTTTTTATAGAATGGATGAAACCATGGTAACAGAATACCCAATTTATGACAATTCCACTTTTCCAGCTAAGGTCAATAACATAAAATATCCAATGGCGGGTGCTGCAAGTCATCATGTTACAATTGGTATTTATGATTTAAAAACACAAACTACGGTTTATTTACAAACAGGCGAACCTGCCGATCAGTATTTAACCAACGTAACATGGAGTCCGAATGAGGAAAGTATTTATGTAGCGCATGTTAACCGCGGTCAAAATCAAATGTTTTTAAGACAATACATTGCAGAGAATGGAGAGTTGGATAAAATAGTTTTCGAAGAAAGAGATGCCAAATATGTAGAACCTCAACACGGCATGTATTTTTTACCAAATGATGACAGTAAGTTTATATGGCAAAGTGAACGCGATGGATACAATCATTTGTATTTGTATTCAACCAAAGGAAGATTGATTAAGCAATTAACCTCAGGCAAATGGATTGTTACCAACTTGTTTGGGGTTGACCCAGCTGCTAATCAAGTTTTTTTTGAAAGCACCAAAGAAAGTCCAGTTGAGAGACATGTTTATTCTGTGAATATTAATACTTCTGAGTTAAAACAATTGTCATTAGAACAAGGCACACATTCTGCTTTTTTCAATTCTAATTTTACCTATTTTATTGATAATTTTTCGAGTACTACCGTTCCAAGAAAAATAAGCATTATCAGTCATAAAGGCGATGTAAAAGAAACACTTCTTAGAGCTCCGAATCCTATTGCCGACTATTTATTGGGCGAAACTACTATATTCCCTATAGTTAACGACGGACATGTGTTGTATTGTAGAATGACCAAACCACCACAGTTTGACCCTAATAAAAAATACCCTGTTGTGGTTTATGTCTATGGTGGTCCACATGCACAAATGGTAAACAATACTTGGTTGGCAGGTGGTAACTTATGGATGCAGTTAATGGCACAAAAGGGTTACATTGTTTTTACTTTGGACAACAGAGGTTCTGCCAACAGAGGGCATGAGTTTGAAAGTGCAAATTTCAGAAACATGGGAACCGTGGAGCTCGACGATCAAATGGCAGGGGTTAATTACTTAAAAAATTTAAGTTATGTTGACAAAGAAAGAATGGCGGTTCATGGTTGGAGTTATGGTGGATTTATGACAACCAGTTTAATGACCAAGCGTCCGGGTGTATTTAAAGTAGGTGTTGCAGGCGGTCCAGTTATTGATTGGGCTTTGTACGAAATTATGTATACCGAGCGTTACATGGATTCACCATCAGAAAATCCTGAAGGTTACAAAAATGCAAACTTGCTTAATCACATCAACAACTTGCAGGACAATTTATTGATGATACACGGTTGTGATGACGATGTGGTATTGTGGCAACACAGTTTATTATACAGCAAAGCGGCTGTAGATGCAGGCAATACTTATTTGGACTATTTTGTATATCCGGGACACAAGCACAATGTAATGGGCAAGGACCGCATACATTTGATGCAAAAAATTACGGAGTATATTATGGAGAAGTTGTAGGACGGGATTTAATTAAACCTCTTCCAACAAAGTTCTAAATGCAAGTACTTTGTCACCGTATTTGGCAGCTGTTTTGGCTTTTAAGGCCGGTCCATAATTGAACGCATAGTCGTTAAAGTCATCTACCGAATGGCAGTAGTACTGAATAGCGTAATTAACTCCTTCGTTGCCATCAACTTCGGTTAATAGTTTCAGCATTTTAAAGCCTGTAAATTTTTCAGTTGCTATTACTTCAGGAATGTGTTCATGTTTCATCCAGTGTACCCATTCTTGTTCTATGTCTGATGGAATGTTGCAGGTTACGTTGTATATTATCATGTGAGTTGGTATAATTAGTTTGGACTTATTAATTTTTAAGTTAAAATGTTTTTAAGAATTCTTCTATTTCTTTGTTTTGTGTTAGTGTATATTGGTAAGCATATTCAAATATTTCATCGGTTTTTTCCATGTCAAACATGCCGTATTTACTCATATTTGGAGGGTCTATAAACAAGTCGCACTGTGAGGATTTATGGTAAACGCCTTGCGCAATTGCCAAATGAAAACTGCGGTCGAGCATGTCTTTCATATTGATATCATTGGGTTTATTACTCATAGCATTCACGTGAACACCTATGATTTTATCGCATTGCTTCACAAGTGGTTCTAAGGGTAAATTATTAGAGATAGCGCCATCTACAAACATTTTATCCATGTATTTAATAGGTTGAAAAACTAGAGGTACGCACGATGATGCTTGCAGGGCCAATGACAAATCCCCTTTGTCAAAAAAAACGGTTGTGCCACTCACAATGTCTGTAGCAGCAATGTGTACAGGAATGGGTAACTGTTCAATGGCATTATGAGGAAAATATTTTTTGAAAGCGGTATCAAATAAACCCATATCAAACAGACCTGCCTTGCCAAACAACAAATGTTTGACACTGAAAAAGGAATTAGTTTTTACTATATTTTTGATTTCGTCTGCCTTATATCCTGCAGAATAAAAAGCGGCAACCATTGCCCCTGCACTAGTCCCTGACATCATGTGAAAAGGAATTGAATAAGTTTCAAGAGCCTTTAGAACCCCTAAATGCGCCATTCCTCTGATTCCTCCACCCGAAAAAACAATGCCTATTTTTTTCATTTTTTTCAATGGCAATTTACAATTCTTTGGTTAAAAAACTCCTTTTTTTGTATGACCTTTGTCAACATGGGTATTTTTCTACCATCACACATAGAACCTCTTATTTCACCCTATTTTGAGAACAATCCTAACATTGATTTATTAAGAGATGATGTAATTCATCCCATCGTTTCGGGCAATAAATGGCGAAAACTGAAATACATTATTGAGGATTTTAAAGCCTCAAATGCCGAAGTTTTGGTAACATTTGGCGGTGCTTATAGCAACCATTTGGTAGCAACAGCTTTTGCAGGTAATGCTATGGGTATTCGTACTTTTGGTTTTGTGCGTGGTGATGAAAACAGACCGCTCAATCACTACGAAACCTTGTGTGTGGAAAATGGCATGACCCTAAAACACGTGAGTAGGGAAGCCTACCGCAAAAAAGCCCAACTGTTTGCTGATTATTTTACCCAATCCAATGCTTATTTTGTTGACGAAGGCGGTGACCATCCCATGGCTTACATTGGGTGTATGGAAATACTTAATGAGCTCAATAAGCAATACGATTACATTGTTTTATCTGTAGGAACTGGCACTACCATGCAGGGTTTGGTAATGGGATTGACAGAACAAAAAAGCACAACAAAAGTGGTGGGAATAAGCTCCTTAAAAAACAATCTTTATTTGAACGAACGTTTAAGTGATTTTAATACTATTAATTGGGAAGTAAAGCATGATTTTCACCGAGGAAAGTATGCAAAAATGGATTCGGAGTTGTGGCAATTTATCCATTCATTTTACAAAGAAACAGGTATTAAAACCGACCCCGTTTATACCGCCAAGATGTTGATGGCGGTAAAATCATTGTATCAAACTAATTATTTTAAATCCAACGATAAATTGTTAATCATTCACACCGGTGGATTATTGGCTTTTAAAGACCGTTAATAATTGTAAATGACATTCACCAAAGTTTGACCAACGGCTTTCAGTGTTTTTTTATCAATAGCATCCATATTGTCTTGATGGGTGTGCCAGTAAGCACCAAATTTACTGTCGGTTTGTGGGTCGTAATCAATGATGTCAATAACAGGAATTCCAGTGTATTTCATCATGTAAACATGGTCATCTGTGATATATCCTCTTTGAAAGTTTTTAAAATAACGGTCGTACTCAGCGGCTATTGCAGTTTCCCAAACCAAAGATAAGTAAGAAGGTGCATTTTTTAAACTGTAGCCTTCATAACCGAATTGGGCATTTGGGGCACCCACCATGTCCAATAAAATGCCAAAATCTGCTTTATAATTGGGTATGTGTGTGTTTTTGCCCCAATATTGCGAACCTAGGCAATAGCTATCTTCGGTCATTCCTGTGTTATCGCCCCAATCTTCGGCATCAAACAAAATAATATCAATTCCTATGTCAATGCGATTTTGATTTAAAATTTGAGCCATTTCCATTAGAACACCACTTCCACTAGCACCATCATTAGCGCCTAAAATGGGCTTGTTTTTGTTTTCAGTATCTTGGTCGGCAAATGGTCTTGTGTCCCAATGTGCGCATAGAATAATTCTCTTTTGGGCTTTGGGATTAAATACTGCAATGATGTTTTTGATAGGAATGTTTTTTTTATCGAAAGTAGTCGCAGTAGATTCTTGAAGATAAACGGTATCGGCAAATTTGGTAAAATGATCCACAAAAAACTGGTGGCATTTGGCATGTTGTTTATTCCCCGGAACACGTGGCCCGAAGTCTACTTGTTTTTTTACAAACTGATAGGCATTTTCTTCGTTGAATGGATGTGTTACTTTGGGTAAGTCTACAGCAGGTGTATTATTTACGATGGTATTATTTTCGGGAGGTGGAGTTGAGTTACAAGCGAAAAATATAAGTGGCCAAAGGAAAATTAACTTTTTCATTTATGCAAAGATATTAAATTTATGATAGAAAAAAGGGAAAAGAAAGCAGACGCTTAGTTAAGTACCCAAGGCAGTACAAAATGGAAACTAGGAATTTTTACATCAAAAAGTTCTTCATCAAGGAGGCGTAAAAAAGTGTATTCACCATGCATTTTACCAAAACCTGTTTTTAGGATACAACCCGAGTAATATTCATAAGATTGATTGGGTTCAATAACAGGTTGTTCGCCTACTACACCTATACCTTCTACCATTTTATTGTCACCGTTACTGTCATTTATAATCCATTTTCTAGAAAGCAATTGGACCGAAAAAGGACTATTATTGGTAATGACAATATGATAATTAAAGAAAAAAGTATCGTCATCAATGTTACTTTGCGTTTCATTGAATTTTGTTTTTACTTCAATTATTATTTTATCAGCAATAGAGATAGACATGTTACATTAAAAAGCAATTATAAGACTAAATTGTTTTAAAAATGTACTGTTTCATTTCTTGTTGATAAATAATGAAGTCATTATTTATGCTTAAAAAACATTAAAGTTTTTTTACTTTAATATTTTATCAATGAGTTTGAGTTTATTGTTCGAAAAAGAGTCAAGTTTTGAGGAGCTTTTATTGATTAATGAATCCAATTTTTTAACTTTGTCATTTTCTTTATTTACCAAAGAATCAAGGGTTAAAACCTTACCGACTTCATTGTTTATAAGAGAGTCAAGTGATTCGGTTTTGTTTTGTAATTCATTCAGTTTGTTTTCCACCTCAGTACTTAGGTTGCTACAAGCAGAGAGAGAAGTTACAACAACGGCAGACATAAAGAAATGGTTTAATTTATTTTTCATGGGTTATTAATTTATTGAGTTTATAATTTCAAATAGTATGATTTAATGCATCAATTTGAAATGACTTTTATGTTTTACTAGATATTTTTGAGGTGCGGTATTAAATCCTTGCACTATTTATAGCTCTTGGAATTTTGATAATGTAAAAAAGCAATAAACCTGCTGGTCCAAACATAAAGGTAACGGGCAGACAAAGGGTGTATTTCCATCTCGAGATTCCTTTTTTATTTCCTGTATCTACGATATAGATTCCAACAAATAAATCGAAAGCCAAAAAATGAATCCATGCAGCCACTAAAGCCTCTTTTGCTTTAAACATGTTTAAGATATTTTCCAAAGTAGAAAAAGAGTTAGGATTAAACAAATGGATATTAGGAATAATTAACACCAAGTAAGCAATACATAGTGTAGAAACAATTGCGTATTTTAAATAACTTATTACAAATTGACTTTTTGAAAAAACAATAAGAATCAACCAGCTAATTAACGCAACAAAGTTAGAAATCTGGAAAAGAATATCAGTAGTCATAGTTTTACCTTTTAGTGCGTTACAATAATACTAATACAAATATTATTTTCCAAATTAAGAAAAAAGTAATTTAATGAAAAGTTTAACGACTAAAATAGGCATACAATATTTAGTGTTTTGTCATTATTAAGCTTTAATTGAAATTGGAAGTGTCTATCATTTCTATTTGTTCTATGTAAATTGGTAGACGATAAATTCAAACATTATTTAGTCAATTCCATATCATACCTATGCATTCCCTCTGTGTAATAATTTTCTGTAATTTTTAATAATCTAAATCCATTTCTTTTGTAAAATCCATATGAAAATTGCGTGGTATCAATTGTTAATGTTAACTGAGGATACATTTGTTTTATGAGTGCCAATCGGTAATTCAATAATTGTTGCCCCAACCCTTTATTATGCTCATTTTTGTGAATATGGCCCCAAGCCAATGAAATAATATTTTTATTGTCTTTGTAGCCAAATCCACCGCAACCCACTATTCTGTTTTCATCTTCTATGACATAAAATTGTGTTTTGGAAATACCGGTTTCTAATCGGTCTAAAAATGCTTCAAACTCACTTATTTCACCTTCTGTAAAGTAATCAGGCACATTGCTTTTAAAAGTGTCTAAGCATTGTTGTTTGTTGTTTTTATGATACAGTCTAATGTTTGATGCCATAGTTTTTTAATTGATATCAATAATTAAGTTTATTTTTAAAATATTAACTTATTACAAATCAATGCAAAAGTTGATGCAAATGCAAACTATTTATTTGTTTCAATATTCAAATTAAGCTTGTTTCAATATTTCTTATTAACTTTCCATTTTTACATTAAACGTGGCAACTACTTGTTTGTAATTGTTTCTTTTTTCCTCACTCATTTTGTCGTAAGTTTTTAGTAACATACCCAATCGTGGATTCGACGAAAAAAAGGCCCTCTGCTTGTTCATAAATTCCCAAAACAAAGCATCCCAAGTGTCGCACCAATCGCCCTTTTTGTAATGACTCATTTTTAACACATAACTGCTGCCACTTATGTAGGGTTTACTTGCCATCAATCCTCCGTCGGCAAACTGACTCATGCCATATACATTCGGAACCATTACCCAATCATAGGAATCTATAAACAATTCCATAAACCACTGGTAAACCTCATCGGGATCATACTCATTTAAGAGCATAAAATTACCCAAAATCATTAACCTTTCGATGTGGTGGCAATAGCCTGTTTTTAATACTTTTTTGATAACAACATCTATCGGTTCTATGCCTGTAGTTCCATTGTAGAATGATGCAGGTATTTTTTTATTGAATTGCCAATAATTACACGTTCTTTCTTCGGTTCCTTTTACTACATAAATGCCTCTGATAAACTCTCGCCAACCAATAATTTGTCTTACAAAACCCTCAACACTGTTAAAGGGAATGTTGTTCTGTTCTGCATATTGCAAACTGGTTTCTATAACTTGTAAAGGGGTTAACAATCCAATATTTAACATAGGAGTCAGTAAACTGTGATTCAAAACCAATTCGTTACCAACTATGGCATCTTCGTATTGCCCAAAATCGGCCCATCGGGTTTCTAAAAATTCGTTCAACCAAGCCTCACTTTCTGCATGTGTTGTAGGATATATTACTTGCAAATTTATTTCACCATAATGGTGTCCAAAGTTGGTATTTACATAGTTTATTGCCTCTTGATAATAGTGGTTTTGATTAGGAAATTTAACAATAGGTGGTGTTTTGTCTTTAGGAAACTTGAGTCTGTTTTCGGCATCAAAACTCCATTTTCCTCCTATAGGCTTTTGTTGTGGGTCGAGCAATAGTCCCAATTTCTTTCTTTGTTGAATGTAAAAATCGGTTTGAAAATATTTGCTTTTCTCGCTAAAATAGTTGCTTAAATCGGTTTCACTGTTAATAAATAATGGCGTGGTATATTGATGATAATTAAGCTGTTTTTTGTGGCAAGCTTTTTTAATTTTTTTGTCTAACCAATTGTCGCAAACATCGTAATAATGGACTGTGTCTGTTTTATTTAGTTCTAATGTTTTTATGAGTTCCGTTACATCGCTCGCTGTGTCTTTTGCTTGAATGTATTCAACTGAAATGTTGTTTTCTGTTAAATAGTTTTCATAGTATTTCATGCTTGCACGGTGCAAAACCAATTTCTGTTTGTGAAATTTGTATTGTGAAAAAAACAAAGACTCTTCTATCAAATAAATTTTATCGAATTGCTTCAATAGGTCTATTTCCTTGAAGAGTTGGTGTGGAAATAATAGAAATAGTTTAAGCATTTGTTAGTTTTATACTTGTGTTTTTATTCATTCGGCATTTATCGCTACAATATTTAACGTCGTCCCAACCCTTTTCCCATTTTTTACGCCAAGTAAAATTCCTGCCACAAACCAAACAAGGCTTTTCGGGTAAATTAGATTTTGCTATCTTTTTTTTCATCATTACTTCTTTTTTCTATTGTCAGACAATAGGGTATCAGTTTTACAACTATTATATCAATTTAATATCAGTTTTATTTATCTTGGTTTTAGTTTTGTTACGGGTGTGTTTTTTGATAATATTATTGATTTCTTTTTTTACTACATCTGTTTTCTTATGCCCCCATATTTTATCTCTTGCTACTTTTGCAGCATTTTCAACTTCAATAATTGGTTTGGGATAGTGTTCCCCTATGATAACACCACATAATTGCTGTTCGAGCAAGGGCATTAGTTCGGGTTGATGAATGTATTTTTCGGGAACTTGACTCAGTTGTGGCAACCACTGTTTTATAAAAATTCCCTTGGGGTCGTGTTCCAAACTTTGCTTTACGGGATTATATATCCTAATGATGTTTATGCCCGTAGTACCTGCTTGCATTTGAAACTGGGGGTAATGGATACCTGGTTCGTAGTCCAAAAAAAGTTGAGCCAAATGATACACGCCATTACGCCAATCTTGGTCGAGATGATGGCAAAAAAAACTCACAAGCATAGCGCGCATTCTAAAATTAATCCATCCTGTTTTTTCTAAGCATTTCATGCAAGCGTCTATAAGCGGAAAGCCTGTCTCACCTCGTTTCCATGAATTTATAAAATCTTCATTTTTACTGTGGTTTAATACCTCATATCCACTATTTACACATTGTGTTTCGTAACTACATTCCATCTCAAATTTTTGGATAAAATGACAATGCCACTTTAAGCGGGTTAAGAAATTTGAAAAGGCCCATTTGTAAGGCGAATTTTGTGCATGGTCTAACACAAATAGATACGCTTGTTTAACACTCAAATTTCCCCAACTAATATAAGGCGATATTCTACCACAACTATGCCTACTTTCAAGGGGTTTACTGATATGTTTACTATAGTTTTTCCCTCTATCGTTTACAAAACTTTTAAGGTATTTAATGGCATAGTCCTCGCCAGCAGGTTGGAATTGTGCAGAATATTCTTCAAGCTGTTTTTGCAACTTATTTTCTAATGGAAATGGATTTTTAAAGGATAGTGTTTCACTGATTTTATACGAATTTATGAGTAAAGGCGAATGCATGGCAACAAACCAATTTTTGTCCCAACTTTCTCTATTTTTAATCCCCCTTACTACGCCATCCCGTTGACATTCTGTCCATGTAATGTCTTCATTTTTGCAATAAGCCGCTACTTTTTTATCCCTTTCATAGGTCAGTTGAATGCCACTTTCTTGGTAACTGAATAGGGTTTTAATATGGAATTGCTTGTTTATTTCTTCTAAAATTGGAATTATCTCTGACTGAAAAATGATCACTTGTTTTTCTATAGTAATTAGTTTTTTGTTGAGATATAAAATACTGTGGTATTGAAACTGCAAATGCCTTAAACTGGTGTCAGGATAATCTATGACAGAGGGTTCAAAAGCAAAAATAATCAAGTAAGGAAGTTGTTCTTGTTCTGCCAAATGAAATGGTAAATGGTCTTGTAAACGGAGGTCACGCTTTAACCAAACAATATTAATGTGTTGCTTAAAGTCCATACTAATTTAATCGCGTTTTTTTAATTGCTTTTCGGCTTGTTTCCAAAAACTAAAAAAAGAAGGAAAATACCCTTTTATATTTTCAAATAGCCAATCTCTTTCGTGTTGAATGCCCTTGTAATTTATATTTAAAGGATGTTCCTTGTAATGAAAAGTTTGATTGGTATAGAGTTGATGTAAGGATTCGAATGAGCCTACGTATACTTGACAATCCTTGATGTTTTTCGATAACTCAAGAACAAATTGAATGGTTTTTTCACTGACTGGATACTCCATAAAATGCTCGGGTTCCAATAACAATATGCGATTAGCCTCCAAGTTTTCATCCCATTTGGGATCTAAATTATAAAAGTTGTAAATGTATATGGGTAAAGAGCTTTGAATATGGAGCTCTTCACTTTTTGGTAAAATGGTTGTTAATTCTGGCACATTCGTCACTTTTAGCACTTCGGGAATAGCGAGATTAGGCAGTTCTTCGTATGTTCGGTCCAAAAAGGTATGGCGTTGATTGGTATTGCAGTATTTATTAATATTCTCCTGATTGGCGTAATATTTTTTCTTACTGAAACTAGCGGCTACCCATTGCCAACTTAGGGCATTGCTTGCCCAATCGGCATCCAACAGATGGTAATACATCCATTTGGCAGGTTGTAGCCAATGGCATTGGGCAATATTACAACTGATACTAGCCACATACATTCTAAGGTGATTGTGCATGTATCCATTTTCATACAGAGAAAGTATTCCTTTGTCTATGGCTTCTATTCCCGTTTCTGCACTTACAATGCTTTGTGGAACTTGGTAGTTGCTGATATTAGGCTGAGTTTGTTTTACATCGTTATTAATGTTTGACTTAAGTTCCTGCCACACCAATTGAAAATAATCGCGCCAAGCCAATTCTTTTAAAAAACTCTCAATTTCACGAGGGGAGTAACCTTTACTCAAAACACTTTCAGCCACTTGTTTGGTTGAAATAACACCACGAGAAATGTACGGAGATAAACGCGTAACAGCACCATTCAAATAGTTTCTGGTTTTGCCGTATTGGATTGGATCAATTTGGTCAATCTGATGAATGATATCGTGGTAATTAGTCAACATTATCTTTTGGATATTTTATTACCCGTTATAGATTTTTGCAACGTGCATTTGTGTCTAGTGATATCTGGATTTCTTTTTTTAAGATGTTTCTGACTAACCCCTTGATTTACTCGTTTGCGCCACAGGTTAAAACTGCTGCGTTTAAGTTCCTTGCGCATTACTTGAATAACATCAGATTCTGTCAAACCAAATTGCATTAAGATAGCTTCAAAAGGAGTTCTGTCTTCCCACGCCATTTCTATTACTCGGTCTGTATTTTCGGGTGTAAGGCTAGACAAGGCTTGTTTTTTGTCAAGCAGAGTAAAAGAGGGCGCTTTTTTTCTAATTTTTAAGGGAATTAATTCTTCCATGTCGCATTTAAATCAAGTTAGAATTAAACACTTGTTAAGGTTAAAATGTTTGGACACATTGGAATGAGAGGTAAAATAGTGATAGGAAATACAAACAAAGACAAAGCGACCAATTTTTAGGATTTAATACTTTAATAACATTTGAGTGAAAGTAAATGAAAATTTATAAGTTTAAATTAACAAACTGACCGATTAATTTATCCAATCATAACATACTTACAACCTACCGCTAACGACAAGAAATTAATTTTGTCGCACACAAAAAAGAATAAAATGAAAAAAATGTACAAGAAAAAATTAATGCTTCTATCGCTATTAATTTTAGTGGTAACGGGAGCACAAGCCCAGATTAATCCCCAATTTATTGGGAGGTACTCAACTGGGATTTATGACAAAGCTGCTGCAGAGATAACGGCATACGATGCTATAAGCAAAAGAATGTTTGTTTTGAATGGACCTGACACAAGTATTAAAGTTGTAGACATTAGCAAACCCGCTAATCCTGTTCAAATCAGTACCATTTCCATTAAATCATATGGAAGGGATTTGACCTCAATTGCCTGCTTGAACGGTGTTTTAGCAGCAACTGTTATTAATAGTCTGGGTAAAACAGAGAATGGACATGTGGTATTTTTCAATGCTTCTACTTTAGCTTATATAAACAAGGTAGATGTTGGTGCTAACCCAGATATGTTAACTTTTTCTCCAAATGGTAAAATGGTATTGGTGGCTAACGAAGGTGAGCCAAACGACGATTATACTATCGACCGTGAAGGTTCTATCAGTATTATAGATATTTCAAAAGGTTTTTCAACCCTTACTCAAGCTGATGTAAAAACTGCTGGTTTTACAGATTTCAACGGAACACCTATTGACTGGAAAATTAAAATCACTGGAAAAATTCAAGCTGCGGGTGCATTTTTACGTAACTCAACCATAGCAGAAGATTTAGAGCCTGAATATATTACAGTATCGGAAGATTCTAAAACAGCATGGGCAACTTGTCAAGAAAACAATTGTATTGCAGTAATTGACTTAACTACAGCGAAAGTAACCAAATTGATACCTTTGGGTTTTAAAGACCATAGTTTATCAGGTAATGGTATAGATGCTACCGACAATGGAGGTACTATAAATATTAGAAATTTTCCAGTGTTTGGTATGTTTATGCCCGACGCTATTGCAAGTTATAAAGTAGGTGATACTACTTTTTTATTGACTGCCAATGAAGGTGATGCAAGAGCCGATTGGGGATCAGCAAATAATGAAGAAATTAGATTTGGAAATGCGGCTTACATTGTAGACACCGCTAAGTTTGGTGGTGCTGCTAATGTGGCGGCTTTAAAAGCAACAAGTGCTATGGGTAGATTAAACCTTACTAAGGCATTTGGTGATTTTAATAAAGACGGGAAATATGATTCTGCATTTTGTTATGGCGCACGTTCTTTTTCGGTTTGGAACTCAGTAACCGGCAAACTAGCGTGGGATAGTAAGGATCAATTTGAGCAAAAAATAGCAACCTTATTCCCTTCTAATTTTAATGCTAGTCATACAAGTAATACAATAGATTCTAGAAGTGACGACAAAGGTCCTGAGCCTGAAGCGGTGACTATTGGAAAAATATTAGATTCTACTTATGCTTTTGTTGGTTTAGAAAGAATTGGTGGTATAATGATTTATAATATCACTAATCCAAAATCCCCATATTTTGTAAACTATATCAATACTCGTAACTTTTCTGTAACACCAAGCGCTAGTAATTTAGGAACAGTTGGTGATTTAGGCCCTGAAGGTTTGGTTTTCATCCCTAAATCTCAAAGTCCAAATGGACAAGATTTGCTTTTGGTTTCTAACGAAGTTTCAGGTTCGGTTGCTATTATTCAATTAAACGGAAAAAGTGCATTTCAAATGCAAATATTACACTCTTCTGATATGGAAAGTGGAGTATCAGCGGTAGTTGATGCACCTAATTATGCAGCTATTGTTGACAAACTCGAAGATCTTCATAATAATACGTTGATTTTGTCTTCAGGCGACAATGTACTTCCTGGTCCATTTTTGTCTGCTGGTGAAGACCCATCTATGCAAACACCATTAAGATCAACTGCCTCTTCATACTATAAAGGCACTCAAGCACAAAGACCTGCATTAGGTCGTCCAGATATTGCAATAATGAATATTATCGGTTTCAATGCTTCTGCATTAGGTAATCATGAATTTGATTTAGGAACAGGCGATTTAAACGGACAAATAGGTGTTGACATTAGAAGTAACGGTGCTGATAAAAGATGGTTGGGTGCACAATTTCCATTCGTAAGTTCTAATCTTGATTTTAGTAACGATGCCAATTTAAACTATTTATTTACCAATCAAATTTTAAGAGATACTGCCTTTAGAACACCAGTTAATATCACCGCTAATTCACAGAAAAAAGGAATTGCACCGTCGATTATTATTGAACGCAATGGCCAAAAAATTGGTGTTGTTGGTGTAACTACTCAAGCTTTAGCTAAAATATCCTCTCCAGGATTAACCACTGTAAAAGGTCCTCAAGCGGATGATATGCCAGCACTTGCAGCGATACTTCAACCCGTTATCGACTCTTTAATAGCAAAAGAAGGGGTAAATAAAATTATCTTACTTGCACACTTACAACAAATTTCCAATGAGAAAGCATTAGCTCCATTGTTGAACAATGTTGACATCATTATTTCTGGAGGAAACCATGCTTACACTGCCGATGGAAATGATAGATTAATTGCAGGACATGTTGCTACTGAAAAATATCCAATATTTGCCAAAAGTAAGTCAAACGACCCAATGGTAATTTTAAACACCACTAGTGAGTGGAAATATGTTGGTCGTTTTGTTTGTGACTTCGATGCCAATGGTAAATTGTTAATAGACAAACTTGATTCGAACGTCAACGGAGTTTATGCTTCAGATTCAGTAACTGTAAAAGCACTTTGGGGAACTAGCAACGCTTTTGCTACAGGAACAAAGGGCGCCAACGTATTAACCTTGTGTAGAGCAGTAGGTGTAGTTATTGCAGCTAAGGATGGCAATGTAATTGGTAAATCAAATGTGTTTTTAGAAGGCAGAAGAAATGCCGTAAGAACCGAAGAAACTAATTTAGGTAATTTGTCTTCTGATGCTAACTTATGGTATGCAAAAAAATATGATCCAAAAGTAACTATCTCTCTGAAAAATGGTGGAGGTATTCGTTCTGCAATAGGTTATGTAAATTCAGTTGGAAGTAATGTTATCTTAGAAAAAACTCAAGCCAATTCTTCGGCTAATAAATCTGCAGGTGATGTTTCTCAACTTGATGTTGAAAATTCATTAAGATTTAATAACAGTCTTGTTATTGTCAATGTGTCTGCTTCAGGTGTTAAACGTTTAATTGAACATGGTATATCAGCATCAAAACCAGGACTTACTCCAGGTCAGTTTCCACAAGTAGGTGGTGTTTCATTTAGTTATGATACAACCAAAGCAAGTGGTAACAAAATTTGGTCAATGGTAATCATTGATTCTATCGGTAAATCTACTGATACCCTCGTTAAGTATGGTAAACTTGTTGGAGATACCTCTAGAATCTACAAAATGGTAACTTTGAACTTCCTTGCTAACCCGTCTTTTTCTGGTTCAAGTGTTGGTGGTGACAATTATCCTTTCCCATCAGTAGTTAGAGGAAGAGTTGACTTAGATACTGCTATTAAATCGGTAGGTACTTCATCATTCGCCTCTATAGGAAGAGAACAAGATGCCTTTGCTGAATACATGTTGTCAAAACACAATACTTCATTAAAAGCTTACAAGGTAAGAGATACATCAGTTATGGGAGATACTAGAATTCAATTATTGAATGCACGTCTAGATGCTATTTTCCCTAAACTTTCACCTTTTGCTTTGCTTACTCCTGCTAACAATTCTCGTGTTGTAGTAAAAGATGCAGATCCAACTCCAATTACCATTACTTGGGAAAAATCAACTGGTGCTACCCGTTATGTTTGGGTTTTAGATTTACCAAGTGGTAACTTCAAAACACCTCTTTTGACCTTACAATCTAATAACAATGGTAAGAACAACGATTTAACATTAACTTCAGGTGCTATCAGTAGTGCATTGGCTGGTTTGGGTGTAACTTTAGGTGACTCTGTTAGCTTGAAATGGGCAGTAAAAGCTTACCAAGAAAAACATGATTCATTAATCGCTGTGTTGCCGTTTAATATTAAGTTTGTACGTTTCAAAGCGCTAACCAATGTTGAAACTTTGAGTTTAGCAAAGAATATCAAAATTTATCCAAATCCGGTTGTTGATTTCATGAATTTGACGAACACAACAGGCAAAGATTTAGACTTCCAAATTACAGATTTAAAAGGTCAGCTATTGTTTGAAGGTAAAGTTTCAGAAATGGCTAAAATTGATGTGAGTCATTTGTCGTCAGGTTTATACATAGTCAATGTTCGCAACGAACAAGACTCTCTACGTTACTTGTTTGTGAAGTCAAACTAAGTTTTATTAGATTATAATTTAAAAAGGTTGGCTAAAAAGCCAACCTTTTTTTATTTCCAAAATTTACTACAAAATAATATCTTTTCTAAACTAACAAACTGAACACTTTGACTCAGAAAGCTGTAAGAAGAATTATTCTATTGCTTTGTCATCTTTTTATTTAAGAACTCGTAGTAAAAGCCAATTACCATAAAATCGCGACCAGTTTCATCATTGATGCGGTAGTCGAATTGGTGTAAATAGCCTGCTTGGATACTGGCATTTTGAGATAGTTTGTAGTTAAGCGTTAACTGAATTCTGTTGCGTTCAAAATAGGGTTCGCGGTCTGTAAAAAAAAGCTCATTGTTTAGGTTCAGTTGAAATGCTTTATCGCCGTTTGCTTTTTTCCCAAAAGGGTAAGCAATGCCTAAGCGGTATCTAAAGCGATTTCTGTATCCGTTGTTTGTCCATCTCATTTCAGCACGGTAGCGCTGTTCTATTTTAAAATGGGTGAATTTTTGGGTTAATACTATTTGTGGCCACAAACGGAATTCGTCGTTATTTTTGGGCAACACAAAATTACCACCTTCTTTGTAGGTTTGGTAACTGCCTGCCGCCAAAGTAAACACTGCCGATTGGTGTATATGGAAATTAACACCTCCCTTATATTCGTGATAGTGAAATTGATTGTATGTTTTCAAGGAGCGCAACTGTCCCTCAGCAAAAAAGCTCAACTGTTTGCTGTGTTTATACTTAACGTTTAAAACATTCCAAGTGCCAAGGTCCATGCCTTGTGAAAGTGCAAAAAAGGGAACCACTAAAGGAATAAATAAACCGACTATTCTTTGTTGTAATTGCCCCATTAGTTATTATAGTTCGTTATTGTCTTTAATCAAAAAAGAGCTCTTAAGTAACAGTGAGTTTGGAATGGTTAAAGTGCCTTTGTTAGGGGTTTTAATGAAAATAAAAAAATAGGAAATATCAACTAACTCACCTTCTATTTCCCGCCCTTCACTCGTTATTTTGATAGTATCACCTATTTTGATAGGGTGCTGAAAGAATAAAATGACACAAGCAGTAAGGTTAGAAAGTATAGACATTTCAGCAAACAATGCCACTCCCAAAACAGTCAGTATTGAACTCAAAAAAACCAAAATTTGACTTTGTTTCACACTCCAAATAGCTATCATAATAATACAAAAAATGACAAACAGAAAAAGATTGATAATTTTTAAAATATCTTTTCGTTCTACATTTTTGAAATAAGAGTTTAAAACAGTCATTCTCACAAAATATTTAATCAATAACTTGATTGTTACAAATGTAAAAAATACTATGACGCTTTCCAAAATTTGAATTTTGTAGGATTCCATTTTTATTTAAATATTGGGGTTATTTTGTGTGATTTAATTTAATGGCACCCGCTTGCTCACTACAAGCAAACGAGATGCACATTAAAATCAATATGGTGAATTTAACGCATTTTAAAGCGCCAAACTATTGAGCAACAACATGAGCCTCAAGTTGAACTGAGTTGCCGTTATTGTCTAAATAATATTTAAGTTCAAACAACTCCTTTTGTAAATTTTTTATTTTGGTTTCACGGTATTTAACATCCTCTTCATTGCTGTTATTATTGATTTTGTTTTCGTGAAACTTAATTTTTATATGAATCATTTGAGTAATCAACTCCAATGCTTCTTTTTTGTTAAATTGCCCTTCAATGAGTTGTATGTTCATAGTCTATTTATTTATTGACCTTGACCTAGAGAATATCCTGCCTTACCATCAAAAGAATATAGATTTTCGGTTTTAATGGTGTCTATATTTTCGATTAAAGCATTGTTAAGTAACACTATAATTTTCGATTTGTCAATAGAATTGCCGGCTGTAGGTTTAAAGCGGCATCTCCAATGGTCGGTACAAAAGGTTTCCTTAAATCCATCAGGCCACACTTTGATACCGCGGTTAGTAATCATGCTTAATTGAATGTCATTGGTTTCTATTTTTTTAATCATTTCAGCCAATTCATTAGGGTCAGTGCCGGCCCAATGTACAAAAATATCGACTCCTTCAAGGGTTTTGGTTTTGGCTGTTTTACGACTGTATTTAGGCAGATTTAATGCTGCATTGTTGGCGTAGTTAACAGGTTTTAATAAAGATGGTTTTTGACCAATATTAGCAATTACGGCTTGTGCAAATTCTTTGGTACCTACCTTTTGTTTACTTGTACCTTCCTTGTAAATATCGTAAGTATGTGTGCCATCTTCTAAAGTTTTGAGCCAAGCATTTTGAACTTTTTCAGCCACATCCGATTGACCAATGTGGTTCAACATCATGATAGCCCCTTGAAGTAAGCCTGAAGGATTAGCTAAATTTTGTCCTGCACGACGAGGTGCTGACCCATGTATGGCTTCAAACATGGAACATTCTTCACCAATATTAGCAGAGCCTGCCAAACCAACAGACCCCGTTATTTGCGCAGCAACATCACTCAACACATCGCCATACAAATTCGGCATAACAATGACATCAAAAGCTTCAGGCGTGTCAGCCATTTTAGCCGCCCCAATGTCTATAATCCAGTGTTCGTTTTCTATTTCAGGATATTCTTTGGCAATTTCATCAAACACTTGGTGGAATAGTCCATCGGTTTGTTTCATGATATTGTCTTTGGTAAAACACGTTACTTTTTTACGGTTTTGTTGTTTAGCGTATTCAAACGCATAACGCACTATTTTTTCGCAACCGGGCCTGCTTATCAATTTAAGACATTGAACCACTTCATCTGTTTGTTGATGCTCAATACCTGCATATAAATCTTCTTCATTTTCTCTGATAATAACAAGGTCCATCACAGGGTGTTTGGTGCTTACAAAAGGATGTAAACTCATGCATGGTCTTACATTGGAATATAAGCCCAAAAATTTACGAGTAGTCACATTCAAACTTTTGTAACCACCACCCTGCGGGGTTGTAATCGGTGCTTTCAAGAAGATCTTATTATTTCTTATCGTGTCCCATGCCTCAGCAGCTATACCCGAAGTATTCCCTGCTAAATATACTTTTTCGCCGACTTCTATTTCATCTATTTCCAATTGTGCACCTGCAGCTGTGATTATTTCCAAGGTAGCATCCATTATCTCAGGACCTATTCCATCTCCTTTTGCAATTGTAATTTTTGTCATTTTGTAATTAAATGTGAATTGATTGCTGCAAACTTAAAGTCATTAATTAATAAGTTTTTATTTATCTTTGTAATAGTATCCATAAAATATATTTATGAATTATACCCTCCATCAACTCCGTATTTTCTTAAAAATAGTACAAACCCAAAGTGTGACTAAGGCAGCAGAGGAGCTCCATTTAACACAGCCTGCGGTTTCTATTCAACTTAAGAATTTTCAAGACCAGTTTGAAATACCATTGACAGAAGTATTAGGGAGAAAAATTTTCATTACCGACTTTGGGAAAGAGATAGCGGTTTCGGCAGAAAATATCCTCAATCAGGTGTATGCTATCAATTACAAAACTTTGGCTTATCAAGGGCAACTAACAGGGCGGTTGAAAATTTCAGTTGTGTCCACAGGTAAATATGTAATGCCTTATTTTTTAACTGATTTTATGAAACAACACTCAGGTATTGAACTGTTAATGGATGTAACAAACAAGAATAAGGTGGTTGAAAGTTTGGAAAGCAATGAGGTTGATTTTGCCTTGGTTTCTATATTGCCGAGTACGTTGGAGATAGAACAAATGGAATTGATGCAAAACAAGTTGTATTTGGTAGGGAATACAGAACGAAAGTTCAAGAAAGTACAAGCGGTGAATGAGTTATTTGAGGGATTGTCTTTAATATTTAGAGAAAAGGGTTCAGGGACAAGGCAAACGATGGAAAATTTCATTAATAAGAATAACATTTCGGTTTTGAAAAAAATGGAACTGACCTCAAATGAGGCTGTAAAACAGGCTTTGTTAGCAGGTTTAGGTTATTCCATAATGCCATTAATTGGAATTAAGAATGAGTTACACAACAATGAATTGCAGATTATACCGATAAAAGGGTTACCGATAACCACCACGTGGCGACTGATATGGTTAAAGGCTAAAAAACACTCACCTGTTTCATTGGCATTTTTAGATTATTTGGAAAAAGAAAAAACGCAAATAGTGCAAAATAAGTTTGAGTGGTACGAGCGGTATTGAAATAAGGATGTGTTAATATTCATAAAATAAAAACCCCCTCAGAAAGAGGGGTATTTTTTAACCATATTAATTATTAGCACCACATTTTAATCTTTTTTATCACCTATGAGTAATAATTCACTCACCACAATATCCGTTGTGTATTTTTTATTTCCTTCTTTATCAGTGTAATTATTATTAACGAGTTTACCTTCTATAGCGACTTCACTACCTTTTTTCAGATACTTTTGGGCTATTTCCGCTTTTTTGTCCCACACTATAATATTGTGCCACTGGGTGTCTTCTATTTTTTCACCTTCGTCATTTTTGTACGATTCCGAAGTGGCAATACTAAAGCGGGTGTATTGACTGCCGTTTTCAAGTGTTTTGGTTTCAGGTTGTGCACCTACACGACCGATTAAAATAACACGATTTCTTAAACTACTCATATTGTTTTTTAATTAATGTTTTTACAAATATGAATTAGAAGAATGAAATCACCTAATGCTACACATTTGTAACAGACTATAAGCGTTTATAAACGGCTACGCTCAATAAATACGTGAAAATAATTTTATTTTTGGATAGTTTTAAAATCCATAATCTCCAAATAAAACGCCCATTGGTAATTGTTCTTTAAAATTATTTGACATAAATGTAGAAACATGAATTGTTTTCAAAGAAGGTGTATTGAGAGGTTTTACCAACTGGGAAATAGGTAGTATCATATTGAGCTGTTAAGTTTTTATTAATATTGCCATTGTTAATTTTTGCCATAATCCCTTCAAATTTTTCATCACATTCTGAATTTGTGATTTTTTCTTTTTTTACTAATCTAGAATGAATTAATGAATTAAAACATATACTAAATAATCCTTTTTTTATTGGTTTTAGATTTAGATAGAAATTCATAGAATCGTTTATTAATAGATATTCTATCAAAATAGATTCATTAATTGGTTTTAAATTCCCATATTTATTTATATCAAATGCGTAAGTTAACTTATTACTTTCTTCTAAAATGTTTTTATTGGTATTATAATATTCGAGAGTATGTAAAGATAATTTTAAATTATAATTACTAAAATTGGTATATTCATTGGTATAAAAATCTTGATAATAATTAGCTTGATTGGCATAAATAATAATTGAATCTGATAATTCTATCGTATCAGCTTTTGCAATAATGTTTATAGGAACAATGGGGTAATAGTGCTTAACGCATTTTTTTTCACAAGCTGAATAAAACAATAGTAGGCTTAAGCCTACTATTGTTATTAAATTTTGTTTTTCAAAACCCATAATCTCCAAATAAAACGCCCATTGGCAATTGTTCTTTAAAATTATTTCGCATCAGTACTTCATCTCTAAACTGAGGTACACTAACAATATTTGGCTGCAAGGCATCAAAAATTTCTTGCTTGGTGTTTAATTTATTGTTTAGCATCCAAAAAGTCTTGTTCGTTGGTAATAAAAACCATTTTTCTATTGGTTATTTTGTTTCTTTTTTTGTTTTCTTGTATGTTATAATTATCAGTATTTAACATATTTCTATTTGAAGATAGTAAATAATTTGGAGTTGTTAGAATACTTGGTAATTTATTTCCATAATGAGTGATTGTAAAAGAATCATTATATTTAACCTTCAAAGAATCTCCAAACATCACTTCAGTTTTAGTTATTGTTTTTTTATCCATTTTAATCGGATTGTCATAAACCAAAAGCTCTTGTTTGGCATATAAATAAAATGTGTCGTTGACATAATCAAATCCACCAATATTATTCGAAAATGTTTTATAAGAAATTATTTCTACTTTCTTATTTGTTGAATTTTTTAAATAACCCATGTATCGAATAGAACCCTCCTCCTTAATACAAGACGTTATTAAAATTGCTGTAATAAATAAAATATTTTTCATTTTAAAAAGAGTTAATTAAATTATCAATTTGAGCATCCGTAACGCCTTGTGGTCTAATATTACCTTTAAGTTCTGTACTTAAAGTAGGTAATCTATAAACTTTGTGGAGTCTGTTTTCGATATTGATTTTTAAATATTGATTTTTCATTTTTAAAACCCTATTCCAATATTTGATTGGAATAGGATGGGAGTTTTATTTTGCTCTTAAATAATCGTTTTCAGTTAAAATGAATAATTGGTTTTTGATGGATTCATTTGGTGTAAGACTTTTATAATGCATAGAAGAAAGCACATTGTTTATTGTATCATTATTACCTCTCTCATAAAAAGTTTGGATTAATTTTTTGCCATCAGCAAATAAAATAATAGCAGAATCTAATGAATTAGTTAAAGAAAATGTAGAACCTCCAACAGGAGAAATGTTTCCCTCATCTACTATTGTAGAATCATTAGAACTAATTGATATTTGTTTATACAAATCATTATTGGGATAATAAAAATAAATAGTAAGATTTCTTAAAGATTCATTTTTTACAAAAAATCTAAAATTCATTGATTTTACATTTCTATCTTCATCTTCACAACTTTGAATTATAATGGATAAAAAAGCTGAAATTATTAAAAAGTATTTCATAAATAGTTATTGTAGAGGTGTATAATTTAAAAACAATTCATCAATTAATGCATCTGTTACACCAGCAGGTTTATTAAATTTTAATTGGTCCCTCCATGCGTTCATTCTGGTTTCATTTTTGATTTCAAAACTTACAAATTTTGTTTTATCATTTTTATCTTCAACATCACAGCTTTGTATAAACAAAGCAAGCAAAAAAAATTGTATAAGTTTTTTCATAGAGGTTATTTCAATGGCGTTTGTTTTTAATATTTCATTAGTGGGTACAAATTTAATACATGATTTTTTAATAAATCCTATTCCAATATTTGATTGGAATAGGGTGGGAGTTTTATTTGGCTCTTAAATAATCTGATTGAGTTAGTGTAAACAAAAATGTTCTGTTATCATTTGTTTCTTTAATAAGTTTATAATAACCTATTAATGTTACATTGTTTATTGTATCTAAAACGCCATTTACAGGATAGGTTTGCATAACAAGTTTTTTGCCGTCTTTAAAAATAAATTCAGCGGAGTCAATTTTACTTGTTAAATAAAAGTCTGGACCTCCAAGTGGGAAATAAAAATTTCCGCTATCAATTAGTTGAGTTTGATTAGAATCGATAAAAGTGCTGTTGTACAATGTAGCATCTCGTTTATATAAATTGAGTGTTACAGAATTATCGGATTGATTATTTAATAGGAATTCATAATAAACAACTTTGGTCTTTTCATTAGGTTTTTTGCACCCAAATAAATGTGTAATAAGGATAATTCCTGTTATCAAATAGATATTTTTCATAATTATTGTAATGGTATGTAATTATCAAATAGTTCCTCAATATCTACAAATTTGGTATTTCGAACTACTCTTTTATTAAATACTTATCAACTTGCTCTATTTTTCCAATAAGTTCATGCCATCAATCATACCAATATTCAGAGTCCTTTTTTATTAATCAATGGAATTTTTTTTGCAATAATAAAACTATCTGATGTAAGGCATATTTTTACTGGCATTTCGCATTAAACCGTCAACCAGACTTGAGGGAGTGCTTCCCAAACTTCCATTAAACTTGTGATCATAATTCCAAATTAACTTTTTGTTATTGCAATCGCTAATACTCAACGATACACTCACCTGATTAGTAGCACCCCAAGTTCCAACTAAAACTGCTAGCGCCACTGCTGCTCCATCTGACATGGGTTTAGACATTCCATAATTTGATGTCATGATGCCATCTACCCCAAGTAAAAGACATATTTCGGAAGATGTTAATGGTTTTTCTGGATAACCTGCTTTTTTCAATAAGGCATTAGTAGTTTCTAGTTCTTGTATTTCCTGCGTTATTTTACCTTGCATTTTTCTCTTTAACATCCATGAATACATTTCTTTTTGAAAGTTTACAGATTCTGTTTTTTGTTGTTCTTTCATTGCGTCTGCATCAATTTTTCTATTAGCAGCAATAGAAACAGTGGGTGGAATTATCGCAATATTTTTTTGTTTCTGAGCCAGTTCTTCTGCATCGGGACTGTAAAATATTTTGGCACATGATGTTAATAGGATCGTTGCAATAAAGCAAAATGATAGTGGTTTAATGAATTTCATACAGGGTATATTTGTTTATTTTATACAAACATCATACTCATTTTCGTAAGTTCCTAATGCCATCCATTTGTAACAGACTATAAGCGTTTATAAACGGCTACGCTCAATAAATACGTGAAAATATTTCCTTTTTTTAGAGTTTTAAAACCAATTAATACCCTCTAAAATGACAGAAGGGGTGTAAGATTAAAATGGGTTCTAATCGGTACTTCACCTATAAACGGAGGCACACTAACAATACTAATTTGCTTAGCATTAAATTTTTTTAGAATGTTGCTATTCTTTGGGGTAGGTAATGGTTTGCAGGATTTGCGAACAAGCGGCCCCTCAGTACAACGGAATTCATGGTGTTTAGGGACAAGTTTACGGTAGTTTTTCTTCACACTTCAACTTCTAATAGTCTTGATTGTCTTAGTAAATAGCTTCTTTTTTCCTTGTTACTTTCTATTTTTAGTTGTTTGTATATGTCTATAAATTTTGTACTTAAAGTTATAAATTTTTCAGTCGCTAAATATTTTATTAACCAGTCACTGAAGTCTGCAAGTTCCGATTTTTCGCTTGTATAATTTAGGCAGTCACAGTAAGAAGGAATGTCAATGTTTGAATTTTCGTATTTGTTTATGGGAATAATTGGTTTGCCTAAAAATTTGTCAAATAAATAGGTGTTTGAACAAAATGTTTCAAATGCTTTTTTCTCTGCGTCCTTGAGATTATTTGTCTTGAAAAGTATAATGGTCCACTCGAATAAAAAGTCAGGTAAACCACTGTCGTCAGGGAAATTTTTTTGAAACCATTTTGTATATCGTAATCCAGCAGAAAAGTCGCCAATTTGAATATAAAAGGATGTTGGTAAATATCTAAATCCTTTGCTGTCATCATAATAACCTCCGTTACGTTTTTTATCAGCCGAAAGTTCTGCCTTTATATGTTTTATTTTTGTCCTAATGCGTTCTTCTTGTTTTGGTGTCATTTTACAAATATTGTCAAATTATTTTATTTTAAGTCTATCACAATAGTATTTGGATAATTTATACTAGTTTTTTCAATTTTGCATTAGTCGGAATTTTTAGCATTTATGATCAGATGAGATTGATTTAACTACGGAATCGATACTCACGAACACCAATTTTATTTTCGATGCTTCCGCAGTAAAGCAAGACTCTAGATATTTAAATGTTGTTGGTGATTCGGCTTTTTTATTCTAACGTTATTCGTTGTCATTTATTTCCTCTAATGTCAAGTATTTTTTTCTACCGAATGTCAAATAATAGAAAGGTATAAGTAATAATAATGCAGCAAAAAATATTGTGTAATCAAAGTCGGCAAATTTTGACAAAATAAAATGCAAAACAAAAAGACCAAAACCTATAGGCATTACTATTTGCCCACTTCTAAAACCTCCCACTTTCAAGGTTGTTGCCTGATTGTCGTTGACAATTACAAATAGGTCTGGACTACTACACCAGTCAATTTTTGCAGTTACAGTATGCTGTCCAACGGTTGTAGGAAATTCTTTGGTTTCTCCATTTGCTATTGTTCCGATTTGTTGACCGTCAATGAAGATTTTGAAATCTCTCATTCGGTTGTTGTATTCACTTGTCCGTTTTAATCTAATGGTTGCCATTCTATTTTTGTTTGTTTAATTTGTTTTTCAATTTGTCAAGGTCAGTTGTTTAAGCTGCGGTCTTTTTATGGTGATTTGGAATGGTTTGGGGGTTAGCGAAGAAGCGGATTTTTACCATCTCGGCTAAGCCTAGATTGATGCGGAGAACTAAATTTCATTTTAAAACTTGCTGTTCAATTTAGTACTAAACCCGCCATTGTTGTTGGATGTTGGTGTTTTTTCATCTGATATTTTCGGTATTCTTATATTTTTTGGACTCACAATAATATAATTTGTTTTCTTTCCACTGTCTTCTGCTTTCAACATTTCTTTTGCAACTAAATCTTGAATATCTCTTAAAGCAGTGTCAGTTGAGCATTTGGTAAGTTTAGCGTAAGTTGAGGTTCGTAAAAATCCCAATTCTTTACTGTAATTGTCGTACAGATAATTGATGACAAGTCTTTGTCTGTCGTTAACGTTTGTTGACCTGTGTTTGTCCCAAAAGTGTGCTTTGTCCAAAATGATTTCTAAATTTTCTTCACTTGCTATTAACGCCCTTTCAAAACAACCAAGAAACCATTCTAAATATGGGGTGATGTCTGAGGTTCCTTTTTGAGCTTTTTCAATCGTGTTGTTATAGTATTTATGTTCTTTGAAGATTTGATTCGACAAGCTGTAAAAACGAATTTTACTGTTATCACTTTTTGCTAAAAACATATCTAAAATTGCTCTCGCTATTCGTCCATTACCGTCATCAAAAGGGTGAATAGTAACAAACCAAAAGTGAGCAATAATAGATTTTAGAACTAAATCTAAACTGTTATCACTATTTAACCAATTTAAAAATTGTTCCATTTCGTGATGAACTCTTTCGGCTGATGGTGCTTCAAAATGTATTTTTTCTCTACCAAAATTGCCCGAAACTACTTTCATACCCCCTGAACGATATTTTGCAACATCTATTTTTTGATTACCGCTAAACCCTGTTTGAAAAAGTGAGTTATGCCAACCTAAAAGTCGTGTTTTTGTGAGTGGTTGGTCAAAATTTTGTGTAGCATCTAAAATGACATCAACAATTCCTTCAATGTTCCGTGGGGTCTTCACAAAATCAGCATTTTCAATACCTAATTTTCGGGCAATAGACGAGCGAACCAATTCGGGATTTAAAATTTCACCTTCAATTCTTGAGGTATCTACAACATCTAAAATAAGTGACTCTAAAGTGGCACACTCAATAAAATCGAAACCTAAACTTTCCATACGACCTAATAAACGACCTTGCAAATGTCTCACAGAAGCTAAGATGGGCGATAACCTGTCGTTATCCCAAACAAAGTTTGTCCAATTTTTTTTTTCGTGTATATGCATAATTACCACCGCAAAATATGCGGTAAAAATACATATTTTTCACCGCAAAATAATTTTAAACTTCTTAAATCTTAAATTGTCAGTTAGTTTGTTGCTAGCTGGGTTGTCTTTTTTTGCTTGCTGTCAATGTTTTGACACTTTGCGAAGGTGGGGATTTTTTAACATCTCGGCTCCGCAGACACATTTGCGGAGCAAGAAACCCCGCCTATTGCCAATGTACTGTTAAGGGCTGGTTTTTTTATGCTTTAGATATGCATTTTCACAATAAACCTCAAAATTATTGTAAAATCGCATCACTTGTCCGTCTTTGAAAGCAAATGAAACTCTAAAAGAAGGAGAACTTTTGTTTTTTTTAAAACGTTGTTATCAAATGCAATTATTTGCATTTTAAGCTCCTCAATTTTAAGTCTCATAATTTTAGTTTTAGAAATTAAATTGTCTTAAAAAGCTTCTAATGAAGTTGTTTTTTGCCCTAAAGCTTCAAATTTGAAGGTTTTGGAAGAGTTGTGCAACAGTCTCGGCTTTGCCAATGAACAGTTAAGGCTGTTAGCAAACGTAATTATTTGTCCGATTTGTTCAAGAATGAATATCCAATTGAAAATGAATACCAAGTCTTACCATTGTAAAGCCAGTCTTTTCCAACTCCACTTGCATAATCTCGTCCGAATACAATACCAACATTAAATCCATTTAGGTCAAACATTAAACCTGAACTCCAAGACCAACCAGGAATGACGCTTGAATTGTTTGCTGTATTTACATTGGATGTCTGATTGTTGCCTACATTAATATAAGAAAGACCTAATGTCGCTGGGAGAACTATAAAATAATTATTTTGTCTTGATATACGTTTTTTAATTCCAATGTAAGCACCTAATGTAATGTCAGTTGTCATATTGAAATTTACCGAATCTTGTGCAGGTCTCAGTTTAAATGGGACAGTCAGAAAACCAGTCGCTAATTTAGTTGAGTGTCCCCATTTTAAAGAGTAAACATCAGTAACCAATCCCAGTAATTCTAATTTTTGAAATTCTTCTTTTGGAATTGCTATTTTCAGATTATTCCGTCCAACGATACTAACCCTAAATGGTCTTTTTGAAAGTTCTTTTAGAGCAAGTGTATTTAATGAGTCTAATATTTCTTTGTAAATCTTCTCTCTTAGGGTATCGCTGTCAAATTTTCCTTTTACAGATTTCAAGAAAACAGTATCAAGAAGTATTTTCTCTTGTTGAGGATAAATTATCTCACGAGTTTGTGATTTTACTGTCCAATTTGGGTATCTGAAAATAACCCATTCCTTACCATCTTCAAGTTTTTCAATGTCATAACCAGAAAAAACACGAAAACCATCATCAGCATAATATATTGTATCTTTTTGAAGATTATATTGGTCGTCAACAGCAAAAAAAGATACTCTTTTCTTGAATTGAAGCTCTACTTTTTTTCCATCGTCATTTTGTCCAAATAGGGAAATCGTGATAGAAAGAAGCATTACCGTTGTAAGAATTTTTTTCATATGTGTATGTCGTTTTATTATGTTTGCTAACATGTATATAGGACTATAAATGTCAACTTTTATTCAAGTTAACTCTGCAAATATTTATTTTCATTTTCACACTACCTAATGCCATCCATTTGTAAAAGACTATAAGCATTTATAAACGGCTACGCTCAATAAATACGTGAAAAAATGTTTTAAAAAAGTGCCTTTTTTGCATTCCTGAGGCAAATTTACAGTTTTAGAATTCCTCTCTTTCAGCACTTTAAAGCCCAAAAATTCCTTTAACCGAAAAAAAACGCTGTTTATCTAAACCAATGGAAACTTTGAAAAACATTTTTGTTTCCTCAGTATTTTTAGCTTATTTCGCAGCCTCAAATCCATGCTCGACAAAATTTGCCTTACCACTGAAAAATTATTCATGAAATATGGAATAAAGAGCATTACAATGGATGATGTTGCCAAAGAATTAAGTATCTCCAAAAAAACACTTTACCAGTTTGTAAAAGATAAAAATGAATTGGTGCAACACACCATCATGTCGCACATTAACACCATTGATTGTCTTTCTGATCAATTAATTAACAAGGAAAATAATGCCATACATCAAATATTAAACATTGCTGAAATGGTGATTCAAATTCATAAAGATGTTAACCCCACTTTGATTTATGATTTAAAAAAATTCCATGCCGAAACCTATGAACTGTTTAAACAACACCGCGAAAACACCATGTTTGAAAAAATATCTGATAACCTAAAGTTAGGAATCGAACAAAACTTGTTTCGCAGTGACCTAAACATTCCACTTACAACGGGCTTTTACATGGGACTTATTGACCTTTGCCTGTCTGATGAAATTCAAACTATAGCCAAAACACCTTTTACTCAAAAATACACTTACATGATAAGCTATCACCTCAATGCTATTTGTACCCCTCAAGGAAAACAATTTATGTCTGAAAACGCCACTTTATTAAACCAAAACTCATATTAAACCCAGATTATGACTCTTAAACCCTCCTTTTTTGTAGCCTCGGTTCTTATCGGTAACGCTCTATTTAATTCAGCGTTTGCCCAAAATCAAAACAACGACACTACTACTTTTACGCTTGTGCAAGCCCTTGATTTTGCGGTTGCTAATAACGCACAAGTTAAAAACGCTTATGCCGATTTGGCCATCGCCGACCAAACCGTTAAGGAAGTTAAATCCATAGGGATTCCTCAATTGCGCGGTCAGGTTCAATACCAAGACAACATTGAAAAACCTGTTTTTGTATTCCCTATCAATGGCGTTTCTACCCCAATCCGTGTGGGTAACAAGTACACCACGCAAACCTCACTTAATTTAAGTTGGTTGATGCTAGATGGTACTTATTTTCTTGGTTTAAAAGCGGCTAAAGAATTTACGGAAATGTCCAGAAAAATTGCTTCTAAAACAGAATCGGATGTAAAAATAGACGTTGCCAAAACCTATTTCATGACGCTTATTGTGAAGGAAAACAGCAGTTTACTAAACAGCACTTACCAAACTTTACAAAAAACATACAATGAAATTTCTGCTTTAAACAAAGAAGGGTTTGTTGAAGCTTTGGATGTGGACCGTTTGAAATTGCAATTGAATAATTTGCAAATCAATATCAATAAATTAAATGATCAATACCAAATTTCGCTTGGATTGCTCAAAGCTAAAATGGGCATTCCGCAAGATAAACCAATTAAAATTTCTGATGATTTAAATGCGTTAAACCAGCGTTTTATGATTTCGGATACAAGCTCAGGTGTTAGCCTTAAAGGACGTACCGATTATCAAATTTTACAACAGCAAAAACTTTTGAATGAATTCAATTTAAGAAGATTTAAATATGGTAAATATCCAAATTTAGTGGGTGCTTTAAACTATCAACAAAGTAACTTTGGCGAAACCATTGATTACAGTCGCACCAATTGGTTTGGAAGTACTTTTATGGCGTTTCAAATCAATGTACCCATCTTTTCGGGTTTTGGTAACGATGCTAAAATTCAAAAAGCAAGAATAGAACTTATCAAAAGTGAAAACACAATCAATAATGCCACTAACTACATGAATTTGGAAGTATTTCAATCGCGAATGAAATACCTCAGAGCCATAGAGTATGTAGAACAACAAAAAGAAAACTTAGACTTAGCGAATAAAATTTTAAACATCACCACTATCAAATACAAAGAAGGTGTGGGAAGTAACTTGGAATTAACCACCGCCAATCAAGATTTAAAAAACAGTCAAACCAATTATTTAACCGCCCTATACGACTTACTAGTTGCCAAATTAGATTACCAAGTAGCATTAGGACAAAACATAAAATTATAATATTTAAAAAAAACAACAACATTCCATCTCATGAAACAACTATTGTATATCATCGCCTTTTCTGTTCTTGTAAGCTCATGCGCTAGCAACGAACTTGAAAACAAAAAGAAAGAGTTAACAAAACTTAAAAAAGAGTCTAAAGAACTGGCAGAAAAAATCAAAAAGCTAGAATTAGACATTGTAAAATTAGACACTGCTGTTAAAATTGTAAAAAAGAAAGAAGTAAAAATTGAATCGGTTACGCTTAGTTCTTTCAGTCATTACATCGACTTGCAAGGGGATGTAATAAGCACAGACAATGTAATGGTTAATCCAAAAATGGGTGGATTGGTTACAGCAGTTAATGTGGTAGAAGGGCAAAATGTAAGTGCAGGTCAAGTATTGGTTCAATTGGATAATTCGGTTGCTGCAACAAGCTTGGCAGAAATAGACAATCAATTGAGTTTGGCTACTTTGGTTTACGAAAAACAAAAACGCCTTTGGAATCAAAACATTGGAACAGAAATTCAATATTTACAAGCCAAAAATAACAAAGAAGCTTTGGAAAAACGCAAAGCAACTACTCAGTCGCAAATAGCCATGAGCAGAATTGTAGCGCCTTTTTCTGGGATAGTTGACGAAATAAGAGTAAAAGTAGGTGAAACAGCCATGCCAGGAATGGGTGGAGTGCGTGTGGTAAACATGAACAAACTTAAAATCACTGCAAAAGTGGCTGATTCTTATGCTTCTCTTTTGAAAAAAGGAGACAAAGTAAAGGTAAATATTCCCGATTTAAACACAGAATTTGAATCAGTGATTACTTTTGTTGCGCTTAATGTAACTGCGAGTAGCAGAACTTTTGAAATTGAAGTGAAGGTGCCATCAAACATCAAAAATTTAAAACCAAACTTGTTAGCCAAAATTTCTGTAAACGATGCCAACATCAAAGAAGCGATAGTAATTCCATTAAATGCGATTCAAAAATCGGCCAATGGTGACAATGTAGTGATGCTTGCTGTAAAACAAAACAACAAAACAGTGGCTGTCAATAGAATAATCAAATTGGGAATGTCTTATTTAGATAAAATTGTGGTAACAGAAGGTTTATCTAAAGACGACCAAATTATTATTGAAGGCAATGAAGATTTAATTGAAGGTCAGGAATTAAACATCAACTAATATAACAAACGACTGAAACCATGTCACAAAAAATAAAACAATTTGCTTTTACAAGTTGGTGTATTGAGAACAGAACCGCTGTTTACATCTTCACTATTATTATCTCATTAATGGGATATAGCATCTTTAATAGTTTACCCAAAGAGCAATTTCCAGACATTGTAGTTCCTACCATTTTTATTAGTACTATTCATCCCGGTACTACACCCTCTGACGTTGAGAATTTACTAACCAAACCTATCGAAAAACAAGTAAAAGCTATTTCGGGGGTTAAGAAAGTAACAAGTAATTCAATTCAGGATTTTAGTGCCGTTATAGTTGAATTTAATACCGATGTTGACCCCGATGTTGCCAAACAAAAAGTGAGCGATGCGGTTGACAAAGCCAAAAGCGACTTACCAAGCGATTTAAAAACAGATCCTGTGGTTCAAGAAATTGCGTTTTCAGAGTTTCCAATCATGCAAATAAACGTGGCAGGAAATTATGACTTATTCAAATTGAAAGATTATGCCGAAGATATCAAAGACGAAGTAGAATCATTAAAAGAAATAACGAGAGTAGATATTATTGGAGCGCCTACCAAAGAAATTCACATAGACCTTGACTTGTACAAAATGCAAGCTGCTAATGTTACTTTTCAAGATGTTGAATCGGCTATAGCCCAAGAAAATATCAATGTATCGGGTGGTGAAATTAGAGTAGGAGATTTGCGAAGAGGGGTGCGTGTAGTAGGTGAGTTTGAAAATGTTGACCAATTGAAAAATATGGTTATTAAAAATGCATTTGGCAGTCACTTGTACTTGCGCGACTTGGCCGATGTATTGGTTTCACAAAAAGAAAAACAAGACTATGCAAGGTTGGATAACAAAGCCGTTATCACTTTAAGTGTAATAAAAAGAGCAGGTCAAAATTTGATTTCAGCATCTGAACAAATCGATGAAAAAATCACCGAATTGAAAAAAACAAAATTGCCTAGCAATTTGGATATTACCATAACGGGTGACCAAGCCGATTTTACTAAAAATCAGTTGAATGATTTAATCAATTCGGTAATTATCGGATTTATATTAGTGGTATTGGTATTGATGTTTTTTATGGGAGTACAACAGGCGGTATTTGTGGGTTTAGCAGTTCCAATTTCGTCTTTATTAGCCATTTTATTAATGCCTTCATTAGGCTTTACTCTTAATATTGTTGTGTTATTCTCATTCCTTTTATCATTAGGAATTGTAGTAGATGATGCCATTGTAGTAATAGAAAACACACACCGTATTTATCACCAAGGAAAGCATGATATTAAAACTGCTGCTAAAATTGCAGCAGGTGAGGTTATAGTTCCAGTATTTTCAGGAACATTAACCACTATTGCACCATTCTTTCCATTGTTGTTTTGGCCGGGTATTATAGGTGAGTTTATGAAGTTTATGCCTATTACTTTAATTTTAACGTTGTTTGCTTCCTTGTTTGTTGCCTTTGTAATCAATCCAGTATTTGCGGTTGATTTTATGACAGATGACAACAAGTATGTGAAGAAAACTTTCAAGCAAAATTATTTCAAAACCATTATTGTTATAGGCGTTATTGCGCTTTTGGGTTACATTACCGGAACCATAGGATTGGGTAACTTTGCTGTATTTATAATTCTTTTAATAGTGCTTTACCATTATGGCATAGAGCCTTTAATCAAATGGTTTCAAGCCCAAATTATACCTGCCTTTATTGCCAAATATAAAGCCATTATTACATCAGTACTTTCTAAGCGCAATCCTTATTATTTAATGGGTTCTTTAGTTGGTTTGTTCTTTTTAACGCTCTTTATCTTCTCAGTTAGAACACCCAAGGTAGATTTTTTCCCTAATGGCGACCCTAACTTTACTTATATCTACATCAAATTACCAATAGGAACCGATGCTTCTGTTACAGATAGTATAACCCAAGTGGTAGAAAAAAAGGTTTATAACACCTTAAAACCATACCAAGGGATGGTAAAATCGGTGATTAGTAATGTGGGAATTGGTGCAGGAGATCCGCAAAATCCAGACAGAACAACAACACCACACAAAGGAAAAATTACGGTGGCATACAAGCAATTTAATTTAAGAGAAGGGATGTCGTCAACGGCTGCAATGGATGCACTTCGTGCTAAAATGCCTAAAATTCCTGGGGTTGAAATTACAGTAGACAAAGACCAAGGTGGACCACCTCAAGGTGCCCCTGTAAGTATAGAAATAGCAGGTGAGGAGTTTGATTCATTAACTGTTATCAGTCAAAGAATAACTAGATTGGTAAATACTTCGGGTATTGAAGGGATAGAAGGATTAAAATCGGATTTAGTATTAAACAAACCCGAAATTACTGTAAATATCGATCGCGAAAAAGCCATGAGACAAGGTATTAGCACAGTTCAGGCGGCATTAGCTATCAGAACCGCTATTTATGGTAAAGACATTTCAAAGTTCAGAGAGTCTGACAAGGAATCGGATATCATTATCAAACTGAAAGATGAGTACAAACAAAAACCGCAAGATTTAATGAATTTGATTATTGCTTTCAGAGACATGGCGAGTGGACAGTTTAAGCAAATCCCAATTTCGGCTATTGCTAATGTTTCATACAGTAATACCTATTCGGGCATTAATAGAAAAAACCAAAAAAGATTGGTTACTTTATCGTCAAACGTGTTGACAGATTACAATGCCAATGATGTGAATGAGGAGTTAAGAACCTTATTTTCGGGAATGGAAATGCCTGAGGGTTATTCAGTAAAATTGGGTGGTGCTCAAGAGGACCAAGCCGAAACAGCCGATTTCTTAGGATTTGCCATGCTTTCTGCCTTAGCATTGGTGTTTTTGATATTAGTAACTCAGTTTAACTCCGTTTCCAAACCGATCATAATTTTCATTACTATTTTCCTAAGTTTAATAGGCGTGTTACTTGGGTTTTCTATCAGTGGTCAATCCATGTCTATAGTAATGACAGGAGTTGGTATCATTGCCTTAGCAGGGATAGTGGTAAAAAATGGTATTATCTTAATTGAGTTTATGAACGAGTTAAAAGACCGTGGATTAAAAACAAGAGAAGCTATAATTGAAGCAGCAAGTACCCGTTTAACGCCGGTATTATTAACAGCTGCAACAACGGTTTTAGGATTGATTCCATTAGCAATTGGTTTAAATATTAATTTCGTAACCTTATTCACCGAGCTCGACCCTCAATTCTTTTTGGGTGGAGACAGTGTTGCATTTTGGGGACCTTTGGCTTGGACTATTATTTATGGTTTAACATTTTCATCTTTCTTAACGTTAGTGGTAGTTCCAACTATGTACTTTTTGTTTTACAAAACAGGACTTAGAATAGAAAGATACAGACACCATCAAAAAATCAAAAAAGATTAAGTAGAGTATTTAACTTTACAGAAAGCCCCGAGTTAATTCGGGGCTTTCTTATTTTCCCCTATAGTCATTCCGTAAATTGCTGTGGATTGGGTTTGTGTAAGGGGCAATTATACGGAATCTCCTAGATAGCGAAGCACTAATGAAAAGATTCTGCATATTCGCAAAGCCGAATTCCAGAATGACGGTTTCTCGAGGTTTGTGCAAGGGGCGGTCGCCTATAGTCATTCCGTAAAATGCTGCGGACTGGGCTTGTGT
>JBIPNH010000164.1:0-4347 GCA_044373665.1 Bacteroidia bacterium
GGCATCATCAACAGAAATAACATAATAATCTAAAACATCTTTATCGGAAATATTAAATTCAAAACGTGGCGCTAAACCTAAGTCGAATGCAAATGTAAAGTCTTGTTTATTTTCAATATCCACATCCGATTTTACAGAAGCACTTGGAAGCGGTTGAGCTAAAATATCAATGTTATTTTCTTTGAGGTAATCGAACAATTTTTGACTTGCAATTTTATTTATCTCTTCAGCTAAAATGCTTTTTCCGTACATGCTTTTTATCATTCCCATAGGTGCATGTCCAGGTCTAAAACCTTTGATAGACATTTGTTTTTGGGATTTCTTTAATTGTTTTTCAACGGCATCATTGTAATCTTCTTTGCCTAATGCAACAGTTAATGTGGCATGTAAATCGTCTGTTTTATTGAAATTTAATTCCATTTATTAAAAAGTATTGTTTGAAAAAATAAGTTGATTGGATAACGTGATGATTGGAAAAAAACAAGCTGTTTTATGGCGGATTATCATGTTAAAAGGGCGTTATCTGTTCCCATATTCTTAAATAAAACTAATATTGTGCGGATGAAGGGACTCGAACCCCCACGCCTTTCGGCACCAGATCCTAAGTCTGGCACGGCTACCAATTACGCCACATCCGCATCAATTTTGATTTGTTTTAACTTTAAGAACGGGGTGCAAAGGTAAACAAAAAAATTATTGTAAAAAATAATTAATTATTGGATCCTCCTTAAAAAGTAAAAAGTTAATTCCTAAAAAACTCTTTTTTCGAAGATTTATTGGTCTTTTTTCTTAATAAATCACTTAAAATTACATAAAATCGAGTCTTGTAAAATTGATTAAAAAAAATAATACATTTGCATACCCACGTAAATATACCCAAATAAGAAAAAGTATGTCAGTTATCGGAACCATCATGAGTTGGTATTTTAAAAAAAAGGCATCTGCCATGGATGATATTATGACCAATGCCGCAGAAATCCAAGACAATGTACTTAAAAGATTGATAGAAGATGCCCAACACACTGAATGGGGTATCACATACTCATACAATACTATTTATTCGTATGCCGACTTTAAACAACGCTTTCCTATACAGGATTACGATTCATTGAAACCCTTTATTGAACGCATCATGAAAGGCGAAAGTAATGTGTTGTGGCATGGCGAAACTACTTGGTTTGCCAAAAGCAGTGGCACTTCTAATGATAAAAGCAAATTTATACCCGTTAGTTTTGAAACCCTTGAGGAATGCCACTTTCAAGGGGGCAGAGATATACTTTCATTTTACTGTGCCAATATGCCTGACTCGGATGTGTTTGATGGCAAAGGATTGTTAATAGGTGGTAGTCACAAAATAAATTCATTGAATGAAAATTCGTTTTATGGTGACTTAAGTGCCGTACTGATGAATAACATGCCTACTTGGGCTAATATGATGAAAACCCCCGATAAATCGATTGCTTTAATGGATGATTGGGAACTTAAATTGGATAAAATGGCCGAACAAGTTATCAATGAAAACGTGACTTCTATATCAGGTGTTCCCACTTGGACCATGGTATTGTTGGAAAAAATAATGGCCATGACTGGCAAAAAAGACATTTCAGAAGTGTGGCCTAATTTGCAATTGTATATTCATGGAGGGGTAAGCTTTACACCATACCGCGAACCTTTTAAACAATTGATAAGTAGCCCCAAAATGCGTTATTTAGAAACTTATAATGCCAGTGAAGGTTTTTTTGGGATTCAGAATGATTTGAGTGATGAAAACTTATTACTAATGCCCAACTACGGTATTTTTTATGAGTTTGTCAAAGTGAGTGATTTGGAACAAGCTTACCCTCCTACCTATTTACTTGGCGAAGTAGAAAAAGGGGTAAATTATGCCGTCATCATAAGCAACAGCAGTGGTTTGTGGCGTTACAAACTAGGCGATACAGTTTGTTTTAATTCCTTACAACCCTATAAATTCAAAATTACCGGTCGCACCCAATTGTACATTAATGCTTTTGGCGAAGAAGTGGTGATAGACAATGCCGAAAAAGCCATTGCCCATGCTTGTATAGTTACCAATAGTAAGGTAAAAGATTACACGGCTGCCCCTGTATTTTTAGACCACAAAGACGAGGCAGGACATGAGTGGTTGATTGAATTTGAGACAGCACCTGAACACCTTCAAGATTTTACGTTGGCGCTCGACCAAAAATTAAAAGAACTGAACAGCGATTACGAAGCCAAAAGACACAAGGACATTGCCTTAAAACTACCAAAAGTAAAAGCCATGCCTCCCAACACTTTTTATAATTGGTTGAAACAAAAAGGCAAACTAGGTGGACAAAACAAAGTACCACGCTTGTGTAATGACAGAAGAATTATAGACGAAATATTGGGGCAAGGTTTAAATTAATTCTATATAAATTGACGCAATAAGCTCATTAGGATATCTACTGATGTTGCACATTATAATAAAAAGATAAATTTTAACGATGCACAATAGAAAACCTAATAGAATGAGCGGATACGATTATTCGCAAGATAATTTGTATTTCGTAACCTCTTGCGTTGAAAATCGGGTTTGTTGTTTTGGTGAAATCATTTCCCAAAAAATGATTTTAAACGAATACGGAAAAATTGCAGAAAAACAATGGCATTGGTTAGGCGAACAATATCCGTATATTCAATTACACGAATTTGTGGTAATGCCAAATCATATACACGGCATTATTGAAATAAATCGTTCCATCGTTGTAGGGACAGGTCGCGACCTGTCCCTACAACAACAAAACGACCCGTTCACACAAATAAAAATTAAATCACTATCCGAATTGATGGGCGCATTCAAAACCACCACATCAAAACAAATTCATTTAATTGGCAATAAAACATTTGCCTGGCAACGGTCGTTCCACGACCATATTATTCGTGATGAAAAATCATTTAACAGAATATCCAATTACATTTCCGAAAACCCATTAAAATGGGATTTAGATCAATTTCATGTAAAACATTAGATAATGTGAAAAATTACAAATCTTTAATTATTAGCAAAATATGGAATTGAAAATAAATCAGCAACCTAATTAACTTATTATTTTACAGTGGTTTAATTTTAGTTTCAAAATCTCTTTGTTACAATTATAACAAAGCAAACACATTGTTTTATTTAAACCTCTAATTTATTTAAAAATATCAATTGTATCAAGGCTCTTCTAAATCAAAAAATCAATCAATAGCCTATTTAAACATATATTAAAAAAAATCGTTAAATTCGCGCCAAAATATTCTATAAATAATGGCCATAGCAATAAAAGTTCCTAGCCCAGGTGAATCGATTAATGAAGTAACAGTCTCTAAGTGGTTAAAGCAAGTTGGAGATTATGTAAAACTAGACGAACCTTTGGTGGAACTAGAAAGTGAAAAAGCAACTTTCGAGGTGAATGCCGAAAAAGCAGGTGTTCTAACTAAACAATTCGCCAAAGAAGGTGATGAAATAAAAGTGGGTGATGTCATTGTGGAAATTGACGATACTGCAAAAGCACCCGAAGGTGCAGCAGCACCTAAAGCCGAAGCTAAAAAAGAAGTAACAGCTGCGCCTGTTGCCAAAGAAGAGAAAAAAGTTGAAGCGCCTAAAGAAGCTGCCCCTGTTTCTATGGATAGCGATGTACATATTGCACCTCTAGCCAAAGAATTAATGCTTGAACACGGCATTAAACCTGCACAAGTAAAAGGCAGCGGCCCAAATGGTAGAATTACCAGAACTGATGTACTTGAAGCCATTGTTGCTAAAGGCGGAAGCGGTTCTTCTTCATCCAATAAATACAGCAATCCTTCTGGCGAACGCAACAAAAGGGTTGAAAAAATGAGCAATTTGCGCAAAACAGTGGCCAAACGATTGGTTGCCGCCAAAAATGAAACCGCCATGTTAACTACTTTTAACGAGGTTAACATGAAGCCTATCATGGATTTGCGTGCTAAATACAAAGCTAGTTTCCAAGAGAAACACGAAGTTGGTTTAGGATTTATGAGTTTCTTTACACGCGCTTGTTGTATCGCTTTGCAAGATTGGCCTGCAGTCAATGCATTTATTGACGGTGATGCCATTCAATTCAATGATTATTGCGACATTTCTATAGCGGTGTCAGGCCCAAGAGGATTAGTTGTGCCTGTGATTAGAAATGCTGAAACCTTGTCTTTAGCTGATATAGAAAAAGAAGTAAAACGTTTGGCAGGAAAAGCCCGTGACAATAAATTATCTCTTGAAGAAATGAGTGGTGGTACTTTTACCATTACCAATGGTGGTGTGTTTGGTAGTATGATGAGTACTCCCATTGTTAACCCACCTCAATC
>JBIPNH010000165.1:0-4346 GCA_044373665.1 Bacteroidia bacterium
CGGAGGATTGTTGATTTCGTGTTCAATGATATATTTACCACCACGTTTAAATTTGAAACTATCAATTCTATTGAAAGTCGTTAAAAAAGGAATGCCACTGTTTGTGGAGTCTCTAATAGTGTATTTCTAGCGGTAGTTTTTCTGATTGTAATTAACCGTGTCTACAGGGAAAGCAGCAAATTTTAATTTACCACAATCTAAAATAGAATATTTACGGGTATCTCTTGCCAATGGGTTAACTTTGATATTAAATCCTCTAATAGTTGTAGCAGGTCTTGGGCATGCATCATCTTTTGCTGAGGCTGTGAAAGTGTATGCTTGATTTCTTGCATCTCCAATTTTAGGAGTCCAACAAAATTCAGCTTCTTTTTCTCTGGCTCTTGGATCGATAATTCTAAATGAAGCACCTATAATAGCTTGATTCCAAGTGAGTTCAACTGTATCAGGAACAGTTTGATTCGGTGTGAACATTGCATCTGTCGCTTTTATTTTAAAGCATAATCGACTGCCTTCACAAATGGAATGTTTGTTTACCCCTACTATTTCAGGTGGATTGTTGTCCGAACAAGTTACAATGGTTACATAAATATCTCGTCTGGTAAAACCAATTTTCTCCATTTTGCGAGTTATTGAATCTTTCCGCCATTCTGTTACTTTAATTGTTACTGGTCCAGATTCGTCGCACTTGGTTGGAGTGAAAGCCATATCTCCTGTTTCTCTGTCAAAGTAAAAACCTCTTGATGGACGGGCATTAGGAAGTGGACGACAATTTACAACTCCTGGATTTGGAGGGCAAAATGGCGTGAATGGAATGTCTTTGTTTAATGGAGAAATCCAATTTACAGGAGCCCATGTAGCACTTAATGGTTCGTCCAAATTGTATGATAGCGAATCATATTCTTTATTATCAAAAATACCATTATTGAATACAAACGGTTGGTTACAGCAAATAAATGCCATTGGGATGTTTGATAAGGTTGGTGAGTTATTGCCTTTTTTGCCAATTTCACACAAGTTCATCATCGCTTCTCCACCATAAGTTGTTGTAGTTGTAGTAGTTCCAACTAGTCCCCATGGTTGCGCAACTCGGAACATAATTTCACAACAAGTGCCACTTAAAAAAGTGTTATAAGGGCTTTTAGAAAAATCAATAGTATCATCAAAGATATGTTCTTCAATTCCAAAACGTGAGCCTCCATATCCGCCGTTTTGACATGGTGGTTGACCACTACTACATACTGGAGTTATGTCTCTAATACTTGTTCTCGGTGGAACACGGGTAAAACTTGTGCCTCCACAAGAAACGGTAAATCTTGGCATTATACCCAATGCACAAACACATTGATGATACAAAATATACTTAATGTGATATTTATAACCACCCATGTGAGTGAATTTTATATCAGAACCATTAATTACGTCACAAGCTTTTGCTGTTTGTAACGACATGATAAAGAGTGTAAAAAAAAGTAAAATTCTATTCATTGTTATAATGACAAGGTTAGTATTAAAATAGTTGCCTCGTTTAATGAGCAATAATAATAAAAAAAAACCTTTTATCAAAGATTGTATGTCAAAATAATGTCATTTATTTTATGAAACATTATTTTTGTAATAATATTGATATCTTCTTTTTGGATATAACCTACACTATCAGTTGATGTAATGATTTTTAGGTCTTTGTAAAAGTCTAAATTCTTTTTTCCCCACATTTTATAAAGAACCTCTTTTGCAGACCAAATAAAGAGATAATGCCATTCGTCTTCGAACGGTGAACTGTCCTCTATGTTCATGAATTTTTTAGACAATGCGGGTAATTGTTTTCTTAAGTGTTCAATATCAACACCTATATCTTTGCCATCTAAATCAATGTAACAAGCAACTAAATCTTTGGTATGACTAAACGAGACGCTAGTTTTACTATTATTTAAAATGGGTTTGCCAAAAATATCATTGCTTAGGAATGTGTCAACCGTTTCTCCTAACACGTAGTTGAGAAGAAAAGAACAACAAGTTTTCTCTAAATATCTTTTTTTAGGAAGACTTACATCAAATGGTGCAGAGATTCTTGATAAAAAAAAACTAAGGGGTTCGGTTATCTGCCAAACAGCGATTTTCTTTGCAGAAGTTATTTGTTGTTCAAAAACAAGAGGCATTTTGATTAAAGTTGTAAATATAAAAGAATTTATTGGACATCGACAAGCGATTTATTCACTAGCACACCCCAAGGATGAGAATTTTTTCTACAGTGCTGGGGCAGATGGGATGTTAGTGAAATGGGATTTTGAGTCGGCAGAAGGTTTGCTTATCGCCCAGCATGAACATGCTATATATGTAGTCGCTTCTATAGGGGGGCTTATTTTTACGGGAACTAATCAAGGCGAATTAACAGTTTTTGAATCAGATAATCATCAAATAATCAAAAAGTTGAAATGGAATAATGAGCCTATTTTTGATATTCAGTTGTTCAATGATATGTATTATGTAGCTTCTGCTAACGGTGCAATCACAATTTTTGATAAACATTTCAATAAAGTGAACGAAATTCTGCTTTCTAACAAAAGTTTGAGACAATTATTGCCACTAAACAATGAATTAATTGTTGTGGGAAGTGAACCAGCCTTGTGGGTTTTGTCCCTCCAAAATGAAGTGAAACAAAAAAATACAGATTTTAATGGGAGTTTATTTTCTGTTCTTTTTCATCCCAATTCTCAAACATTTGTTACAGGAGGTAGGGGTGCTGTTTTGCATTTTTTGAAAAAAAACAGTCCTGAAGTTCAAGTAAATGCTCATCTTTTACACATACATTCTCTGTCTCTTCATCCTGAACAAACCCTACTTTTATCGTCTAGTATGGACAAAACGATTAAACTTTGGGATTTTGAAAATAAAACCTTGCTGAAGGTTATTGACAAAGAAAAATACAACGGTCATACAAGTTCTGTGAATAAAATTTTGTGGTTTGACAGAAACAGATTTATTTCGTGCAGTGATGACCGCACCATAAAGTGCTTTGAAATTATACAACCATGATATTAACAGATTACCAAATTTTAGAAGAAATCGAAAAGGGCAACATCTTAATCGAACCTTACCGTCCAGAATGCCTAGGCACCAACAGTTACGATGTTCATTTAGGTCGTTATTTAGCAACTTATAAAGACCGTGTTTTAGATGCTAAAGCCCATAATAAAATTGACCATTTTGAAATTCCTACGGAAGGATTTGTCCTTCAACCTGGAACATTGTACTTGGGAGTAACCGAAGAATATACCGAAACTCTTGCGCATGTTCCTTTTTTAGAAGGAAAAAGTAGCACAGGTCGTTTGGGGATTGATATTCATGCTACCGCAGGAAAAGGCGATGTGGGTTTCTGTAATACGTGGACGCTCGAAATAAGTGTAGCTCAACCAGTTAGGGTTTATTATGGTATGCCTATTGGTCAACTTATTTATTTTGTTGTTAACGGTGATGTTAAAACCATGTACAACAAAAAGAAAAATGCAAAATACAATACTAGAACCATCAAACCGGTGGAAAGTATGATGTGGAAGAATAAGTTTTAAAAAGTAAATTTTAAAGGATTCGTCTCTACAGCATTACTCTTGTTGAGTTTTCTGTCTATAATCTGAACTTTATAACTCATAGAATCTGGTAAAATACCAGGGTAGGGTTTGGCGTTTAAGTTTATTCTTATTTGACCCGAAATCGTTTTTATTTTTCCTGTTGGAGTCAAATTTTTAATTCGATCATTAAAATTTAAGGTATCAGTTGTTGCAGGAATAGTTATTGGGGTTTTTATGCCGTTTTCTATTCTGTAAACACTAACTAATAAGTTATGAAAATAGTCGCTGCCAAAATTAAATGGAGGAAAAGTATCTGTTTCTTCGAGTCCTATGTCGCCATCCCCATCGGTGTAATTCAGTGTTATTACAACCGAAGAGTCTTTGCCGTCTCTCTGAAATTGTTCTACTTTTGCCAAAGTTAAATTGGGGATGTCAGAAAATAAAGGAGCATCTGTTCTACAAGAAAACAATAAAACGAGTATGCAAAATTTAATATATTTTTGAAGCATGGTTTTGGACGATTTAGAAAAAGAAATAAGTGCAGTCGACAAATTTACTTTTGAATCCTTGGCGCTAAAAATATTTCAGTACCAAAGCCAAAATAATGTTGTTTATAAAACTTACTTACAGCTTTTAGAAATCGATACTACAAAGATAGATAAAGTTTTTAAGATACCCTTTTTACCCATTTCTTTTTTTAAGACTTTTAATGTTCAATCGACTCCATTAGCTCCCGAGATTGTGTTTGAAAGTAGCAGTACCACTGGAGTGGGGCCACCG
>JBIPNH010000166.1:0-4339 GCA_044373665.1 Bacteroidia bacterium
TGGGTGGCTTGTAAAAAAGATGCACCCATACAAAAACAAGAAATTGGTTTAGCGTTTATTGCTATACCCGAAGGATTTCCTCCTATTGAATTTCCTGCTGATAACGAATTCACAAATGAACGTTGGTTGCTCGGTAAAGCCTTGTTTTACGAAAAACAATTGTCTCTCGATTCTTCGGTTAGTTGTGCCTCATGCCACAGTCAACAATTTGGTTTCAGCGACAATGTTGCATTAAGTAAAGGATTTAAACAAAGATTAGGGAACAGAAATTCACCAAGTATTATCAATATTGCATACCATCCCTATTTTACAAGGGAAGGAGGGGTGCCCACATTGGAAATGCAAGTTTTGGTTCCAATTCAAGAGCACAATGAGTTTAACAATAATATCTTAGACATTGCAAAACGATTGTCGTCCAATCAGAAGTTACAATATTTAAGTTACTTGGCCTACAATCGCCCGCTCGATTTTTATGTAATCCCACGGGCATTGGCAACCTTTGAACGAAGTTTGATAAGTGGTAACAGTAAGTACGATCAATACAAAAAAGGAACCCTTTCGCTAAGCGATGAAGAACAAAAAGGCATGAATTTGTTCTTTAGTGATAGAACAAATTGTAGCGATTGCCACAGTGGTTTTAATTTCACAAACTACCAATTCGAGAACAATGGGTTATACGAAACATACAATGATCCCGGAAGAAAAAGATTAACGGGATTGGATTCCGATTTGGCAAAGTTTAAAGTGCCAAGTTTAAGGAATATCGAAGTAACTGCACCATACATGTACGATGGCTCTTTACCCGATTTGGAGGCAGTATTAAATCATTACAATTCGGGAGGAAAACAACATTCCAATAAAAGCGAAAAAATTCAGAATCTTCAATTAAACCAGGACGAGAAAAAACAAATAATTGCCTTTTTGAAAACACTTACAGATGTTTCTTTTTTAAATCAATCTATTTTTCAGCCTTAATTTGTAATAAGTTTATTTTTTTTGTTGTACTTAGTCTTTAACTGCTTTTAATACAAACATTCTAGATATGTCGTCGCCTGATTGTAAACAAAGGAAGACTATTCAGGATTGATTTATTTGAAAAGCGTTTTTTCTTTTTCTGAGCATAACCATAATGTTTCCCATTTTAATATTATTTTCAAATAATTCTTTAACTCAGAGAGTTTTAATTAAATTTGCCTTTTATTTGCAAATTATAGACATTCTCTTAAAGATATTACATGAAAAGATACAAAATAAAATTCATTACATTTTTTAAAAATCTCATCTTATTGTTAAGACCACATCTTGTGTTTGGTTTTATTCAACATTTGTTTTTGACCATTTCCAACACCATTCAATTGTCAAGATGGATCAGTGTGCAGTCAAAAAACAAATTGTTAATTAACGATTTTTTTGATTGGAAACGCGACCACTACAAAAGGTATAATTTATACCAAAGTGTTTTGAAAACCTTGAATGAGGAAAAAGCGCCTTTTAATTATTTGGAATTTGGGGTTTGTAGAGGAGAGTCTTTTAAATGGTGGTTAGAAAACACCCAAAACTCAGGACATTTAATGGTTGGATTTGATACTTTTGAGGGTTTGCCAGAAAATTGGGGCGTATTTAAAAAAGGCGACATGAATGCTGCTATTCCCGAAATTGAAGACCAAAGAGGAAGATTTGTTAAAGGGTTATTTCAAGACACATTGCCTGCCTTTTTAAAAGAAGGGCATTTAACAAATGATAAAAGATTAATAGTGCATTTGGATGCAGACTTATTCACTTCCACTTTATATGTGTTAACCACATTAGCCCCATATTTAAAGAAGGGAGATGTTTTATTCTTCGATGAATTTAATGTACCAAATCACGAGTTTTTTGCATTCAAAATGTTTTGCGACAGTTATTACATCAAAACCAAATTGCTAGGAGCAGTCAATAACTACTACCAAGTAGCAATTGAGATTGAGTAGGAGGTTTTTTTAGATTGAATTTATGGGAGTTGTTTGAAGACTTAGAATCTTTATTTCCCAGTCATTAAAAACAATTGCTTAATCAAATATTCCATTTAATTCGAACTGCAATTCAGGGAAAATCGCACTTTTAGCGAAATCATCTATCGAAACTGGTTTTAAACCTATGTATTGATTGTCTTTTAATACGTATATCAAAATACTTTCATTCATTGGGTCTACGATCCAGTATTCCCTTACACCAGCTAATTCATATACTTCAAACTTGGTTTTCAAATCGTGTTTAGAATTGCCAGGAGATAAAATTTCGACAACTAAATCGGGGGCACCATTACAGCCTCTCTCGTCCAACTTGCTTAAATCACACAAGACAAATAGGTCTGGCTGAACAACGGTGCTATCATCTTTTTTATTAGGTATTGGTAATCTTACATCAAAAGGGGCAATAAAAACTTTACAACCCTTAGAATTGGTAATGTTAGAAAATGTAAGAAATATATTGCCAAGTGTTCTTTGATGCTTGGTATTTGGCGCAGGACTCATTTTGATGATTTTGCCAAAAATAAGTTCCACCCGTTCAGCAAAACGCCATTTCAAATAGTCGAAATAAGTGTATTCTTTGGATAAATCCAATTGATTATACTCTATGATTGGTTCATCTACATCCATAAAAAATTAGTTTTTTTTCAAAAATAAAGAAAAAATATGAATTTAATTAAATCAAATGTTTGTTTATAAAGAAAAACAAGACGATGATTACCCACCTTAAACCTTCTTCAAAAAGCAAGTTTTAAGCACCATCATGCCTTTTTCAACCTTGCCTTCTATCTCTTCATCGTTATCGGTTAAGCGGATTTTTTTCACTACAGTTCCTCTCTTGAGGGTGATTGACGAACCTTTTACTTTTAAATCTTTGATGATATGAACACTGTCCCCATCATTTAATAGTGCGCCGTTACTGTCTTTTACTTCCATAATATATTTACTTTGTTGGCGCAAAAGTAATACAATAGATAAGAATAAAGTTCAATTGAAAAAATGTTATTAAATTGATTTTTTCGTTTGCATCAAACCCTCTAATTTTGCACTTTAATGAGTTTAACACAAGCTGTTCTCCTTTTAAAAGACGGAACGTTCTTCAAAGGCAATGCCCTAGGCAAAATTGGAACCACTACTGGCGAAATCTGTTTCAATACAGGCATGACTGGTTATCAAGAAGTTTTCACAGACCCTTCCTATTACGGACAAATTTTAGTGCAAACCAATGTTCACATAGGTAATTACGGTGTCAATGAACAAGAAACCGAAAGTGAAGGTATCAAAATAGCTGGTTTGGTTTGTAGCACTTTTGCCAATCATCACTCACGAAAAATGTCTTTTGCCTCTCTTGAAGATTATTTCGTAAACAATCAAGTGGTAGGGATTCAAAATTTAGACACCCGACAAGTGGTTAGACACGTTAGAAATGCAGGTGCTATGAATGCTATTTTAAGTAGTGAAGTTACCGATATCAATGAGCTAAAAGCCATGCTCGACCGTGTGCCTAATATGGAAGGATTAGAATTGTCTTCGAAAGTTTCTACCAATAAATTTTACACGCGTGGGTCAGACCAAGCCCAATACAGAGTAGCAGTACTTGATTTTGGAGTTAAAACGACCATGTTGCAATGTTTAAATGACAGAGATGCATTGTGTGGCGTTTTTAATGCCCATTCTACAATTGAAGAAATTATGGCTTGGAAACCCAATGGTGTTCTTATTTCTAATGGTCCCGGCGACCCATCAGCTATGGATTATGCAGTAAAAACAGTCAATGACTTGATGCAAAACAATGTGCCTTTATTCGGTATTTGTTTAGGGAATCAATTGTTAGGTAGAGCCATGGGAATGGATACATTCAAAATGCACAACGGACACAGAGGATTGAACCACCCTGTTAAAAATTTACTAACTGGTCACAGTGAAATTACCACTCAAAACCACGGATTTGCACTAAAAGAAGGCAATTTCCCCGAAGTTGAAGTAACGCATATTAATCTAAACGACAACACCATAGAAGGCATACGAGTAAAAGGCAGAAAAGCATTCAGTGTACAATACCATCCTGAATCTTCTCCCGGCCCGCACGACTCTAGATATTTATTCGATTCCTTCTTCGAAAGCATGAAATAAAACAATCACTTAATCATCTCACCCAACCCACCTCACCCCTAACCCCTCTCTCTCGGCTGAGCCGAGGAGAGGGAAACTTAGAACCAATAACCAATAACCAATAACCAATAACCAATAACCAATAACCAATAACCAATAACCAATAACCAATAACCAATAACCAATAACCAATAACCAATAACCAATAACCAATAACC
>JBIPNH010000168.1:0-4318 GCA_044373665.1 Bacteroidia bacterium
CCTAAGTCGTGAGGTCCAAATATCGGCTTGAACATGCGAACCACCAAAATGAACTATATTTAGTTTTCCTGTTCCATGAGTAATTAGCTGGTCAAACTTTCTAAAAAAACTGTAAAATTCAATACTGTCATTAAAAAAATTAATTGAATTCAAATTTTCATTAACGAAAGGAAAATGTTCGGTATTAACAGGAACATCCTGAGAATGTAAAGAAAAACATGTGCCCAACAACAACATGAATAGATATTTTAAAGCCTTAATCAATTGCTGGTCTTTTTTCTTATTTTGTACATTTCGTATTCATTCATCAAAGATTGATAAAAAATTTCTGATATTTTTTGAGCACCTTTTGTTGTAAAATGGATATAATCAGGGGAACCTAATGAAGGTTTGGAACGAACCCACTCTATCATACTTCCATTCCCTCCCATTGCTTCGTACATGTCCCAGAAAACGCCTCCAGCGCGGAGTGTAGCCGACTTCATAGCATCTCTTAGTTGCTCCAAATGTTCGTGCGTTTTTAATTCCCCATTGCGCTTTACCGACATGTCTGCAGGACCAATTACAAAAACAATTAATTGTGGATCGATAGATTTTAAATATGCAATTTGGTCATAAAAACGTTTGCCATAATACTCTGCACCTGTTTTGGAACTCATTCCAGGCAAGGCATTTCCACCATATTGTAAAATTACCATTTTAACCCCCAAAGCTTGATAAGTTCTTTTTAATGATTCCGCATTGATATTGGCAAACATTAACCCCGAACCACCTCGCATAGGAATATTATCGAGGGCAACTCCTGTTTTATTTTCCAAACTAACACCTAATATTTCTGCTCTTCCGCCATTAAATTCAAATGCTACTTTGCCATCCGCACTGTCTGTAGAAAAACTTACAATTTGTTCTATTACACTGGCTTCCACTGTTCTGGTATCTACCAACTTATTGTTTGAGAAGCATTTAATTTCTTGCTGAGTAGAATTTGCCCCAATAATAACTTTACAGGTATTAAAACTTCTGTTTTTGTAACTGGTATTGTCACGGGCAGTGTACAAAACTTTTGCTGAAGGACTGTTTTTGACACAGAAATAAGCCATAGGACCGTATTTGTTGTGTTTCGATCTAAATTCAGGTGAACCAAATGTTAGTTTCCTTGTCCAGTCACCCGAAGTTTGAACCGCCACTGTGTACTTGGGCGTCACCTCCAATGCAGGGAGCAAACCGGGACCACTTCCCCCAAAAGACCTTTGTAGTTTTTCTCTTATAAAACTACTGATTCTGTCCATTTCTATTTGGGAATCGCCGTAATGAATAATTCTAAAAAAAGTATTGTCTCTTTTCACTTGTTCCAATTCATCAAAAAAACGATCCATAGTGGTGTTTGTGAGAGAATTATCGTAATAAAACCTTGCTGAACTTTCGATAGAAGCAATTTCTAGCAACAATAAAGTGTCATGAAATGAGCGGGAAGGTTTTTTGAAAATCTCTATTTTTTTAGCGGCCAAAGTTGCAGAGTCCTTTAGAAATATTTCTCTGGCTTTTAACAAAATAGAATCTTTACTTTCAGACAAGGAGGCGGTATCCATTTGGTCTGAATCAAAATTCATCAATTCAACACCTGCTAGTTTAATGTTATTGGCATCTAAATACAACGAAACAGCCCCTAATGAACACAAGCATAAAACAACAAACAGAAGAATAGAGTACGGTTTCATCGGAACAATTGATACTAAAATGCAAACCTACATATTTTTTAATTTATTTTTCAGATTGTTTTACTCATTTAAAACACAAATAGTCCACTAAATCTATAACACACATTTCTATTACTTTTTGTGTAAATTTGTGACTTCAAAACTTCTTATGGAGAATATAGAAAACAAAGTGGCAAACAGCGGATTAATCACACTGAATCCAGAGGAACTTATCTTAGATTTCCCTTTCAAAACAATAGACATTAAAGAACAATTGTACATGGGCTTAATGTTAAAAGAGAAGGATTTTCGCGATTATATTAAAAATAACGATTGGAGTATTTATAAGGATTGCTATGTAAACATCATTTGCAGCAGTGATGCCATAGTTCCAACTTGGGCTTACATGCTTATTGCTACAAAATTACAAGCTGTGGTTAAATATGCAATGGTGGGAACGAGAGAAGAATTAGAACATCAACTATACTTAAATGCGATTGAACAATTAGAGACTGACGAATATTTAGACAAAAGAATTGTAATAAAAGGTTGTGGTGATAAATTCATTCCTAACAATGTTTATCTGAAACTCACAGACAAGCTTTTACCAATTGTAAAATCATTGATGTTTGGGGAACCATGTAGCACAGTTCCAGTCTATAAAAAATCTTAATAATTATTTAATATCTATTAAAATAGATATATATTCGCCCCAATTTTAATCCAAATGGAAATTTTATTAATCATTATCTTCGTTCTCGGTTATTTAGCTATAGCCTTTGAACATCCGTTGCACATCAACAAAACGGCACCTGCCTTAATTATTGCCGCATTAATGTGGGGTATTTGGGCACTTTTTGAGCACCATCACATCGCTGAAATCAATCTAGAATTGAACCACGAGTTGGCAAACACGGCTCAAATCCTCTTCTTCCTGTTAGGCGCTATGACGATTGTAGAAATCATTGATGCTCATCAAGGTTTCAAAATCATTACTAACAGAATCAAAACCAAAGATGCCAGAAAATTATTATGGATTATTGGTTTATTGACCTTTTTCTTATCTGCCCTATTAGACAACTTAACGACTGCCATTGTTATGGTTTCATTGTTAAGAAAATTAGTTCACGACAAAGAACAACGTTTGTTTTTTGCAGGTATTGTAATTATTGCTGCCAATGCTGGTGGTGCATGGTCTCCTATTGGTGACGTAACTACTACAATGCTTTGGATTGGTGGTCAAATTAGTAGTGGAAACATTATTAAAATGCTATTTATTCCTTCTTTAGTTTGTTTAGTAATTCCTTTAATTGCAGTTAGTTTCAGACTAAAAGGCGATGTAAAACGCGATGCTTATGATTATGACAAAGCCGAAAAAGAAGAAAAAGTAAAAGGAAGTTTATTGATTTTATTATTAGGTATAGCAGGTTTATTATTTGTACCTATTTTCAAAACTGTAACTCACTTACCTCCATACATGGGTATGTTATTCAGTTTGGCTATCGTATGGATTGCCTCTGAATTATTACACATTGACAAAGAAGAAGAAGAAAGAAAACAATACAGTGCTATCCATGCCTTATCAAAAATTGACACATCAAGTGTTTTGTTTTTCTTAGGTATATTGCTTGCAATTGGTGTTTTACAAGGAATTGGAACGTTAGCTAATTTAGCAGCTTGGATGGACCAAACAATAGGCAATCAGGATTTAATTGCAATAGCTATTGGTTTATTGTCAGCTGTAGTTGATAATGTACCTATTGTAGCTGCAACCATGAAAATGTACAGCATCGAAACATTCCCTATGGATCACAAAATGTGGGAATTCATTGCCTATGCTGCAGGCACAGGAGGAAGTTGTTTGATTATTGGTTCTGCTGCAGGTGTGGCAGTAATGGGTATGGAAAAAATTGACTTCATTTGGTATTTAAAGAAAATATCCTGGTTAGCGCTATTAGGTTATTTAGCAGGAGCTATTGCCTATATTGGTATTTATGCAATAAGTCACTAAGAATAAAGGAATTAAAATCCTTATTCAAATTAATAATATTAAAAAAAGGGTATTCAATTTAATGAATACCCTTTTTTTATTTTAAATTTGAAAAGCTAAAAAACTTTCATCACTCTGAACTTTAATAAAAATTATGTTCTTAACCTCCGGCAATAAAACTGCAAGAATAAAAAAATACACAGAGTATCAAATCACCTGTTTGAGTTGTAAGAAAAACGAAATGGATGTAAAGATTTTCAGAGACTATTTTCATGTTTATTTTATTCCTTTTTGTCCTATGGGAGACAATGTAGTCCATGTTCGATGTAAAGTGTGCGACGAACCTGTTCGGGATGAAAAAACAAAAAGAACCTTAAAAAATCAAGTTAAAGCACCCTTCTACTTTTTCTCCATTCCAATTATTATTTTAAGTGTAATTACATTGGGTATTATATTAAATCTTAAAACCCAAAAGGAAAAAGACTTAATGATTAATCAACCAAAAGTGGGTGATGTTTACTTAATGGTAAATACAAAAAATGAAATGAGCACCTATTACTTCAATATTGTCTTTGATATAAAAAATGACAGCATAATGATGTATCGCAATCGTTATGAATACAGCCAATAT
>JBIPNH010000167.1:0-4318 GCA_044373665.1 Bacteroidia bacterium
GAGAAGCTGTCATATAAGAAATTGTAACAACGGTATAAAAAAATTACAAATGTTGCAAAAAGTTAACTTTAATAATAATAATATAACAGATTTGTTTGCATTTTTAAAATCCCTTGATAATAATAAAATAAAATCAATTTCATTTAGTCATAATCAAATAAATGATATACCAAACAATATAAGTAATTTGAAAAACTTAGAATATTTATTTTTGTCTAATAATCAAATTAGCGTAATTCCAAAAAGCGTATCCAAGCTTAAAAAACTCACATTGTTAAGTATTGAAAATAATAAAATTAAAGAAATACCTTGTTTTTTGAATAGTTTTGAAAAATTTGAATTACATTTAGGTGGAAATTCGATTAAAGAAGTTCCATGTTGTTTTAACAAATATTATAACGAATGGTTTGAGCTATTTCTATCCAAGAGTGTTCGTATTCCTAATTGTTATAAAAAGGTTATTTCACCTCAAATTCATAATATTAAAATAAATGGAGAGTATTTCAATAAATAACTCCCCTCCTTGATCTGATTCAAGCAATGGGCCATACTTTCCAAGTATTAATCCTATTGAATTAATATTGAAAAACCTTTTGCAAACTCCATCAAAAATAATATATTTGTTAGATCATGGTCTCCTATCAAAAATATCCAATATTCAGCCCATCTGTTTGTAGTGTGTGGGACAAAGGGTATAGGTATGGGTTTAACTCCATGGAGAAAGACAATGAGATTAAGGTAAATGGTGGCAGTTATGATTTTGGTGCACGGATATATGATAGTAGGTTGGGCAGGTGGTTGAGTTTGGATCCTTTGATGAAAAAGTACCCTGGATTAAATCCATATAGTGGGATTGGAAATAACCCAATTTTCTATATAGATCCAGATGGACAAGTCATTGAGCCATATGCACGAATTAATATGTTGGCATTAATCTTTTTAAATGTAGTCTGGGTTAATTATCCATATTTTACAAGCAATACAAATGGAATGGCTTTTCATGAAACAAGACATAAAATGTTGAATTCTTCTAAAATATTTACGAAAATAAATAGACAACTAATTCATTCCAAAAATAATTTTAGATATACAGAGACTTCAACCACACCCAGCGGAGTCGAGGCAACAATGTCAAAAAAAGATACAGAGGCTACAGGTAATTTCGAAAATAATCACACAGGAAAAAAAGATGATCCTTTTGTGATAAATTTCAATTTAAATACTGCACAGAATATTTCTGGTCATAATTCATTTTCAACAATTTTTGAAGAAACTTTTCATGCAGGGCAAAAAGACTTTTATGGTATTAATACACCTAGCAAGATTGATATTGAAGTAGAAGCTAAAGTATCAAAAGCACTAGAAGGCTTTGATAATGGTGAATTTTCTCAATATTTTAAAGGCAATTTCCAAGATTTCCGTAAAGATTATAAAAAAGGAACTACAACACCTGAGCAATTAAATGTTTTTAATAAAGCGGTCAATGACTTTGCAAAAGATGTATCTGAAGTATACATTAAACATAATATTAATAAAGGAATGACAAAAGAAAATGCAGAAAAGAATTATGGAATTAGTTCATTTACCGGAAAGTTTAAATATGCTGAAAAGCTATATGGCAATAAGTTAAACACCGAAAAAGCAAAAGAATAAATGAAGTACTTTAATTATTTGTTTTTAATATTATTTTCTAATATTTCTTGTATATCCGAGGTTGATAAAAAAGAAATATTTAACAAGAAGTTAATACATGAATATAAAAAAAGCTTTAATAATTCACAGTGTATTCTGTTAACAATTGAGGAAAATGGTTTCTTAAATGAAAATATCAAATATTATGTTTGGAAAAAACACGGTGTTTATTTTGAAACTTATCTAAACGAATTTAAAAATCAAAATTATGTTGAAGCAATGAGGCAATATGTTATTGAAAGAATTGGTGTTAAAAAACTAAATATCATAATAAAGGAGAAGGAAGAATTAAAAAAAAAATGGAATTTTCATGATTCTAGTTTTTATGATAGCATATTTTTTTTTAGAGTAAATACTGATAACAATTATATACCCCAAATTATTAATAAAATCTCATATTATCAAACTTTAGATTCACTATGTAGAATATATAAAGAAAATATGAATGGTCAGTTTATATATTTTTGGTTAACAATAAATTCTAAAGGGAACACTGAAAAAATTGAACTAATAAATAAAGATTGTAATGAAGAAATTAAAAAGTCATTGTTAAAAACATACCAAAAATTCAAATGGGAACCTGCAATTTATAAGGGAAAGTATGTTAATTATCGTAGTTTAGAATTTTTATATGTTTCAGATTGATCTTAAAAAAGCATTATAAAAATAATTTATATCAGCCAGATAGTTCAGTTCAGTTCAGTTCAATAAATGTTATAAAAAATAAAAAGGACTACTCAATAAATCAAAAGACTCTATTACTTTTGTGCTAAATATTAATCTTAAAATACTGTACGAACTACTTCTTTTGGAGCATTCTGTTTGTAGTGTGTGGGATAAGGGGTATAGGTACGGGTTTAATGGCAAAGAAATTGATAAAGGAAGCGAAGGTATGGGCGGAGGTGGCAGCACTTATGATTATGGTTTTAGGATTTACAATCCGAGTTTAGGTAAGTTTTTGAGCGTGGATCCTTTGTTTAAATCGTATCCTTGGTTTACCCCTTATCAGTTTGCAGGGAATGGTCCGATAAATGCTATTGATTTGGATGGTTTAGAGCAAGCTATTGTTACGAAATATAAAATAAACAATAAAACAAGAATTAGCATTAAGTTTGTTAATCCAAATGAAAGAGTTGATCATTTAGCTCATGGAAAATTAGGTTTTGATTATTTAGATAAAATAAATAACCCTAATAATTCATCAACAGTTAGAATGGCAGAATTAACCTTAAATTCACCTGAGTATTTACTTTACAACTATTCCAATATAACATATTATGTTCCTAACACAAATGGTGCTTATACGGATTGTTTTGGAGTTAAGTATGAGAAAAAAACCGGCCCCCTTAAGGATGCATTAGGTAATCATAAATCAATCCCTACTAAGGCTGCTGATGGCAGCACCCATAGTGCAATTTTCAGAACAGGAGTCATTACAATTCAAAATCAATTAAATATTTTTTATAACAATGATAGATCTAAATTAAAATCATCAGACTTAAATTCTGAATTAAATAATATTACAGATATAAAAGCTCAATTAGATGAAATAGGAGAAAAAATGAGGTCAGACCAAAGTTTAACATTAAATATTGTGGGTTTTACAGATAAAGATGGTTCTAATGAATCAAATCAGAAACTTGCCAATAAAAGAATTGAAGGAATTAAAAAGTATCTAACAGACAAGTATCAAATAAGCGAATCAAGGTATACAACTACAAACAAAGGTGAATCAATTTCTAATCAAAATGAAAAGAAACCTGAAGATAGGAAGGTTGAATTGACATTAGTAAAAAATACAGTTGAATAAATGAAACTGAGTGTTTTTATATTATTTATGTTTTTATATTCTAAGCCCAATGATGATTTAAAATACTGGGTTCGAATAGATTTCATGATAAATTCCCAAAAGATAGTTAACAATGACTCTATTAATCGATATTTTAGTTTTTATGTTGATGGAGAAAAAATTAGATTAAAAAACAAAATTCCAATAGATATTTTGTCTATTGATTCAATTGTTGTTCAATACGATAGTTTTATCTTAAAAACCAATAACTATTTAAGCTATTCAAATAATTTGGATTTTATAAGAAGCCTTGATGGAGATACTTTAGATTTCGATTGCTTTTTTTATTCAGATTTTAAAAAATCATTCGGAAATAATAGTAGTTTACCAGACAGTTTGAAATTTTATGGATTAATTCTTGACAATATATATATCGGCAAAGAATATCGTTAGTTATAAAAAAACCTTATGTAGAAAAACTCTATCTTTGCTAATAAACCAATAAAGTGCAAGGAACCTACCCTCATATACCGCAAAAACATCCTCATTTCCGACCTGCTGTTTGTAGTGTGTGGGATAAGGGTTATAGGTATGGGTTTAATGGCAAAGAAATTGATAAAGGAAGCGAAGGTATGGGCGGAGGTGGCAGCACTTATGATTATGGATTTAGAATATACAATCCGAGTTTAGGTAAGTTTTTAAGTGTGGATCCTTTGACCGCAAGTTACCCCTGGTATACGCCTTATCAGTTTGCTGGGAATAAACCTATACAGTGTATTGATTTGGATGGGTTAGAGGAGTACGCTGTAATTTTGTGGGTTTCTAGCAGTGGAGGTT
>JBIPNH010000169.1:0-4310 GCA_044373665.1 Bacteroidia bacterium
CAGGTAAATTACCAGCACCAGCTCAAATTGTGGCAGAAGACATAGTAGGTCCTACATTAGGAAAAGAGTCTATATCTCAAGGTATAAATTCATTTATAATCGGATTTATTGCTGTTATTTTATTAATGATGTTCTATTACAACCAAGCTGGATTCTATTCAGTTCTTGCAGTAATAGCTAACGTTTTCTTTATTATTGGAATGTTAGCATCGGGTGGTGCAGCATTAACTTTGCCAGGTATTGCCGGTATCGTTTTAACCATTGGTATGGCGGTGGATTCTAACGTATTGATATACGAACGTATAAGAGAAGAACTAAGGGAAGGTAAAACACTCAAGTTAGCTGTATCAAATGGTTACAAAGCGGCATTGTCATCCATTATAGATGGCAACATCACGACATTATTAGCAGGTATTATCATGTTATCAGTAGGAGCAGGACCTGTATATGGTTTCGCTATTACTTTGATTATTGGTATCGTAACATCATTGTTTACTTCAATCTTGTTAACAAGAATAGTTATTGAAAAGAGATTATCTAAAAATAAAGAAGTGAAATTCAGTAATAAAATGACTGAAAATCTATTAATCAATGCAAAATATGATTTCATGGGAAATAGAAAAAAATTCTATATTTTCTCTTCAATTGTCATTATTGCAGGTATGGCAGTATTGGTTGCAAAAGGAGGATTAAGTACAGGTATTGACTTCAAAGGTGGATACGGATACCAAATGCAACTTGAAAAAGGTATTAATGTAGAAAAAATCAAAACTGCATTAGACAAAGGATTAAAAGGAAGTAGCAATGAAGTAAAAACGATTGGTAGTGAAGGTCGTTATAAAATTGTAACAACCTACAAAATCAATGAGACTAAGGTTAGTGCAGATGACATAGAAAAAGAAGTATTAGTAGCTTTGTCAGAATTTAATGCGACAGAAGCAAGTATTTTAAGTAGTTCAGAAGTTGGGCCAACAATTGCCTCTAACATCAGAACAAAATCAACTTGGGTTCTTATTATTTCATTGGTTGTTATCTTTATCTACATTATTATCAGATTTAAGAAAGTGGGTTACGCAGCAGGTGCAACTATTGCATTGTTCCATGACGTGTTAATGGTATTCGCAATATTTGCATTGTTAGACGGCATTGTGCCATTCTCATTAGAAATTGACCAAGCCTTTATTGCAGCGATATTAACCGTAGTTGGTTATTCAATTAATGACTCGGTAATTGTATTTGACAGAATCAGAGAATATACCACAGAGTTTAAAAGTGATAAGGACATGGGTAAATTAATCAATTTGGCGATTAACAAAACATTAAGCAGAACATTATTAACTTCTGGTACTACCTTAGTTGTAATTTTAAGTTTATTTGTTTTGGGTGGAGCGGCATTGAAAGGATTTTCATTAGCATTATTGATAGGTATAGCTATTGGAACATACTCTTCAATTTGTATTGCAGCACCAATTGTGATAGATTTTGCTAAAAAGAAAAAAGACTAATCAAAACTAAAAAATAGTATTTAAAAAAAAGCCCCTAAATGGGGCTTTTTTGTTGGTATATTGTGGATTCAATATTAGGAAAATTAGGCTTAAAATGTTAGATTGCAATGTTTTTAAAATAATACAAATATGGATCAAAACCCAGATGAAAATTTCGTTGAAAGAATAATTCCCATTAATATCGAAGATGAGATGAAAACTGCTTACATCGACTATTCAATGTCGGTAATTGTAAGTAGGGCATTACCAGATGTAAGAGATGGATTAAAGCCAGTACACAGAAGAGTATTGTATGGAATGACTGAATTAGGATTAGCGCCTAACAGACCGTATAAAAAATCAGCACGTATAGTGGGAGAGGTATTAGGAAAGTACCACCCGCATGGTGACTCTTCAGTTTATGACACCATGGTTCGTATGGCCCAAGAGTGGAGTTTACGTTACACAATGGTGGATGGTCAAGGTAACTTTGGTTCAATAGATGGTGACTCAGCAGCTGCCATGCGTTATACCGAAGCGCGTTTGAAAAAAATTGCAGAAGAAATGCTTAATGATCTTGAAAAAGATACTGTTGATTTCAGACCCAATTTTGATGACTCATTAAAAGAACCTTCTGTATTACCCTCAAAAATACCAAACTTATTAGTCAATGGTGCCTCAGGTATTGCGGTTGGTATGGCTACCAATATGGCTCCTCATAATTTAACTGAGTCAATTGATGCTATTGTTGCTTATATAGACAACAGAGAAATTGAAATCTCTGAATTAATGAATCACATTAAAGGGCCCGATTTTCCAACAGGTGCAATCATCCATGGAACTGATGGAATACGTTCTGCTTTTGAAACAGGCAGAGGTAGAATTTTAATGAGAGGTAAAACAGAAATTGAAACCTTAAACAATGGTAAAGAGCAAATTATAGTTACCGAAGTTCCTTACCAAGTGATGCCTCATCAAATCATTACCAGAGCGGTTGATTTGGTTCAAGAAAAAATAATTGATGGCATCGTAAGTGTTAGAGATGAGTCAGGAAGACAAGGTATGCGTTTGGTCTTTGAATTAAGAAAAGATGCCATTGCCAATGTAATTTTAAATCAATTATACAAATACACACCATTACAATCTTCTTTCTCGGTTAATAATATTGCCTTGGTGAATGGTCGTCCAGAAATGCTTAATCTGAAAGACATGATTATGCATTTTGTTGAACACCGTCATGAAATTGTGGTTAGAAGAACAAAATATGATTTAGCAGAAGCAAGAAAAAGAGCACATATTTTAGAAGGTTTATTAATTGCTTTAGATAATTTAGATGCTGTTATTAGTTTAATCAGAAATTCAAAAAATCCTGACGAAGCAAAAGAAGGTTTAATTTCTAACTTTGGATTAACTGAAATTCAGTCAAAAGCGATTTTAGATTTAAGATTGCAGCGTTTAACAGGACTTGAACGTCAAAAGATTAAAGAGGAATACGACGAGTTAATGAAATTAATTGCTTACTTAGAATCTGTATTGAACGATGAAGCTTTAAGATACTCTATCATTAAAGATGAGTTGAAAGAGATGAAAGAGAAATATGGTGATCCAAGAAGAACATTAATTGAACACAGTGCGGGTGAAATTGATATCGAAGATTTAATTCCAAATGAAAAAGTGGTTTTAACTATTTCTCACATGGGATATATTAAAAGAACGAGTTTGAATGAATACAAAGAGCAAAATCGTGGTGGTAGAGGAAACAGAGGCGTTTCACACAGAGATGAAGATTTTGTAGAACATTTATTTGTAGCAAATACGCACAACTATATGTTATTCTTTACTGAACAAGGGCGTTGTTTCTGGATGAAAGTATATGAATTGCCTGAGGGTGGAAAAGCGACCAAAGGTAGAGCGATTCAAAACTTGATCGCTATTCCTAAGGAAGATAAAATCAAAGCTTATTTGAACATCGAAAACTTAAAAGATGCAGAATACCTTGATCAGCATAATATTATTTTATGTACAAAGAAAGGGATTATTAAAAAAACCACACTCGAAGCATACTCAAGACCAAGAACTAATGGTATTAACGCCATTACAATTAGAGAAGGTGATGAATTGTTAGAAGCAAAACTAACCAATGGTAATTGCGAAATTATTTTAGCTAAAAAATCAGGTAAAGCAATTCGTTTTAATGAATCATTAGTAAGACCAATGGGTAGAAATGCAAGTGGTGTAAAAGGTGTAACCTTAGAATCTGACAAAGACGAAGTGATTGGAATGTTGGCAATTGACAAAGATAAATTAGCTGAAACAACTGTATTAGTGGTTGCAGAAAAAGGATATGGCAAACGTTCATTCTTAGTTGACCCAGAAACAGGCGAAGATGAGTACAGAGTAACTGGTAGAGGTGGTAAAGGTGTTAAAACATTGAATATTACCGATAAAACTGGGGATTTGATATCTATATCGAATGTTACCGATGAAGATGGATTGATGATTATCAACAAATCTGGATTAACAATCAGAATGAGAGTTGACAGCATGAGAACCATGGGAAGAGCGACACAAGGTGTTAAATTAATCAATATCAAAAACAATGATTCAATAGCATCAGTGGCGGTTGTACCAGTAGAAGAGGAGGAAGAGATAGTTGAAGGAGCTGAGAATGCAATTGACGGTGAAACTGCTTTAGAATCTGATTCTGAGTCAAATGCAAATGAAAACTTAGATTCAGACAACCCAATAGATACAGATGATGACAATGGCACAACTATTGAATAAGTATTAATTAAAAAATAACAAGAAATGAATATTAAACATTTA
>JBIPNH010000053.1:0-14759 GCA_044373665.1 Bacteroidia bacterium
TCTAAAGTCGTGCTCGTCGATAATGACGTCCGCATGAAAATCATGAAGGGTATGAGGATAGTGTTTCATTTTGGCATATAAATCTTCAATAAAAAACTCTCCAATGGGTAAATTCGGTGATTCGGTGAGTGCTTTTGCTGAGCTTTTAAAGGCCAGTTTTAAACTGAAATTCTCAATTTGTTCATCAATAGTCTTGTTGCTTTCTTTGCTTGTTTTGGTTAATTCAGAGAGGTCTAAATACTTTGAGCTAATGGCTAATTCCGTTGATACAATTTTATCGGTATGATGCAGTATAGCTGGTAAATCACTTACAATTCCTTTGATAGAAATGTCGGATTTGCCAACTTTCATATTGAAATAATCCAATTTGGCTTCACTGCCTTTCACTGTTGCACTAATGTCTAAATCATTAAGTGCTAAGTGGTATTGAGGTGATGAAAAGCTCAAATCTTTTACCATCAGTTCTGTAAAATAGGATTCGTTTAGTTTTTCAATACTTCGCTCAGGATGTTCTAAGTCAATAATATCCCTAAAATTCATGGTTAGCTTAACACTACCTTTCAGATTTTTGAGATTTTCTAAATTGAAAAATTTGGCTAAAAAATCTAACTCAAAGTCGGAAATCAGTTTTAAGTCGATATCAGGTGAATCGAAGTTTTTTACAATTAAGTTCCCATTAAATAAACCCGCTTCGGGGCGCGCAGCAAAGTCTTTAATGGAAAATTCCATAGTAGAGGCATTGCAAGCTTTACCATTTGTAAAATGTCCTTTAAATTGAAGTTTGTCTAATTTTTTGCGATTTAAAGTATTGGCAAAATATGCATCTGAACAGCCGAAATTTGCGTCAATCTTTGGGTTGTGTCCATTGATTGATTTGCCTTTTATGGAGCAATCAAAATAGACTTTGCCTTTGTTCTCGTATTTTTTTAATGCAGGGGCTAACTCTTCAGGAGCAAAAGCGATAAATAAATCAAAATTGGGTTTAGCGCCTTTAAATTTCAGATTAACATTCATGTCATCATCAAAATCAATATTGCCATCCATTTTAAATAAGGCATCTTCTAAAGAAACTTCAGAAGGTTTTATTGTTAATACTTGAGTTGCATTGGTGAATTCTAATTTTGTGTCAATTTCAAAGTTTTTATTTTTGATAATGCTTGTATCGCCATCTTTAATAACTGTTAATAAAAATTTAGAATCTATTGAAAATGTTGTTTGTAAATCGCTTGTTTTAAACTTTGATTTAGCTTTACTTATTTCTATGTCTAACAGCAAGTTATTTTCTTCATTCAGTTTGTCAATTTTAACATTAATGATATCAATCCGTTTTAAATCCAAGTGCAATGCTTCATTAGATACTTCTGTCTTTTGATTGGTTGATAGTGCTTTAGTTATATTAAATTCACCATTGATATGTTGGATTATATGTATGTAGCCATCTTTAAGTTTAATTGATTTTATGTCAAATTTGCCACTAATAAGCGTCCATAAATCAAAACCTAAATAAATGTCTTTAATGTCTAAAATTGGGGCATTCTGTTTGTTTTTGTCTTGGTATATTTTCACCTCTTCCAAATCAATGGATATATAAGGAAAGTTGGCAAAAGGGGAGACATGGCTATTTTTTAAAGTGACTTCACCAACAAAATCGTTGTTTAGAGTTTGAATAAGTTCTTTTACTATAGCATCTTGCTTGAAATATAAAATGCTTGTAAAAAGTCCGAATAATAATAAGGGGATAATTAAAACAAATAATAAAACCTTTTTAAAGCGAAGAGTGAACATGGAATTGTCGTTTATTTATAATGGCGAAAATAATATAAAAACGGATTCAGAAATTTTTCATCGTCTTTATTTTCCTCTGCCTTGAATCATAATCAAAATAGTGTAGGCAATGATTTTGAAATCAAGAGCCAAACTGTTGTTTTCTATATAAAGGATGTCGTAATAAAGTCTTTCTATCATTTGGTCAACATTTTCGGCATACCCATATTTTACCTGTCCCCAACTGGTAATACCTGGTTTTACTTTTTGTAAACGTCTGTAATAAGGGGCTTTTTCAATAATTTGATCGATAAAAAATTGGCGCTCAGGTCTTGGACCTACGACACTCATGTCTCCAACTAGAACATTGAAAAATTGAGGAAATTCATCAAGCCTTGTTTTTCTTAAAAACAATCCAATAGAAGTAATACGAGGGTCGTTTTCTTTGGAAAGTTGTGGTCCAAATTTTTCCGCATCAACACGCATCGTTCTGAATTTGATGATTTTAAAAACACGTCCTTTTAATCCTATTCTCTCTTGTTTGTACAATATTGGACCTTTGCTTGTTAATTTTATTAAAACAGCAATTAATACCATAATAGGAAAAGAAAGGATAATTAGGAGTATAGAAAATCCAATATCAAAAAGGCGTTTGGCGTTTTTTTGCCATTCAGGCATTACCTCAAAGTCAATTTCTATTAAAACAGCCCCTAAAATATTGTTCATTTTTACCATTCGTGTAAAAATAGAATACATGTCAGGTATAATTTTAATAAAAACACTCTCGTTTTCTACGATACTGAATATTTCGCTTAACTTATTATGTTCATCTGGCTCAAGAGCAATTACTAACTCTTCGATATTATATTGATTGATGATTTCTTTGAGTTCTGTGTATTTGCCTAAATGTTTTAAATGTTGTTTTAACAATGAGTTGTCTTCGCCATTAATACTCACAAAACCTATAAATTTAAACCCATTGCTTATCTTAGCATTTTCTAATTCTTGGTATAATTTAAAGGCTTTTTCATTTGACCCAACCATCACTGTATTGAATCCAAATACTTTTTTTTGAATTTTTCGGTTAGTGATACTCGATAAGATAAATCGGCCTAAATAGGTTATAAAAACCTGAAGGAGAAGCAATAAGAAAAAGGTTTGGTAATAGGCTTTGTAGTTTTTAACACTGTCATCGAGAAGAAGCGAAAAGAAAATGATAAAACACCCAAAAAAAGCGGTGTAAAGCGTTTGTTTTAGTTCACGTAAACGCGAGCGTCTGTATATGTTTTTGTAAAATCCAGATAAATGGTAAATAATAAGCCAAAAGATTGGAATTACTAATAATCCTAGGAATAGTTTAGTGTCATTTTCTATGGGAATTTGATAGTCGCTATGGGCAGTGTCAATGTAATGTTTTCTGAACCAAAAAAGGAGAAACCACACCAATCCGGCTGCGATATAGTCAGTTAAAATATACTTTATTTTTTGGAATAGATGGTTCAATTGAGGTATACAAGTTTAAGGTTATCTAAGTATATTTCAGGATTAAAAGAGGCGTTATTTTTAAAGGCTCCAAAAAACAATCGGGTTCTTGTATTGCTGGACAAACCGCCCGTTTCGGATTTTAAATTAACGTATATTTTTTTCCAATTACCTCCTGTTGAAAGTACAACTAAAACGGGCGTTTGATAAACAGAAAATCCATCATCTGTATAAATGCCAATTTGGAAGTTTACATTTGATTTAACATCCAACTCAAGATAAACATTGGTTCCCAAATTGGGTAATATATAACTTTGTATCGTGCTCACTTCAAAGATTGCTAAACTGTCTTTTTCCATTCTTATCAAGCCACAATAATCGGAACCCTTAAAAGGAACATTTACACCAGGGGTTGATGTCGGTATTATTTTAAGGGAATCTCTACAGTTGTTTTGTCCATAAGGTTGAACAGACAAAGATTGGTCCTCAAAATCCTCCATCCAAGCAAAATTAGTATTTGTTCTGTATGTAGTGGAAGGGAAAATACTATCCATAATACCTTCTTTTAATGTTTTATTGATAATATAGCCTTCGTATGGACTGTAGTATTTTTGGTTGTTTACAATTCCATTTTCTTTGATATTGGGATACACTTCAATGGTTGCGTTGCCTGAATGAATAACGGGCACATTGGCAGGTAGCATAAAATTGCCTATTTCCTTTCCGTTTACAAATAATTTGGCGCTGGAAATTTCATAGGTGTTTAAGCCTTGGGTACTTACATTACTGCTTACCGTAAATTTGCCTATGTATAAATAAGATGGAATAGGTTCAATCTCTTTGTTACAATTAAAAGAGAGTAAACCGAAAAAACACAAAAGGAAATTAAGCAAATATTTCATTGTAGTTGTAGGCTAAGTCTTGTAATACAGTCACCACATCGATTGCTTCATCTATAGAAACCAATGGTGAGACATGATTATTCAGACAATCTACAAAATTCAATAAATCTTTTTGAATTACATCGAAATAAATAATGTTTTTTTCGGTTTTTTGTACTTCTTGTTTAAAATAGCTAGGATTTTGACCACTTAATTCAAAAAGTTGTGGAGGGTTTGGACTCGATATTAGTCTTAATTCCTCAAGTTTAAATTGTTTAAAATCTGCGTTAATGACTTTGCCGTTTTGATATAATACAAAGGTGTTTTCAAATTGGTTTCCAAGTTTATTAACTGTGATTTCTGCAGAAGAGCTGTTGTCGAAAGAGATAAAAAACTTAATTTCATCAGGTGTTTCTTCTTTGGAATTAAACACATAATGTTTTTTTATTTTAATATTTTGAATAGGAGAGTGGACACATCTAAGAACCATATCAATGTTTTCCATCAACAATTCTTTGATATGAATGTCGGAAAAATTAACACTATATGGAATTTGAATATTACTTTTAATTACATGAGGTTTGTTGCTTAAATTCTTAGCGGCAATGTATTGACAACTATTGCCCATAATGTTTGAAATATAAAAAACAATATCAGCTTCTCGTGCCAATTTTTGAATAACCGACCATTCTGAATAGTTTAAATCAGGAAATTTATCAACCATTAAATGTTTGCTATTTCTGATACACTCTACCAATAAACCACACGTATTTAAATGTTGATTGCCACAAAATAAGACAACATCAGTACGCTTTACAAAATCAGTAAATGGATATATGCCATAAAAGTTTTCGAAGTTTTTAGGAATAGAAGTATCAAAACTACCAACAAGCTCAAATGAGGGATTATTCTCAATGTGATGAAGGTACTTTTGGGTCTCTTTATCGCAACCTGCTAATCCTATTTTTATCTTTTTAAACAATTTGTGGTCAATTTTATTTGTTGCAAAAATGCAATTGTTTGTTCTTTGTATCGTTTTTATTTATTAACTGTGTACTAAAGAACATACATTTTGACTGGATATAATTTTACAGACACCTACAAACACAAAGGATTAAGAAATCAATTAGTTGATTTGTTAAAACAAAAAGGTATAAGTGACAATGCTGTTTTGCAGGCAATAGAGGATTTGCCAAGGCATTTCTTATTGCCATCCGAGTTTGAAAGTCATGCTTATGAAGACAAAGCATTTCCAATTGGCGAAAATCAAACCATTTCACAACCCTATACTGTGGCTTATCAGACTCAGTTATTGCAAGTGAAAAAAGGAGATAAGGTTTTGGAAATTGGAACAGGGAGTGGATACCAAGGTTTGGTTTTACAATATTTAGGAGCGCAATTGTTTACGATAGAAAGGCATCAGCTCCTGAGTGAAACAGCGCAAACGTTAATGCGTAAAGTCTATGAATTGTTGAATTGGAATCCATTGTATCCTGCAGAGTTTTTGGTTGGAGATGGAACAATGGGTTGGAAAGCCAAAGCACCATTTGATAAAATCATTGTGACTGCGGGTGCTCCTGCGGTTCCCAAATCACTAGTTGCTCAGTTAAATATTGGTGGCTGTGTCGTTATTCCTGTAAGCAAATCATTGGAAGTGCAAAAAATGGTGAGGATAACAAAGGGAAACAATGGAGATTTAAAAACAGAGATTTTTGACGATTTTAGTTTTGTGCCACTTATAGGTGAAAATGGATGGAATGTTTAAATTAATGTAAAGTGACCCGAAAGAAACAATTTGGTCACATTGTTTGGTAAACCATAATTTTTTTTTAAACCTGAGTTAATACGACCGTAATATTGGACAATCATTTTTGCAACATCAAATATTAATCAATATGAAATTAAATTTAATCAAATCTTCATTGCTAGCTTCTTTAGCATTAAGTATTGCATTCACTTCTTGTAAAGAAGATGATGTAAAACCACCAGTTCAACCTGTTCCAACTTCAAACATTGTTGAACTTACAGGTTCATTAAAAACACAAACTTTAGATGCTACTAAAAAGTATTTAATCAAAGGAACTGTAGTTATTAATGACAGTGTTACAGTTACAATTCCTGCAGGAACCATATTAATGGGAGAGAAAAAAACTAAAGGTACTTTATTAATTAAAAAAGGTGGTCAATTAATTGCAAACGGAACTGAAAGCAAGCCAGTTATATTTACAAGTAACCAAGAGGCAGGTGAAAGAGATAAAGGCGATTGGGGTGGTATAGTTATGTTAGGTAAAGCTAATTGTAACCAAAACAATCCAGCAATTGAAGGAATTTCACCAGCAGCTAATTACGGAACATTCCAAAGCACTGCTAATGATAATGACAATAGCGGAACTTTAAAATATGTTAGAATTGAATATGCAGGTATTGCATTAACTCCAAACAACGAAACTAACTCATTAACAATGGGTGGTGTTGGTTCTGGAACTACAATCGAACACGTTCAAGTAACTTACGGTGGTGATGACGGATTTGAGTGGTTCGGTGGAACTGTAAATTGCAAATATTTAATTTCATACGGTACTTGGGATGATGATTTCGACGTAGATTTCGGTTTCTCAGGTAAAGTTCAATTCGGATTAGCTATCAGAGATCCATTCGCAGCTGACCAATCAGGTTCAAACGGATTTGAAGTTGACAACGATGGTTCAGGTACTACTGCAACTCCTAAAACTTCAGGTGTATTCTCTAACTTTACAATATTAGGTCCTAACCATGACTCTTCTTCAAGATCATCATTCAGTGGTAACTACCAACATGCTTTACACTTAAGACGTAATTCTGAAATCTCTATCTTTAACTCAGTTATTGCTGGTTTCCCAATCGGTTTAAACTTAGATGGTACTTTACCAAACTACGAAAGTGGAGCAGCTGTTTTAAGCAACAACATATTAGTGTCTTCAGCAGTAAGAGGTCGTGCAGCTCGTCCATTCTTCAATGGTACATCAGCTAGTACTCCAGTACAAACTTATTTCTTAACTACTAAATCTAACGTAACTTTCAACCAAACTTCACCACTACCTACTGCAACTCCAGCTTATGCTAAAGCATTTGATGATGCAGGAATTCCAGTAGCATTGATGATGGGTTATAATACTACTTCTAGTACAACAGGAAACTACCCAACAAATCCAAACTTAGCTACTTTCACAGGTGTTACACAATCAGGTGCAGCATTTAGTGATGCTAAAGTATCTTCATGGTTCACTAGCACAGCATTCAGAGGTGCATTCGGTGGGTCAGATTGGACAGACAATTGGAGTAACTTCAATCCACAAAACGAAGCTTATTAATTTTAAATTGTTGTATATAAAAAAAGCCCCGATTCTTCGGGGCTTTTTTTTGTTTTATGTTTTATGTTTGAACTGCTCACTAAATTCAACAAGGTCTGAACTCCAATTGGAGATTTTTTCAATATCTTCAGATTCGATAAATCCAAGATGAATAACATAAAAAAGGCTGTCCAATAGGGACAGCCTTTTTCTTTATTATACGTTTGTATTGCTATTTGTTTTGTTCAAATTGCTCGCTCCAAGCAACAGGGTCTGAACTCCAATTGGAGATTTTTTCAATATCTTCATTTTGGATATATCCAATTTGAACAGCCTCTTTCAGTAAATCACCAAAATTACTTAGAGAAATATAGGGACATTGTGCTGTTTTGAATTTTGAATCTGTGTCCTTAAAACCATAATTAAAGATTGAAACTAGACCAATTACGTTAACGCCATTTTCTCTTAAATCTTCAACCGCTTTTAAACTGCTTTTGCCTGTGCTTATTAAATCTTCAACTACCACGACTTTAGTATTAGGTTCAATTTTTCCTTCAATATTGTTTTTTAAACCATGTTTTTTGGCTTCTGACCTAACATAGGCAAAAGGTAAATTTAAGGCATCAGCGATAGAAGTACCTTGAGGAATACCTGCCGTTGCAACACCAACAATGGCCTCAACTTCTCCAAAATTAGCTTTTATAGCATCACAAAGAGATTGGGTAATGTACTTTCTTGTATCAGTAAAAGACAAAGTAACGCGGTTGTCGCAATAAACAGGAGACCTTAATCCACTGGTCCAAGTAAAAGGATTTGATACATTTAATTTAACAGCTTCGCAAGCTAACAGAGATTGTGCTATTTTTGCACTCGTTTCATTTACATTCATGACCGTACAAAACTATAAAATATTCGTTAATAATGTTCAGATTATTATCACTCAAAAAAAACCAGAATCTAACTCAAATAAAATTAAAGAGGTAAAACAGGTTGATGAGTTAATTAATTTGATTTTTAGTGGTATCCCAAGCTCAATTAAAACCGTTTATTTTATTTCCAATGATATAAAGAATGATTTTAAGAAGTTTAAATCAAAGTTTAAAATTATAAAAGCGGCAGGAGGGGTTGTTCTCAACGAAAACCATCAATTGTTATTGATAAAAAGATTGGGTAAGTGGGATTTGCCCAAAGGAAAGATTGAAAAAGGTGAAGACACAAGGTTGGCTGCTTTAAGAGAAGTTCACGAAGAGTGTGGTATTAATTTTATAGGGATTAGAAATAAAAATTGCAGCACTTATCACATGTATATTTTAAAGGGGCAATGGGTGATTAAAGTGACTCATTGGTTTGATATGATTGCTTGGGGAGATAGCCCTCTTGTTCCACAATTGGAAGAAGATATCACGGAGGTAAGATGGGTAGATAAATCTTTTATAGAAGCAGAAGATTTTAATACCTACGATACTTTGAAAGATATTTTTAAGGAATTAAAATTTAAATAAGCTGATTAATGGAGTTTTTTTTCACCTGCGAAAATGTGAACTTTCAGATGGTTTTCAAAAGGAACAATAGGACAGCTAAAGGTTGAATTGTAATGACAATAAGGGTTAAAGGCATAGTTAAAATCTAGTTCAATGCTGTCTTTATTTTGTAACCCATCCATTTCAATGTATCTGCCTGCAGCATAAGTTTCTAATTGACACGATAAATCCTTAAAGGGAATAAATAAACCTGATTTTTCATCAGGTGTTTGCGTGTATGCAAATAAAACACAAGTAGTATCATGTATTTTAAAAGAGAGTTTGCAGTATTTATAATACACAGGAACTCGTTCTGTATTGGTTGAAAATTCTACTTTTTGAGGCTCTATTCGCTCCACATTTGCAACTATTTTATAACTAAGTTGAGGAGTATAATACTTTAGACCCTCAAATTTTTTAGGTTCAACAATTTTATTGGCGAGTAAGTCAATGTCTGTTTGTTGTCTGTGTTTATTTATGATTGTTTCATAGTGCTGTTCTTCGGCACTTTTTGAATTACAACTGGCAAATAAAAAAGTTAGAAAAACAAAGGAATAAAATATTGACTGCTTAACCATAATATAATAACTGCAAGCAAATTTAGAAAAAAGCCACTAATAATCATCGTTTTTAATGAAATTAATCCTGAGCTATAAACAACTGCATTTGGGGGTGTTCCTATAGGTAACATAAAAGCAAAACTACAAGCTATAGTAACCGGAATTCCCAATTGATGAGGGTGAGATTCAGGGAAACTGTGAGCTAGACCAAAAATGACAGGAATAATGATTTGTGACAATGCCACATTACTCATAAATTCAGTGAGAAATAATGCTAATCCAATCAGCAAAAAGGCAAGTAATGATAGGTTAGTGAAATTATTTGATTGGATAAATAAGCTAATATTTTGAATAACCCCTGTACTTTCAAGGCCTTTTGCTAAACTTATTCCTGCGCCAAACAAAAGTAGGATACTCCAATTGATTTTTTTAAAGTCAGAAAGAATTAAAATTTGTTTACTCTCTTTTGATTTAGATGGAATAATAAATAATGCAAAACTAAAGAAAAGAGCAATAGTATATTCTTGAAGTTTAATTGGGCTATTTTGAGCTATTAAAAAAGTATTAATTGGTTCAATGAAAATCCAGAAAAAAATAGCTAAACCAAAAACAATAAGACAGATTTTTTGAGGCAAACTCATTTTTCCTAGTTTTTTATAACTGTCATTTAATAACTGCGTGACGTGGGGAATAGCATTATTCTTAATTTTGAAAATAAATTGAGTGCAAAGAAAATAAGTACAAACAAGCATGACGATACTTACAGGTAGCCCAATTATCATCCATTCAGTAAAAGAAATATTTTGCTTCAGAATTGTTTCAACATACCCTTTGTATACAATATTAGGTGGCGTTCCTATTAAGGTGGCAACTCCTCCAATATTCGCTCCCATAGAAATGGATAAAATCAGTAAAGCACTTAGGTTTAAAAGCTCCTTGTTATGTCCTTTGTCTAGAATTAATTTAGAGATTGACAGTCCAATAGGAAGAAGCATGATAGTGGTAGCGGTATTGCTAATCCACATGCTTAATAAGAAAGAGGTCAATAGCATTCCACCAATTATTTGTTTCGGTTTGTTGCCTGTAAGTAATAAGAGTTTGAATGCAAATCTTTTGTGTAATTCCCATTTTTCCACAGCATAGGCAAGTAGAAAGCCTCCTAGGAATAGAAAAATAATAGGGTTAGTATAGTGGCTGAATAACTCTTTAAATGAGGCTATTCCATGAATAGGCAGTAGTATAAATGGTATTAAAGAGGCAATCCAAATTGGAATAATTTCTGCAATCCATAAATTTATGATTAATATGGAAATACTAACGGCAAGCAGTGCGGGAGAATCAATGGATACTATTGGCGCAATAAAAACGGTAAAAATGTAAAAAAGTAAACCCGGTAGGATAAAAAGCATGGAGGGTTTATTTAATCCATTTTTCATAGAAAGATTATCTTTTTTTAGCTAATCTTCTTTTTTCAGACATACTCATAGCATTAATTTTTTTGTAGGTGCTAACTTTATTGCTTGGAACTTCAATTTTAAGTTTTTGCCCTTTAAAAATCATGTCTTTTTTTATTCCATTCCAACGCTTAATCTCGGTTGTTTTACAGTCGAATATGTCTGCTAGTAATAATAATCCATCTCCATATTTTACAGTATATGTAATAAAAACTTTTTTATTTGATGTGCTTGTTTCTGAGACAGGGGGAGTGATTGGTTTTTTGGTAATATCAAAAGTATTGTCGAGAATGATAGAATCATTAAGTGAGGAATCCTTGCTTGAAACCGCTAATTGAGGGAATATTTCAAGTTTTTTTTCGTGGTATAAAGCAATTTTATCCTTGGGAAGTCTTAGTCCAACATTGTTGTAAAAAACCGGCACAATATTAAGTCTGAGTTCTGCATTCAGCGTTTTTAATAAATCCTCATTGATGTTTAATTGGTATGCCAGAGCGCTAAAACTAATTTCCTGTTGCACATGAACTGTGTCAGCATCAGGTACCCTGTATTTTTGAGAAATAATTTTATGTTCTTGGTGAAAATTCCAAAGGTACCAAAACGCCATATATTGAGAGGCAATTTCTTGATGTTGCGGTATTAGATGTGAGTGAATTAAATCATAATCGAGTTGATTGCCAGATTTGTGAATTGCCATATTCATATTGATAGGCCCAATTCTAAAGGCAACTAATGTTTTGAGCCAGTCTTTATAAATGGTATTGAGGTCATTAAAATAATTAACAGCAGCAGTGGTGCTTTTGTCAGGGTTTCGTCTTTCATCAACATAACTGTTGGTTTTTAAATCGTATTTTTTTGCAATAGCAAATGGAAATGCCCACAATCCAGAGGCGCCATCAATATCATTGAAGTTGGGATTACAATTGCTATTAGAGAAAACAGACAAGAATAGTTGTTTGGGAATTCCATTCGTTTCAAATTGGGAAACATATTTTTGATAATAATGTTGAACTTTCCCAAGGTATATCGATGTGCTATTGTTTGTGTTTTTGAGCAATGTTTGAATTGCCTTTTTTACTTGTTCATTGTAGAAAATTGGAACTTGAGAATTTGTTTTGAGTAGTTTTATGTAATAAATATCATTTTGAAACGCCGAATCCGAAGGGAGAGCATTGCCTTTTGCAAAAGGAATAAAAAACAGGAATAGAAAAAAAAGGATTCGTTTTAGGGAAAAAAATACCATGCTCAAAGAAATATGTCACGAAATTAAGGAAAAATGACCTTTGGGTCATTAAAAATTTCTTTACAACATATTAACGATTTTAACATTCAATGGTGTTGAGCCATTCTATTGCACTTTTTTCATCCAAGAAAAATTTAATAGGGTAGTCGGTTTTTATAAAATTAATATAAAAGTTGACAACCATTTTTTGGTGAAGGTGATGAACAACAAAAGCTTCAGCGGCAACAGTGTTTTTTCTTTGTTTCATTTGTAGTTGTCCGTACTGTCTAGCTTCCTTGGTAATCAGAGTTTTGTAGCCTGTGATAAGCAGTTTTTTCAATCGTTGCCCGTTTGTAAAATGATCGTACTCGTCGAATGCATTTTTGATTGTGTCAACATCAATTTCAATGTTGTCTTCAAAAGTGATTTTAATTGTTTGGTTGTCAATTAACTGTAGAGCCTTGACGATTTTCTCATTGGATTTCATTTCAATAATATTGTACATGTGATTTAGTGGGTGCAATTTACATCAATAAATTATATAATACAAAAAAGGAACAAAAATTGAGCTTTTGTACCTATTTCATTCTAGTCCAACAATTGCCTAATTGAGGTATAAAGAGAGTCAGGGATATTAGTGTAATTCATTTTTATCGATTTAAATTCCTGATCGATGTCTAATGTTATTTCACCGTTGTGTTTAATAATATCATTTTGTATGCATGATAGAATGTCTTCATATAGATTTTTTATGTCTATCATGATTTCTGTAATTTGATTGTTTTTTATTTGATGTACTCCCAAACCGGTATATTGTACTTTAATAAATGAATTGTTTTGTAAATTTGATGTCATATTGATATTTTTTATTTTATATTATAATAGTAAAACACGTTTTTTATTAAATTGTTTTAAATAAATTGGTACATTTAGTTTAAAATTAAAAATAATAGGGTGATTTATGTAACAAAAGTAACATATTGATGTTATATTTTGGTACATTTTAATATAAATTGTATTAATAAGGTTATAAATTGTATCAATATAGTACATACTTATCGCTTATTTAATGGTCGTTAAATCAACTAATTATGCATTTTTTTTTTATTATATGTCTATATTGTTTTTGATTATTTTTAAAATGTGAGTAAAATATAATTTATTTTATTTTAAATTAAATATATTCAAATAATTTAATTTTGATTCCCTGACTATTTAATATTTATTTTATTTTTCATAATTAATTGTATTACATGTTATTAAGTGTTATTTTGTTATTTATTATTAGTGTAAATCTCTTTTATGTTAATTTTTTTTTAAATTTAATAGTGGTACTTTAGTAATTATAACTTAATTTTGCACTCTAAATAATAGTATAAAGTACTAAATAATTTAAAAACACCCAAAAACAAACTCTATTTTAAAATGACAGCACCTACATTAAAACTAAAATTTAAGCTTAATGGTTTAGAATTCGAAGTGGAAGGTAACCATGATCTTGTTAAAGAGCACTTTATTGATTTTAAGAAATTTATCACCAGTGATATATTATCAAAGGTCAATGCAGTATTAAACGAAAATCAGTCAAACCAGCTTTCGCCATTGAATTTAACAGCTTTGCCCGAATCAAGCACTAATTTAAATATTGATTACTATTGCCAGAATTTACCGACTATCCAGAAAATGTTGGATTTTAAGTCGGAAAATGAATGGTTGTTGTTCTATGCAATATGTGGTACAAATAACGGTGAATCACTATTTAATGAATCTCTTTTAAGGGAAAAATATCTTTTGTCTAACCGTTTTACAGATAACAGAATTAAAAATTTATCCAATAATATTAAGTTTTTGTTAAAGAAAGATTTTGCTAAAATTGAAGATCATTCAATGTATAGTCTAACTGCAAAAGGGATAAACCACATGTCTCAATTGTTGACCAAACAAATTTCAACGGACAATACAAGTGTAAAAATCTTAAATGGAGATAAATTTGAGTCTAGCAATTCAAACTACAAAGTCATTGAACGAATTGATTTTTCTCCATCAAAAGGGATTGATTTTAATAGATTTTTAAATGATTATAATTTAAATACTCATTCTAAAAAAATATTGGCCTATATCTATTTTTTAAAGAAAGAACTTAATGTTGAAAAAGTAACACTAAATCATATTTATACTGCATTTGTATATTTAAACACTTCAGTTCCAAAAAGTCTTTATCAAATTATTAGTGATTTGAAAAATAAGTTCAATTGGGTAGACTTTGATTCAACCTCAAATATTCAAATTTCAGATACTGGAGTTCAAATGCTTAAAGAGTTTCAATATTAGAATAAATTTGATTGAGGTATTCCTCGATCATTTCTTACTATTTATTGTGTTCGATTTTTCGCTTTTTTCAATCTTCGTTCTTCCTGAATTTATTCAATTTCAGTTAGAAATTGTTTTTTAGATTTTAGTATGTATGGCACACCATTTTTAGTGGATTTAACATAGCCAAGATTATGTTTTTCAATCAATCTTTTTTCAGGATTTTCAGAATAACCG
>JBIPNH010000054.1:0-14488 GCA_044373665.1 Bacteroidia bacterium
TGGGATGAGGGCGACCCGTCCGATTTTAAAGCTTGCTTTAATACCATGGAGGGTAGGTTGCAATAGATAAATGACAAACGCTTTAATGCAAATTAAAGTACAGAACCCGGCTTATAGATTGCCTTATTTTTTTAACTTCTTTTTATTGGATTCACGCTTGCAATCCAATATTTTCTGATGATATCCTGAAATAAATGACTCTTTATTTGCTCCGTAATGGGTGTTAGTTCTACAATGTCAAAATGATTGTTGTTGCACAATAATTCAAACTTTTCTTTGTTGTATTTGGTGAACCCAAATTCTGTGAATGCTTGCTGTTTCATGGTTTCTTCATCCACAAAGGTAATAGTAGCGATGCCATTGGGTTTTAAAACTCTTTTGATTTCTTTGAACATTTCTTCTGGCTGATCCCAAAAATAAAGCGTATTAACAGTCAGTATTTTGTCAAAAGATTGGTCGGGATAAGGCATTTTAATCCCATCGTAGGTCGAGAATTCGGTTTGATTTTCAAACCCCATCTCTTTACTATGTTTTTTAGCTTCTTCTGTCATTAAAGGTGAAATATCCAAACCGAAATAGTTTATGTTGTCGCCTTTTTCTAAAATTAAATTGATGTGTTTGCCATTGCCATGACCTAGTTCCAGTATTCTATCATTGTTTTTTAAGTGAAGAGAATCAATGGAGTTTTTTGTCATTCCACTGTTGGAGTCGTTCATCATCAAACCCACTTCTTTGCCCATTTCACCCTCAGGTTTTCTAAGCTGTGAAGCAATTTGCTCTAATTCATTGGGGGTGTAGGTTGTCATTTTTTCGAAAGTAGCAATTGGTCAAAAACGCATTTACTGTTTTTTGCTCAACCATTTTTGATTGTTTGCAGCGCTATTTACTTTAATCGAAACACTGATTTTTGGGTCTTGGATTGTTGTAATTGTCAGAGTTTGAATTAAGCCATTTCGAGAAATAATAACAGGAATTTCTTCTGAAACAGGGCAGTTTTTAATTAATTCTTCAAAGTTGTTTTTAACTCTCCATCCGTTTAATCCAATCAGTTCATCGCCCGCTTGTAACCCCGATTTAAGAGCAGGTGAATTGCTTTCAACTGATCTGACCAATGTTTTATCGCCTCTTTGTTCTAAGACTAATCCGGTGTAATCTTGTTTTTTGTTTTCTTTAACGATTATTTCACACTCTATTGACTTAAACGCCACTTTTATTTTTTCTAAAGATTGATTGTCATTCGGCAACTCAACCCAATATTTAAAATCAATGGCCTGACCAGCCACTGTATTTATGGCGTTGTAAAATTCTTCATCGGTGAAACCTCTTAGTTTTTTGATGTAAAATTCTTGGTAAAGAAACTTCATTAAATCGTCTAAGTTTTTTTGACCATTACTTGCCTTTATTAATTGAATGTCTAACAATGCTGCAATAACAGACCCTTTTAAATAATAGGAAATATGAGTGTTTAAACTGTTTTCATTGGTTCTATATTCTTTTATCCAAGCATCAAAAGAGGCGTCGTGCATACTTTGAACACTTCCCCCAATTCTGTTTAGGGTGTTGCTAATGTTTTTTGAGGTCGCTTTCAAAAAATCATCCTCAGTCCAAAATCCAGCTCTTAGTAAGGCCAATTCATCGTAATAGCTTGTAATTCCCTCAGCAACCCATAAAAGATTAGTGTAATTTTCTTGACTGTAATTAAAGGGGCCTAGACCAATAGGTCTAATTCTTTTTACATTCCACAAGTGGAAATATTCGTGGGCACACAAGCCCAAAAAAGCTTTGTATTTAAGGTCGTTTGTGTAGTTAAATCTAGGGAACTGAACCACATTGCTATTAGCATGCTCCAAGCCGCCACCCCCTTCTTCAACGTGATGAATGATAAATAAATAGGATTTGCAAGGGTGAACGCCGACAATGTCAGTCATGGTTTCACATATTTTTTGTAAATCTTTTGTAAATTGGTCTTTGTTGCAATTGTTTTCACCCACTAATGCGACTGTGTGAGGAACGCCTGCAACATTAAAAGTAAGTTCATCATGATTGCCAATTTCTAATGGAGAGTCAGCCAAATCATCATAGTTTTCAAATTCGTATGTGTAAGGAGCGGTTTTAACTAAAGTGGTTGATACACGGTGCCAAGCGCCAGGAATGTCAAGTTTTAAAGTCCCTTTTTTATTAGTCATATTGTCCACAAACATTAAGCAGCTTGTCGGAAGAATAAAGGCGTGTTCATTGTCGATGTATGAGGTTCTAACAGTGGCTTCAAAACAATAAACGGTGTAGTTGAATTCAATAGATTTAATGCCTTTAGGGATTTTTACTTTCCAAGTGTTTTTGTCTGTTTTTTTACAGTCTAACACTTGATTGCCTGATTTGGCATTGGTGCTAATCACATTGCGTTCAAACTCCCTAATTATATAACTGCCGGGAGTCCAAACAGGCATTTTAATGAAAATTTCAGAAGAATTAATCTCTTTTATTTCCATTTTTACTTCAGCTAAATGTGAATTAGGTGATTTTATGCTTAGTTGGTAATGAACAGATTGTGACATAAGGGTATTAATTGTTAAAATAATGGCAAGAAAAAACGTTTTTTTCATACTGCAAATTACAAGACAATTGTGATTCAAAGCAAATTTTAATTTTTAAAGTTAGAAATTAGTTACTTTTGCATTGTAATGTATAAAAGGTTCAGGATTATAAGTATAGTTGCCTTTTTTGTTTTAGTTGCAACGACAGCTTTTCGTCGTTCTGAAACTTCTGTTGAAATAAACAAAGAGTCTTTAGGAGAAAAGTTATTTTTTGATTCAGCGCTTTCTCTCGATTATTCAATCAGTTGTGCTTCCTGTCACATTCCACAGTTTGCTTTTGCAGATACTGTTGCCTTTAGCAAAGGGGTAGGTGGAAAATTTGGACAAAGAAACACGCCTTCGGTGATGAATGTGAAGTTTAGAGACCGTTTTTTTTATGATGGTAGGGCCAAAGACATCATAGACCAAGTGCATTTTCCAATACAAGACCCCAATGAAATGAACCTTTCTATGGATAGTTTGGTTAAGCGATTGTCTGCCAATCCAAGTTATGTAAAATGGTTTAATGCCATCTACAATGAAGGTCCAACAAAGCAAAATATTGCTGATGCTATTGCCGCTTATGAAATGACTTTAGAAACCTCTAACACACCTTTTGATGCTTTTATGAATGATGTGCCAAATAGTTTGACAGAGTCTGAACAACGTGGTAGAGAAGTGTTTTTGAGTGATAAAGCCAAGTGTTTCGATTGTCATTTTGGTCCAGATTTTACAGGAGACGAATTCAAAAATATTGGTTTGTATGATGGTTTAAAGTGGAACGACAATGGTCTGTATGGTATAACAAAAGACAGTGCTGATTTGGGTAAATTTAAAGTGCCGGGTTTAAGGAATGTGGGTGTAACGGGTCCATACATGCACAACGGGGCTTTCAAAACCCTTAAAGAAGTGATTGATTTTTACGACAATCCTTTTGCGACTGTAACAAATCCCATTAATATAGATGAAACGCTAAAAAAGCCATTGGGATTGACAAAACAAGAAAAAGAAGATTTATTGAATTTTTTGTTAACTCTGACGGATAAAAAGTTTAAAAACAGAACGAATTAAAATGAAAGTAAAAGAAATTTGTGAGCTTATAGAACATTTAGCACCCTTGTCGTTTGGTAACTATTTGATTAATAAAAGTTAAAAGCAAAGCGAATTCGCCCTCGACTAGCGACTTGGATACTTTATTAGTTTTATTAAGTTCTCAAAGGATTTATTTGAATTTGGCCACCAATTGCTTTTAGTATTTTCATGATAGTGCCAAATTGAGGTTTAGCGCCCTCTGACAGGGCTTTATATAAACTTGGTCTACTCATGCCGGTTTCTTCTGCAATTTTGGTCATCCCAATGGCTTTGGCTACATGCCCAATTGCAATAATAATATCAGAATTGTCTCCTTCCTCAAGCACCGTATTAAGATATTCGGCAATCATCTCTTTGTTGTCTAAATAGTCTGCTATGTCAAATTTTGTAGTTTCCATTTTATTGATTATTTAACTTTTTCCAAATTTCTTTTGCTTTTTTTATGTCTTTATCTTGTGATGATTTGTTACCACCAACGAGAAGAATAACTTTTTTTTCGTCTTTTTCTTTAAAGTAAATTCGATAGCCTTTTGCGAAATTAATGCGCAATTCTTTAATTCCATCACCAACTGATTTACAATCTCCGAAATGTTCATCATTTTCTAACTTCTGAATCCGAAACAAGATTTTTGCTTTGGCTTTCAAATCGCTTAACTTTCTCAACCATTTGTCAAATTCAATTGTTTTCTCAATAAAAAATATTAATAATGTATCTAGTTGGATACAAAATTAAATATTTTTTTCGTATTTAAAAAGTTTAATTTATTTCAAGGCAAATCTTTAAACTCCCATTATAAGATTTTATACATCCCCTATTTAATTTTCTTTTATCTTTGACCGTCAAAAAGTTTAAAAATAGAACGTATTAAGGAAATGAAAATAAAAGAAATTTGTGAACTAATAGAACAAGTGGCACCCTTGTCGTATCAAGAGGATTACGATAATGCTGGTTTGATGATTGGCAATAAAGAAACTGAAGTTAGTAAGATTTTATTGGCATTGGATACCACAGAAAAAGTGATTGACGAAGCCATTGCCTTAAAATGCAATTTAATTGTGGCCCATCACCCCATTATTTTTAAAGGATTGAAAAAAATAAATGGGAAAAACGAAATAGAAAAAGTTGTTATAAAGGCAATCAAACACGATATTGCTATCTATGTGGCGCACACCAATTTGGATAATGTTCTGAAACATGGTGTAAGCACTAAATTCGCTCAAAAGTTAAACTTAGTAAATTGCAAAATTTTAGCACCCAAGTCTAACTTATTGGTTAAGTTAAACATCAATGTTCCAAATTCGCATGTTGAGCAGATTAAAAATGTATTGTTCGAAAATGGGGCAGGGCAAATAGGAAATTATTCTGAATGTTCATTTGGGGTGGAAGGTAGCGCTACTTTTAAGGGAGGAGAAGGGACGAATCCTTTCATAGGAGATTCGATGAAAAGGGAGCATGTTAGTGAAATTAAATTGGAGTTTATTACGCCTGCTCATTTGGTCTCTTCGTTATTGTCAAAAGCAAAAGCCGCACATCCTTATGAGGAAATGGCTTATGAAATAGTTCCGTTAAGCAATGAATTAGAAGAAGTTGGCTCGGGGGTAATTGGGGATTTGCCTGATGAAATGACCGCAGAAGCGTTTTTGGGACACTTAAAAATCTCGATGAATTTGGAAATGATAAAGTTTACAAATTTTGATAAACCCATCAAGAAAGTAGCCGTTTGTGGTGGTTCAGGCAGTTTTTTGACAAGTGTTGCCTTTAGAAATCAAGCAGATGTATTTGTAACGGCAGATTTTAAATACCACGATTTTTTTGACGCAGAAAACAAATTAATGTTGTGTGATATCGGGCATTTTGAGTCCGAAATTTCAACTTTAGAGATATTTTATGAAATAATTACAGAAAAATTCATTAATTTTGCGGTCATTTTTTGCAAAACAAACACAAACCCCGTTAAATATTTTAAATAACAGTATATGGTAGATTTATCAATCGAAAAAAAACTAAAAGCAATTTGGGAACTTCAACAGTTGGATTCAAACATTGATCAGCTCAACCTATTAAAAGGTGAATTACCAATGGAAGTAGCAGACTTAGAAGACGAGATTATAGGGCTACAAACAAGGCACGAAAATATTCAAAATGAAATAAAAAGCTACGATACTAACATCACTGGTTACAAGTCTAATATTAAATTAACTGAAGAATTAGTTAAAAAGTATAAAAAACAATTAGAGGCTGTAAAAAACAACCGTGAGTTCGAAGCTTTGAATAAAGAAATTGAAATTTCAGGTTTAGAAATTTTAGCAGCTGAAAAGCGTATCAAAGAAAATCAAGGTTATATCGACCTTAAGAAAATGGCTTTGGACGAATTGGCAGTAACAATTGAACAACGCAAGCAAGACTTGGAATTTAAAAAACAAGAGTTAGAAACGATTGTTAAAGAAACTGAGGAAGAAGAAAAAGCCTTAATGCAAACTCGTATTGGTTTTGAAGCTGACGTTGATGATAGATTATTACGTGCTTACCAAAGAATTCGTAAAACAGTTAAAAACGGTATTGGTGTTGCGCCAATTGTTAGAGGAAGTTGTGGCGGATGTTTCGCTAAAATACCACCTCAAAGACAAAGTGATATCAAACAACATTTCAAAATTATCGACTGTGAACACTGCGGTAGAATATTGGTTGACAATGAAGTAACGGGTATCTACACTGAAAAACCAGTGGAGGAAGAAAAACCAAAACGTAGAGTTAGAACGCTTAAAGCGACCACAAAATAATTCATTAAAACCAAAAGCTTATGCTCAGGTTTCGCCTTTTAAAAAAGAACACATTAGTTTGTGTTCTTTTTTTTTGTGCTACTTTTTTTTGTAATACTGAGGGCTTCGCTTCGGGATTAGGGTATTTCAAAATGACAGATTCTCTTTTGAAAGCGCAAGAGATGATGTATCAGTTTAGATTTGTGGAGGCACAAAAAGTAGTGGATAATCAAAGGAAAAATGAACTGCATAATTTGGCCATTGATTGGCTCGATGAGCAACTTTTGTTTATGCAACTTGTGGTTACAGAGGACAGGCAGTTATACGAAAATAAGCAGTTTTTATGGGGGCAATTGTTCAATAGAATTCAAAAGAAAAAGATTAACAATGCTTGGTATCGAATGGTGTTGTCCGACTGTTATGTGCATCGTGGTTTGGTAAAAATACGTTTCAATGAGTTGAGTTCCGCTGCCTCCGATTTTAAATCAGCAAACAAACTGTTGATTGAAAATAAAACCATGTTTCCCTCGTTTTTGCCCGATAACAAAAACAGTGGATTGTTGCAGTGTTTGTTCAGTTCAGTGCCAGAAAAATACCAGTTTTTTGCCAAAATATTGGGTTTCGAAGGGCAAATGGAAAGTGGGTTAAAAGAGATGGAAGATTATATTTATTCGCCATTGAATTACAAAGAACATGTGTGGCTCAAATTTGAAACGGTGTTTGCTTATGCACTCATTCAGCACCACTTGCACAATAATTCACAAGCTGCATTCGAGACAATAGATGAGTATTCCAAACGGATGCCCAATACCATCTTCGTGAATTATGCCAAAGCGACATTGGCGGGTTATGCAGGTAAAAATGATTTGGTGGTCAATTATCTAAGTGTCAAATATCCATTTCAATATCAACCATTTTATTACACCTATTACTTGTTAGGTTTGGCCAAACTTAGGCAATTGGATATGGGAGCTGCCGATTATTTTGAAGCTTATATTAAACATTATAAAGGCAATAATTTAAAAAAATCGGCTTTGCGTTATCTGAATTGGATAGCAGTTTTGGAAGGGCAATCGAAAGTTGCACAACAATACTATGGGCGTTGCATCAAAGAGGGAAATGCATTGTCTGAAGAGGACAAACAAGCACAGCGTGAAGCTCAGGAAGGATTGTTGTGGCCTGTTAAGTTATTGCAAATTCGCCTAAGCTTTGATGGGAAATACTATGACAAAGCTTGGAAATTGTGGCAACAGGTAGAAGTGCAGCAATTGGGGCATGTTAAACATAAACTTGAATACAATTACCGAAAGGCTAGGTTGTTACAGGAAACCAACCAGTCTACTAATGCAATCAAACAATATTTATTAGTAGTTCAAGAAGGTAAGAATCTGCCTTATTATTACGCTGCTTATTCATCTGTTTTTATTGCGCAATTGTACGAAGAGCGCAAGGATATAAAAGCAGCACAACTGTATTATTTAAAAGCTAAAAATGAATTTAAAGCCAACCAAGAGTACACCCAAACCATCAATCAAAAAGCAAAAGCAGGTTTAAAAAGATTGCTGGTGCGTTAAGCAAATTTTCAAGTATGTATTTGCAGTTTAGTAATTGAAATTTTGACGCTTGTCATTTTGTCTAAGCATAAATCAACAATGAACTTTAAAAATGTGAATTTTTTCAACTTTTTTCACTATTTAAAAAAAAGATGACGTTTTTAGGTATATAGTCACAAAGATTTAGCATAAAATAAGTAAAAAAGACTTGAATTAAGGGTTTAAAAAAATAAGTATATTTACTCAATTTATGCGAAAGTTATTAACAATTTCATTATGAATTTATGGCACAAATAGGTTATTTGTTAAAATTTACAAAGTGTAAATTATTGAAATTGAGAAATTTGTGTATTTCATAAAATTAAAACAAAAAAACAACTTACAAAAGGCTATTGTTTTTTTGAATTTCTTTTTTGAAAATTCAAGAAACAATTTTCAATATATATGAACTTATTATCAAACACAACTTTTGCCTTTAAAAAGAAATCAACTATCCTTTTTAAGTTTTCTTTCTTATTTTTGTCTATAACTATGATTACAGACATTTATTCTCAAACGCCAAGTATTGGCCCGTGGTTACCCAACAATCAAACAAGCACTCAACATGATTTGGGTGTGGGCACAAGCTCACCAAGAGGGAAACAAGAAATTATTTATTGCCCTCAAAAAGACCCACAAGACGGATTGATTGTTACAGCTAAAGATTGTAATCCTAATTTAGGTACAGTTACGGGTGAAGGGAATTGGCAAATTGCAGACATTAACGACCCCAATGTAATTCCAGTTCCGCCGCTAACTCTATCTCCATTTATTCAAAGATTACCGTCTGTTTTTTCTTCAGGGATTACCAAAAACAATCTTTTTTGGGTTAGAACAGAAGATTTTGGAAGCGGAGGTGGAATAACAAGTAATGGGTCTTATAATTTCAAAACACATTTTATAGTAAACAGTGAAGGGAGAGTTGGCGTAAACACTATGAATCCAAGAGCGCAGTTTGATGTTGTACAAACAACCGCTGGACTTTTAAATAATACACCTACTGCAATTTTTTCAAAAAGAAGAAATCTTAGCACTTCAGTTCCAGTTCCCCTTGGTGGAGGTGTTATCGCAGATGGGCTTAAAACCAGTCAAATAATGTTTTTTAACCGACTTGGTGCAGGTGCATACAATAACATTATTCAAAATGATGACCAAGCCATTATATACTCCGATGGAGGCAATGCTGATGGCAGTAATACGAATGGCACATTTGTTATAGCCCCATGGGGAACAGATGGAGGGTTAAAAATGGATGCCAATGGCAACACCGAATTAAGAGGCAATTTGCGTGCAACCAAGGTAGTAGTTAATGCGCAATGGTGGCCCGATTTTGTTTTTCATAGAAATTACAACTTAATGCCATTGAGTGATGTTGCCAAGTTCATAATTACTAAACACCACTTACCGGGTATGCCAAGCCAAGACAGTGTAATGAACAGTGGACAGGATGTTGGTGAATTGCAAAAACTGCAACAGCAAAAAATAGAAGAGCTCACGCTATATACTATTCAACAAGACGAGCAACTGAAAGCCCAAGAAGTAGCCTTGCAAGAGCAAAAAGCCAAATTGGAAGCTTTGGAAGCCAAGTTAAACGCCATTCTTAATAAATAATGGATATGAAAAATTTATTAAAACTAACGGCAGTCATATTAATACCTAGCCTAGCGGCTTGTAAAAAAGACTGTGCTTTAATAAAACCCCAAATACCAATACCACTATGCTTAAACTAATAAAACTAACCCTAGCCCTGTTTGTAGTGTTATTTTTTAACAGTTGCAGAAAGGAGTGTTGCCAAGACCCTACAAACCCAAAGTGCGAGAATTATGATCCTTGTCATGGAGTTACTAAAGCAAATGCAGATTTTACAATTGGAGAATTTTTGGGTGACTTGCGGTATTCAGACACAATGTTTACAGAAGCAGATACTGTTTATGCGAGTAATACAACTTGTTTTGTTCCAAAACATGAAAACGATAGTTTTATATGGATTTTAGGAGCAGAAGAGGTAAGAAGTAAAACCCTTTGTAGAAGTCATTTTCCAGTAAATAGAGACATCAGTGTTACATTAATTACTGTTAAAAATTCACCTTGCTTGAATGGAAAAAAGCAAAGAGATACTATAACTAAAAGATTTCATACTGTCCCACATTGGTCTCAATTAGGTGACTCAACAGAAGCTAAAAAAAATCCTTTTTGGGGAACATGGAAAGGCGCCCATACTGACAATCCAAACGATGAATTTTTGGTTACATTTGGTTTTATTGGCGCACATCCATACTATAATTCTTATCCAACCAGTATGGCTGGCTTGCCAAGAGATGTATGGCCACAATTGCCATTTTATGACCGAAATTCAATTTTTGGTTTAACGTATGTTGATAAAATATTTTTAGGATATAATTCAATGTTATTGGTTGGAGATGAATGGGGAGGCAGAAAAATGGAAAATTTCTTAATCAAAATGAAATCCATTGTAAAAGGAAATAAAATAACTATAAATTATACCTATAACAATAAATCATACACACAATGGTTGAATGGAGTGCCAGAAAATGAAATAATTTACAGACCAGTTGATGAAAAAAACAAAATATGGAACGGTACAAAAACATCAAATCAAGTTTTAAGATGAAAAAAATAATAAAATTAACAATCGCATACATAATTCTGGGGAATTATAATGCACAAGCCCAATGTTGGGAAAATATCAATACCGCTACAACAGATTGGCGAAAAAATAATTCAGCTAACACTTGGAATTGGACCCAAGAAAATTTTGATGTTTATTTAACAAATCAAACAGGTGCAACCCAAGTAAAATCCCCATTTTGGGTAACGCAAGGAGCATCAACAAACAACAATCCTCATCTTTGGGATTTTAGAAAATATATTACTGCTGATAAAAAAGATTTTCACCCCGAAGATGGATGGGAATTAGTTACTAAACAATTTGGAATATTAAGCAATAATGAAAGTGAAAAAGAAACTAATCCATTTTTTGCATTGTATAATAAATATACAGGTAAACTAAGATGTTTTTTGTTAATTGTTAATGGAGAAAACAATTTTAATACTGGGGCAATGTTACACATAGAATTTGAAAGAGGTGTTAGAAAAACCGGCTTGTTTCAACACATGAAACCTATAGCTAAAGAAGTTTTGAATTTTGATCCTCTTATAAATTCTCAAAATCCAAATTTTATAATTAACACCAATTATTATTGGCTTTTTTCAGAAACAGTTGTTGCTTATGACCCCTGTACTTGTTTTGAATATCCTAGCACAATTGGTAATACTGATTCTAAAGTTATTTTTCAATATTTTTTAATTCAAGAATCTGATATTAATGCCAAAATTAATGGTACATTTAAAGAAAAAGTGACAGAAAGTAAACAGTCATCAAGTGGAAACCCTTCCGTTTCAACTAGTAACTTAAAAACTGTTGATGGAATTAAAGGTTTAGTTAAAGCGGGTCAAAAAGGATACAAGGAATATAGTAAGTATAAATCAGATATTAATAAAACTTTAAAACAATATACTGATTCTGCAAATAGGGGGCGAATATGGAAAGATTTACAAAATTTAAGATCAAAAAATGAATCACTATATGATGACTTAGTTACCAAATTAATTCCAAACCCTAATGAGGAATTAAGTAGAGATAAATTCATAAAAGGAGAATATGTAATGAATGCCGACGAATTTTACACAATAGATGATGCATCTTTTTTACTTGGATTACTAGATGCAGCTAAGCCAGTAATAAAAACTTTACCTTATATAGGTGCTGCTATAGGGGCAATAGATTTTTTAGTTACTTCAACAAAAGATAAAGAAAAAAGCCCTGAATTAAGTGTAGCTCCTACTATATTTGAAGTCGATTTGACCCTGGAAGGAACTTTAGAAACCACTGCATCTAATGCCCTACATCAAATTTATACTCCAGGTTCTTATACAGGTGCAAATAATTTTAAACCAATTTACAACAATATTCTAGGTGTTTTTAATATTTTAGAGTTGCCTGATTTTGAGTTCTCTCTTATAAAACCTAATATTTTTAACATTACATCTTATGCACTAAATGTTGGATTAGAAAATAATTGTCAAAAAAACAAAAGTAACTTTAATATGACAATTCCAAACAATGTTGTATTTAAACAATATAGACCAAAAAGTCCTTTAAAATATGTTGTTAATCCTGCATCAGATTTTGAAGTAGTTAATATTGAAGCTGCAATAGTAACAAGATTTAAAGGGGAAGACAATTTGTATTTAGAAAGCCCTAATGATTTTAATAGTACGCTAGCAATACCTTTTCACGATATTATAAACACTACATCAAAAGATGATAAATTATACTACAAATGGTACAAAGGATTTGGTTATTTTCCTGAGCCTATTGTTACTAATGGAATAGGCTCCTTTGTTAATAAAGGTGGTAAATTATCTGATATGGCTGGCGTTGAGCCTGATATCAATTTATCGCTCATTCAATTTGGAGATTTGTTAAATAAAAGTGCAACTGTAGAAAGAATTAAGTCGATAGAAAATAACACAAACCTTACTTTAGATTTTGTATCTCCAAATTTTCCTTTTAAAGATAGTAGTATTATTCAATTCAGGACAGATTATTTACCTGCAAATTGTTTTGAGAATTTATCAATTACTTTATTAGGAAACAATAATTTTTCAGAAATATTTACAAAAATTTATGTAGTCCTGAAACATAAAAACAATCCTAATATCAAACCAATTACAATGATATTGTCATATGATTTAAAAGGTAAGTTATTAAGTGCTACAAATGCGAATATTGATGGAAGTTACAATTGTAAAATTTGGGGTAAAGATTATGAAACTGATAATCATCCCTTATGGAAATGTGGAAATTATACTTTTATTTCAGCTGATATTGATAATTATATGTATCATCAAAAGTCAAAATTTGAAATCACAAGTTTGCCTTTTAACCAAAATTTTTTTAAACCTCATAATAAAAATTATAATGGAGAGCAAAACTTAACTGTTATAGGTAATTTGCATTTTCCTGACAATTCTGTAGTACCTGCTAACTCAAATATTAAATCTGGAGGTAGAATTACTTTTGGAAACAATGTCAACATTGGTTCTAACACTAAAATTGAATCAGAAATTCAAATTGAAATGTCAAATAATATGAACATTGAGCCAGATGTTGAATTTAATATTGTTGATAATAATAGTGTAAAATACACATGTCATATTCCAAATTATCAAAATTCTCATATGACCAATAATGAAATTGCAGCTTTTTGTAATAAAAACAAATACAAAGAAAAGGCATTTAGTTCAAGTGTAAGACAACTAGAAGATATTGATACAAATAAAGAATCTAATTTAGCAAATAATAATAATAGTTTCAAACTCGCACCCAACCCCACTACTGCCAACTTCACCATTTCTGTGATCAACAACAACGAACAAGATTACAGCATTGCTTTGATGGATGTTACAGGAAAGGTATTATTAAACAATCTTTATAACGGTAAGCAAACCTCGCAATTCATAGAAACCAATGGTTTGGCTGCGGGAATTTATTTTGTAAAAATAACTTGTGGCAACACCCAAAAAACTGAGAAATTGATTATTCATAACAATCAATAATGCCTTATTAAGATATAGTAAAGTCCAACTCATTGGACTTTACTATATCTCTTTTATTTGTTTAAATTAAATTTGTAATTATTGGATTTTTATTGAACATTTGTTGAAGAAATCGAGAGTTTAATTCACTATTTAACGTCATCCCCCCCAAAAAAAACAAAAGTTATGAAAATGATTTTCTTTGTTCTATGCTTATTTAGCATAGGATTTCTAACGGCCCAAAATGACAATCTAAATAACAAGAAGAAAAACTGTTTTTATGCCAAACCTGTTGTTCATATTGGTGTTGGGAAAGCGGTTTCTACTCCCTTTTATAAAGGACAGTCTATGTTTAATTCACCTTATGTTGAAAATGCAATTAAAGCAAATGTTTATTACAAGCGCATTGGTGTTAGCTATACTTGGAATATTGGATTACACAGGCATATTCATTACAAAATTGAAAATTATCATTCCAATAATCGGGTTGCAGGCATCTATAACTACAACGAATTTTTGGACAATCGCAGTAATCGCCTCGCTTTTAATTATCAGATTCTTCAAAATAAACAGGTTTGTATATATTCACAGTTAGGATTGGAATGGTCTAAAACAACTCATGAATTTAATAAATATTTTGAGTTTTTTGATTCAACGGGCAAAGAAGTGTCTTTCCCTAACAAAATTAATAACCTACCATTTTATCAAAATAGTTATTTGCTTAATGCGGGTTTGAATATTCAATATGCACTTTTTAAATCTATGTTTTTGCTTCATTATACCATGCAATATCACCATCCTTTGAATGTCAATAACTATCAAAGCGATAATGGATTACACAGAATATCC
>JBIPNH010000055.1:0-14434 GCA_044373665.1 Bacteroidia bacterium
ATACAAAGGATATGAAACCAGAACAGGAACAAGAACTCTATTGGATTTAATTGACAAAGGTTCATTGATTAAAACTTGTTGTGATACAGGCAACTGTAAATAGCCTAGTATATTTCCTATTGAATCTTAAACAGTAATTTCTTTATGTAAATATTGGAATGTCGTATTTTTGGTAAACGAAGAGTAGTTTAACCCTGTTGAAATCATTAGTTTTGACTTTATTGTAACATCTATGGTATAAGCCCTTGAAATGCCATTGTGATTTCCCAACAATTGATTGATAATTTGTCCATTAAAATCTTTGTGGATTTTCGACTCATTAATATTTATATCATTAACTACCATTTGGTTATAACCACTTTCAATCCCAAACTGAAAAATAGATTTCTTTAATTTAGGTTTGGATGGTTTATGTTGATTTACTTTTTCTAAACTTTCATAAGCATGTTGGAAAGGGTGAAATCCAGCTAAAGACAAAGCACTTAATTTAAAATCATTACTATCAATTTCATTAAATACTTCATTCATTAATTGTTCTCTTAATCTCTTTTTCATTTTATCTTTCTCAAAATTTGATAAATTGGAATAATACTGATTTCGAGAGTTGAGGAATGATTGGAAATAATTGTTATTATTCGTCGTGTTTTTACTATTCGAAGTCTTGTCATCCACAACTGAGTATTTATTTTCTGTTTCGTTTGATTTTGTAATGATTGTTGACTTGTTTAATCGATTCTTACCTGTTTTAATCTCATTTTTCAAAACAATTGTATTGTTCTTTTCACCTACCCAATCATTATACTTTTTAACCATTAAATAACCCATAGAAATCGTTAAAAGCAAAAGAAACATTCCCAACAACGACTTTCTTTTGGAAAAAAACCCTTTGTTTATCGGTGGAATTAACAAGCGATTTTCAGACGGATTCTCTTCAAAATCCAATAACTTTTCTTTAAGCCCAAAATCAATAATATTGTTTTTTTCGACAATTTCATTCCACATATTGGGAGGTAATTCAACTTCATTAGAAGAGAGTTGAACATAAAGAAACTGATCCAAAGGCTCTTTAGAAATCACATCATATAGCGCATCAAATTGCAAATCAGGCTCGTGAGTATAGCCACTCAATTGAGTTTTAAAAAAACCATCAATATTTGAACTAGTCTCTTTCAATCGTACTTTTTAGTTTTAATTTTAGCTTTTCTGACAACAACTGACGAGCTCTAGATAATTGTGAACGTGAGGATGATTCGGTAACCCCAATTACTTTTGAAATTTCAGCGTGAGACATATTATCAATTGCATACATATTGATTACCAATCTATATTTATCGGGCAATTCTTGAATCATTAATAAGGCATCCTCTTTGGAAATATGATTCAACCAGTGCATTTTTTCATCTTCATTTACATTAATGTCCTCATGATTGTCGTGATTATCCGACAATGAATCCTCCTTATGTTTGTAATATTTTTTTAAATAATTGATTGAATTACTCACAAAGACTTGATACATCCAAGAAGACAAGTTAGCCTGAAACTTAAAGGTATGTAACATGTTATAAACCCTTATAAAACCTTCTTGTAACATGTCATTTGCCAAATCCTTGTCTGAAGCATATCTCAAGCAAATGCCATACATTTTTGGGGCATATTTCTTGTATAAAAGCTCTTGATAAAACTTATTATTACTAAGGCAACCGTTAACTATCTCTTGATCTGAGTACAAACTTATATTCTTTAAGACAATGAAAGAATAAAACGCTGCAAATTTTTAATCCCAATAATTGTCTATTTTCTCGTTTTTAATATCTCCCCTCAAATAACGGAACCTCAACCTAGCTTCATTGATATAGATAGAACCAGTATAGTTCATTATTAAAAACTCATACATTTGCTTTGCTTTTGCTGTATCTTGTAGTTTAAACTCATACAGTTTTGCTAAATTTATAAGCGCATTGTCTGACAATATATCTGTGCTAAAATCTTTAATTAAAGTTGAGTAAATAGCTTCTGCTTCTTTATAATAACCCGTTTTTTCTTTAATTAAACCCTTTAAAAAAAGTATTTCATCGGCCAAGGTGTGATTAGGAAAAACTATTGATATTTCATCTAGTTGCTGTAATGCATTGGTATATTTGTTTTGGAACATCAATAATTCAGCATTTGAATATAATTTCATTGCTTCGTCTGTACTATCCAAACCGACATTGTCTTGAATTATCAACCACAAACGCATGGCATTATTACTTATCAATTGGGTCGTTGCCTCTTTTAATACATCAAGCTGAACTTGCGCCCATTCAAACTCTCCTCTGAAATAACAAAGTCGTGCATATCTGAATTTCGCCTCCTGACCTAATACATCATTTTGAAAAGCTTTCTCAACTTGCTTATACATCAAATCGGCCTCCCAAGTATCTCCTGACATCAAATAAGCATCTCCCAAACCTAGTTTACTTTCTGAAAGCAAACGTGTATTAACGCCAGGTAAAACCAAAACCTGCTTTAAATAATCTATCCCTTTACTTAAATCATGTAAATGATAAATATACAATTCCGCTAAATCTTTCATTTGTTGGGCTGTATGCCAATTTTTACCATTCAAGTTGATGTACTCTATAAATTCATTTTCTAGAATTAACAATCTCTCTTTTTCAACAATTTGTTCCTGTTTTAATTGCAACATCCCACAATAAAGAATTCCTTGTTGGGCTTGTGAAAAATAACGTTTTTCTTTACCCAAAGTCTTAATGTAAGTATAGCAATTAATGGCCTCGGTGTATATTTCATTTTGCATGAGTACACTTGCCAAATTCATGACCCACAATCCTTCCTCTTTTAGTCTTTTGTCAACCGCTTTACTTTGAATAAATGCACCATTCCAATCTTTCTTTTGAATGTAAGCCCAAATTAATACATCATTTAAAGTCAACAAATTGGGAGTTTTTTGTAAATCCGTCATCACAACCTGAATGAGAATATCATAATCTACCTCATTTTTGAAAGCAATTGCAAATTTGTTTTTTACCTCTTGTAAAATAAACTCATTGTCAGAAAGTAGTGAAACCAATTCAACTGAAGCTTCTTTTAAAGCCCCTTTATAAAAATACAACTCACTTAATTCAAACACATAAAGTTGACCTTGATTCAATTGTTTCCTTGCCTTTAGATAAACTTGGATGGCGGCATCAAAAAACTTTCTTTTGATTAGACCATTTGCGATATTGTCTGTTATTTCAATAGAATTGAATTTGACATTTAAAAGATCATTAAGCACTTTATCTTTTTCTGCAGAGTTATTTTGAAGTTGATACAAATAAGCTTTGTCAACTTGGTAAGAATAATTAAACGGATATTTCTTGAACCTCTTGTCTACCAATTTTTCTGCACTTTTAAAATCTTTTAAAGCCACATAACATTGCATTAAATTCTCATAATAATACATTGATTCAGACTGTTTTCTCAACAAATCTTCATAGATATCTGCCGCCTTATCATATTGTTTTTCAGAAAAATACTGAGCCGCCAATTTTTCATCCTCATTGTTTTGCGAAAACAAAGGCATCAAAAAAACAAGACTAATAAACAGAAGACTAATTCGCATCCTTACAAATTTAGTGAATAATAAATATTTTTTGAAACTTTATGTCAACTAATTCTTTACAAATTGCGCCATAAATAAATAGTCTGAGGCATGGGCAGTATTGTAATAAGCTTGTTGTGAGATTAATGTAAGTCCAATTTCTTTTTCAAAGTATGCAACATTGTCCTCATTTTCTGACTTAAACACTGAACAAGTTATATAATAAAACACACCCTTTGGTTTGAGTTGATGTAAGGCATTTTGCACAATTTGTCTTTGTTTATTGGCATACATCAAAGGTGTATTTAAACTAAACGATTGCAGCGATTCCGGATGACGTCCCCATGTCCCACTTCCTGAACATGGTACATCTGCAATCAACACATCTACCATGTGGTTTACGTGACTTTTTTCATTTAAATCGATAAGTTCAATATGCGGTATCGTTAAACGTAATTGCGAAAAACGAGCTCTTAGATTTTCTAATATAGAAACTCTAACATCAGAACAAATCAATGATATTTTAGGAAACTTTTGAGTCAATAATAATGCTTTACCTCCAGCTCCCGAACAACAGTCCCATACTCTTTGATTGTCCTTTATTTCAATGGAGTTTACCACCATTTGTGAGGCTAAATCCATAATCCAAACCCAACCCTTTTCAACTAACTCATTGCATTTTGCATCTGCAGGTAATTTTAAAGTGTGAGTATCAATTGCTTCGAATTCAATCTCTTTAAGCTGCAACCAATTTAATACATTTTCTTTTTTACCCTCTCTAACGACTACAAATACTGGACTTTGTTTCGACAAATGTTGTATCCAACTCTCAAAATCAACTGAAGGTGAAATTAATTCACGGTATGGAAAAATAGATTCTGCTTCAATATCGTTCGATTCGTTATTCACGATTAATTCAATACAAGCTTCAATAGATTGTTGCTTTACTGCGAATCCTAATCTAAAATACTGGTAACAATAATGTTTGTATGTTTTACGGTCACGACTTCCCCACTGACTGTGCTGTTTACATTGCTTATGAAAGTAAACATGAAAAGGTTCTTGATAGTTATAACCTTCTAGTAATTGTGTAATTACGATTTTCTGAAAAGGTTTTAATAACGCCAATATGCTTTGTAAAATTGGTAATCTTTGTAATAAAATAAGTTAGTTCCTGAATTCTCAATTAAGTTCCCTCTTTTTACAAATTTGAAAGAAGTATGGGTATAATTGAAAGAACGTCCTAAAATATGGTTGTAGAAATTAACATCAAATGCTCCTAGTGACATGGCAATGAACAAAAATTGGTCATAACCGATGAAAGTATATCGACTTGGGTCACCTCCATAGTTTTCGCGATAATTAAGTCTGAATTGCTTGTAAATAGTATCATTCATAGGCACAGAGTATGTGTCGTAAAAATAAACACCATTAAACACATTGTAATCTACACGGTCTATGTCGAGCCAATCAGCAGGGCCAGCAACAACCCATTTTGAATTACCGTTTTTGCTAATTGCATTGGAACAAGTTCTTGCACTTTTGCCGGTATAAAAAATCAATAAAGAGTCTTTTTTATTCCAAACAGATTCAATAGTATTAACTTTACCATCAACAACAGTACAGGTTTTGGATTTGTTGGCCAATTCGTATCCTTTTTTAAAATTCCTTGATGCAACACCCTTTATAGTTAATGCCAATTCATCGTAAACAACAACTTGATAATTTTTAAATGCTTGTGCCGCATGCTGACCAGTGTACATGTATTGCAAACTGTCTAAGGAAACAAAGTTAATCAAGGGAAATTCTCCTCCATTTTTTTTAGGATAATAGCGCAAAGGAGAAATTAAAGGAATTTTATAGACCGAACAGAATTTCTCAACTTCAACAAACTCATTGTCAAAAACGGGACCTATTATTAAGTCTAAATTTTGAAAATTAGGATTAGATAAAAGTCGAATAACTTCCAAACTATCCCCTTTCGTATCTACAACTTCAATTTCCAGTTTGAGTTGGTATTTTTTTAGTTCCTCAATAGCTATTTCAACCCCTTCATAATAATCTAGCATCTTTTCTCTAACCCTTCCTTTGTCAGGAGCGTTAACACAAAAAGGGAGCATTATCAATACTTTGTATGATTTTTGGAAAGGTTTATCATCTTTTAAAACCAAATTAGTATTGGCTTGTAAAGATAAACTCAATATAAAAACAAAGATTGATAAATATACTTTTATTCCCATTCGATTGTTGCAGGTGGTTTTGAACTAATATCATAGACTACTCTATTAATCCCTTTTACACGATTAATTATTTTATTACTAATTTCTGCTAATATTTCATAAGGAATGTGAACCCAATCCGCAGTCATTCCGTCAACAGAAGTTACCGCTCTTAAACATATTACATTCTCGTAAGTTCTTTCATCTCCCATTACTCCAACACTTCTAACTGGTAAGAAAATGGCACCAGCTTGCCATATTTTATCATACCATCCTTTTTCTTTAAGAGTATTGATAAATATTGCATCTGATTGCTGTAGGATACTTACTTTTTGAGGTGTAATATCGTCGATAATACGAATCGCCAATCCTGGCCCTGGGAATGGATGTCTAGCTAAAATATTGGCAGGAACACCTAATGCTGCTCCTACATTTCTAACTTCATCTTTAAATAAAGACCTTAAAGGTTCTACGATTTTTAAATGCATTTTTTCTGGCAATCCTCCCACATTATGGTGCGACTTAATTGTGGCCGAAGGTCCTTTTACAGAAACCGATTCAATAACATCTGGATAGATTGTTCCTTGACCCAACCACTTAGCGCCTTCAATAGTGTGAGATACTCGCTCAAATACATCAACAAATACTTTGCCAATTGCTTTTCTCTTAGCTTCTGGCTCACTGATATTGTTTAGTGCACCATAAAATTCGTCTGTTGCATCAACACCAGTTACATTCAATTCCATTTGTTTATATGATTCTAAAACTTCGTGAAATTCATTCAATCTTAATAAACCGTTGTCAATAAATATACAATGGAGGTTTTTACCAATAGCCTGATGTAACAAAGCTGCCGCAACACTGCTATCAACCCCTCCTGACAAACCTAAAATAACTTTGTCATCCCCTAATTGTTCTTTTAATTTTTCTACAGTTTCATGAATGAAATTTTGTGGAGTCCAATCCTGCTCACAGCCACAAATATCAACTATAAAATTCTTTATCAATTGTTTTCCTTCAGTTGAATGGGTTACTTCGGGATGAAACTGAATACAATAGGTTTCAGAATCAGTTAATCGGTAAGCCGCATTTTTGATTGAATCTGTTTGTGCAATTAAAGTAGCATTACTAGGCAATTCCATAATAGTATCACCATGACTCATCCAAACTTGAGTTTCTTGACTTAAACCTTTTGTTAAAAGATTGTCACTATCCACTTTTAGCATTGCTCTGCCATATTCTCTGTGATCGCTTGCAGCTACTACTCCACCTAATTGTTGCGCTATGTATTGAGCTCCATAACAAACACCAAGAACAGGATATTTGCCAATAAATTGACTTAAATCAATTTGTGGTGCCTCTTTATCACGAACAGAAGCAGGACTTCCTGACAGAATTATACCTTTTACTGAAGGTGAAATTTTACCGATGTGATTGTATGGATGTATTTCACAATAAACATTTAACTCCCTAACGCGTCTTGCTATTAATTGGGTGTATTGAGAACCAAAGTCTAAGATTACGATTTGCTCTTGCATTATTAAACCGCAAAAATAAGGAATTTTTAGTGGATGATGTAGAAGAAATAAACCATTTTTTTAGTTTAAAAAGATACATTGCTATTGAACTACATTTTTAAATCTCCATTTACTCTGTTTTGATTCATCAATATTTTTAAAATAATAAAAAATTATCAACAAGGTATTTAATACTAAAGTCAAAATTGCTTTAATAAATTATTTACTAATTGTAAGATTTTAAAAAAATAAATTACTAAAGTACATCAATATGTACCATTAACATAAACGCCAAAATAGTATAAACTGCAATTTAAATACAATAGGTAAAAAAGACTACTTACAAAAACAAATAATAGATATTTAACTAAATATGAGATACTTAAATAAACAATTCGTCATAATTGATTTTTATTTTTAATACAAACACTTTAATTTTGAATGACAAAATACACAGATTATAGATAAACGATACAAATGGAAGAAAATAAAAAAATCAAATACCTCTTCATAATATATGAGGCTGAGGATAATCCAAAGTATCGGCATATTGTAAAAATGCTAATTAATGATATTGTAGATTATTATTCCATGTTATTAGATTGCTTGACAGATGAATTAACAGCCTGTGGAGGTAAAATAGAACTAATATTATCGAAAAACTTTAAAGTGACAGATGTTAAATATATCGACATTCCATTTGATCTCAAACATAAAATAAACAGGTTATTGAAACCTCATCTCAATAAATAATTGGAAATTTCGTTTACCTTTTACAATCAAAAGGTATTGATTGGTTTAATTGACAAACCATTATGAAATCAAAATTTATTATCCCACTAGGCTTATTGCTTTTATTAATCTCTGCTTTTATTTTTCAGCTTGATTCTGAAAACCTTTATTTCAATCCAAAAAAATGGACCACTACCCAAGATTTTACTTATCAAAAACCCGAATGTTGTAAACCAAAAACTGATAGCATCAGCGAAACAAAAAAGGGTTGCGTTTACAAAACTGTTTTTGAAAATGATTACACCGACTCTGATTTTATTTACAAAACGCCTGTAAAAGTCGAAAAGTCAATCATTACTGCATTAGAATGGATAAGCAAAGAACAACTTTCTGACGGTGGCTGGAGCGCACAAACCAATGTAAGTTTAATAAAAATCAACCAAAACTCTAATTCTCAAACACAAATAAAATCAGACCCTGCCACCACAGCAATGGTATCAATGGCATTACTAAGATGTGGTAATACACCTTTTAAAGGCACTTACCAAAATGCTTTGGTTAAGAGCACTCAATTTTTAATTGAATGTGTTGAAAATAGCGGCACTAATGATTTAAATATCACCACAATAAAAGGCACACAACCCCAATATAAACTTGGACATAATATTGATGTGATGTTAACTTCGCAATATTTAACCAATTTATTACCTGTTTACAATGAATATCCCGACAAAAAAAATCAGGTTAAAAAGTGTATTGAAATATGTGTTAATAAAATACAAAAAGCACAAAACAAAAACGGAAGCTTCACTGGTTCTGGATGGGCTGGTGTTCTTCAATCGTCTTTTGCCAATAATGCACTAGAAACTGCAAAATCTGCAGGAATAATGGTTGATACCATTGTTCTTGAAAAATCGAGAGTTTACCAAAAAAATAATTTTGATGCCGACAATAACAAAGCAGTTACCTCCGACGGTGCAGGAATAATTTTATATTCAGTATCAAGCAGCGGAAGGGCGTCTGCTAAAGAGGCAAATGAAGCTAAAAAATACATAGAGAAAGCCAAAAAATCGGGTTTGGTTAAGGAAAATGAAACGGTTACAAATGAAACTTTAGAAAAAGCAGGACTCAGTAAATCCGAAGCTTTAAAATACAGCACAGCATACAAAGTCAATGTAAATGCGAGTAAAATGGCTTCTCAAGACAATATTATGCAAGGTTTTGGGAACAATGGTGGGGAAGAATTTATTAGTTTTTTACAAACTGGTGAAGGTTTAATAATTAGTCGCGATAAAAATTGGAAAAACTGGTTCGAAAATGTATCAGGCAAACTCTTGTCAATTCAAGAAAAAAATGGCAATTGGCAAGGACATCACTGTATTACAAGTCCGGTTTTTTGTACGGCAACTTGTTTGTTAATTTTATCGGTCAATAATGATGTTAAAACTTTATTGACATTGTCAGAATAAAGGTCAATAGAAACTAACATAAAAAAAGGCTATCTCAAACAATGAGATAGCCTTTTTATTTAATCTAATATCAACTATTAAATGTCAATTTTAGCGTATTTAGCATTCTTTTCAATGAACTCACGTCTTGGCGGAACTTCATCTCCCATTAACATACTGAACACGTGATCTGCTTCTGCAGCACTGTCTAATGTTACTTGTTTAAGTGTTCTTCTTGCAGGATCCATTGTAGTTTCCCAAAGTTGTTCAAAGTTCATCTCTCCCAAACCTTTGTATCTTTGAATATTAACAGTATCTGGATTAGCCCCTTTTGCCAATTCTAATACAGCTTGTTCTCTTTGATCCTCTGTCCAACAATATTTTGAATTATTACCTTTTTTAACTTGATATAATGGTGGAGTTGCAATATAAATATAACCAGATTCAACCAATTTTTTCATGTATCTAAAGAACAAGGTTAATATTAAGGTACGAATGTGACTACCATCGATATCGGCATCCGTCATGATGATAATTTTGTGGTATCTTAAGCTATCGATGTTTAATTCTTTGGCATCATTTTCAGTTCCAATTTTTACCCCCAAAGCGGTAAACATATTACGAATCTCTTCATTTTCGTAAATTTTATGTTCCATGGCTTTTTCAACATTCAATATTTTACCTCTTAAAGGCAAAATTGCTTGATAAACCCTGTCTCTACCTTGTTTTGCCGTTCCACCCGCAGAGTCTCCCTCTACCAAGTATATCTCACAAATTTTAGGGTCAGTACTTGAACAGTCGCTCAATTTACCTGGTAATCCCATTCCGCTCATCGCACCTTTACGTTGAACCATTTCTCTTGCTTTTCTGGCAGCGTGTCTTGCAGTTGCAGCCAAAATAACTTTATTGACAATCATTTTAGCTTCTTTAGGATGCTCTTCCAAATAGTTTCCTAGCATTTCCCCAACCGCTACATCCACCGCTCCCATTACTTCATTATTTCCTAATTTAGTTTTGGTTTGACCTTCAAATTGTGGTTCTTGAACTTTTACAGATATAACACCTGTTAAGCCTTCTCTAAAATCGTCACCACTAATCTCAAACTTAAGATTTTTTAATAAACCTTCTTTGTCTGCATAGTTTTTAAGGGTTCTTGTTAAACCTCTTCTAAAACCAGCAACGTGAGTACCACCTTCTATCGTATTAATGTTGTTAACATAAGAATGTAGATTTTCACTGTAACCTGCATTGTATTGAAAGGCAATTTCAACAGGAATACCTTGTTTTTCACCTTCTGCATAAATAGGCTCAGGAATAATTTTTTCTCTTGTGCTATCAAGATAAGTAATAAATTCTTTCAAACCCAATTCACTATAAAAAACTTCCGTTCTAGCTTCCTTTCCTTCTTCAACTCTTAAATCAGTAAGTGTTAATTTGATGTTTTTGTTCAAAAACGACAATTCACGAAGTCTGTTACTTAAGGTATCAAAACTATATTCTGAAACATAGAAAATACTGTTGTCAGGCGTAAATTCAATGGTAGTTCCTCTTTTATCAGTTGTACCAATTTCTCTTACATCATATTGTGGAATACCACATTTGTACTCTTGTTCAAAAACTTTACCTTCTCTGTATACTGTTGCTTTTAAATCTGTAGAAAGTGCGTTAACACAACTTACACCCACACCGTGCAATCCACCAGAAACCTTGTAAGTATCTTTGTCAAATTTTCCACCGGCGTGCAATACAGTCATTACAACCTCCAAAGCAGAACGGTTTTCCTTAGCGTGAATCCCTGTAGGAATACCTCTACCATCATCCGTAACTTTAATACTATTACCTGGGAGAATAAAAACTTCGATATTTTTAGCATGACCCGCTAAGGCTTCGTCAATACTATTGTCTACTACTTCATAAACTAAATGATGTAATCCACGTGGGCCTACATCCCCAATATACATCGCAGGACGCTTTCTTACCGCTTCTAAACCCTCTAATACCTGAATATTATCGGCTCCATAATTGCTTTTATCTATCGCTTCACTCATATTGTTATACTATATAATTAAAGCGTAAAAATACATCTTTTATATTCAAAAAACGAATACTCAATCAGAATATTTCCACAAGTTTTTCTAAATATTTTTTTAGATTTATTGAATGATGAATTCAACAAAAAAAGTAGTGTGCCCTCTGTAATTAAAAATTACAAAAAATTGTAATAGACAGAAAACAAGTTAATTAGATTTATAATTAAACCCTGTCAACGATGAGTAACGATTATAAGCACTTTAAGCTAAAATACCAGCTATTAACAAACGGCTGATAATCGTTGCCATTTCATTTTCACCTTGCTGTAAATTAGGATTCACTTCTGTAATTTCAATTGCACCCAATTTTGGATGCTTAAAAACAGCTTTGAAGATAGATTCTGCTTCAGTTATTTTTAATCCATCTGGAGAAGGGGTTCCAGTTCCTGTTGATAAATTTGGGTCTAAAGAATCTGCATCAAAGGAAACATAAAACAAATCGCAATCCTTTAAATAATCAAAACTTTGACTTATAATGGATTCTATTCCCATTTCTGATATTGCTTCTGGCTCAAATGCTTTGACTCCTTTTTCTCGAATAGTATTCCACTCTGCATCCTCTGCATCTCTTAAACCAATAAATACAATGTCTTTTAATTCTATTTTTGGACTGATATTCTGTTGACCTAAGTGTTTTAATTGATTCCAATGCGTAATTTCTTGAACTGTAACAGCATTGATTGATTTATTTTGATTGTCAATACCTGTTAATACCGCCAAGGGCATGCCATGTAAATTACCTGAAGGTGTAGTAAATGGAGAATGTAAGTCTGCATGTGCATCAACCCAAATTACGCCAATCCTTTTGTCGGGATGGGCATTCTTTAACCCACTAATTGCCCCTATTGCATTGCTGTGATCTCCTGATAAAACAATTGGAAATTCACCTTTTTTTACAATTTCAAACAAGGAAGATTCTAATTGAATTGAATTATTTAAAACCTTGTCAATTTTTTTGGCAAATTGGTAATTATTTCCAATTAATTCTTCTTCACAATTGTCATTTAAAACAACACAATGTTCTATCTGTATTCCATTTTCTAACAATTGATTTTTAACTGCAACAGGTCCATCAGCGGCCCCTTTTTTTCCTGCACCAATATCAAAACATGACAATATATATACAACTTGCTTCCCTCTTATATCCATAATAAATCGTTTTTAAATTATCAAAAACACGATTTGCAAACTTAGTGAAAAAAACCTTGAATACCAATCAATTCATCTAAACTATTGACTTTAAAACCATTACTGATTTTAATCCAGCTGTTTCTGTTCTTAATCGCTCTTTCCCTAAATCAATCGTTTTCATGTTATGCTGAATAGCTGCTTTAACTTCTTCTTCACTAAAGTCTCCTTCTGGCCCTATCCATACATTAACAGGCTCTCCTTCTGATAATTGAATTTTATCAAGCGACTCCTTATCAATCCCCGAATAACAATGACCAATTAAGTTAATCCCACTTTTACCAACTTCATTTAGCGCTGTTTTAAAATCAATTAACTGATTTATTTTAGGAAGGTAAAATTGCAAACTTTGCTTTATTGCTGAAATAGCAATTTTTTGAAACCTTAGATTATTTAAGTTTGACCTTTCTGTGTATTTGGTTTTAATAAACGTAATTTCATTGATAGCACCCATTTCAACCAGTTTCTCAAACATCCATTCAATTCTGTCTATTTGTTTGGTTGGGGCTATGAGTAAATGAATGTAACGACCCTCTTTTATAGGCTCAATAATTGTCGAGTCAATTTGACAAATCGTCTGCTGTTTCTTTACGTCTAGAATTGTCACTTTATGGTGACTTCCTTTTCCATCAGTAACTTCTAAAACTTCACCGATATTCTTTCTTAAAACAAGGACATGACGGTGCTCTTCTTCTTCAAGTATTAATTGATTTTCTGTTGTATTAGTGGAATAAAACAGTTGCAAAAGCTGTAATTAATTATTTTTTGTTTGACTTTTTATTTGGGTCTAAGCCTCTGGCTTTTGCCATTTCCTCTAATCTTGCTTGAAAACCTGATTTTTTAATATCGCTGTCTTTTCTGTTTTTAGATTCGTGGATTTGCGCTTTTAATTTGTTTTCGTCAACAAAAAATTTGATAGCCCACTGTTGTGTAAAGGTAACAACGTTGCTTAAGAAATAATAATAAGTCAAAGCTGCTGCGTATTTATTAAAGAATCCTAAGAATAAAATTGGCATTAAATAACTAATGTATTTCATTTGGTCATTCACCCCTGTAACCTGATTGTTCATTCTGGTGTAAATCAAGGTCGAAATAGTCATTAATAGAGTAAACAAACTGACGTGGTCACCATAAATAGTATCAATAATAGGTAATTTTCCAAAATCCCAAATTGAGTCATAGATAGATAAATCGCTTGCCCACAAGAATGATTGTTGTCTGAATTCAAATGCAGAAGGTACAAATTGGAACACCGCAACTAAAATTGGCATTTGAAGTAACATTGGCAAGCAACCTCCTAAAGGATTTACACCTGCTTTTTTGTACAACTTCAAGTTTTCCATTTGAATTGCCTGCATGTCGTCTTTGTGTTTCTCTTTAATCTCATCCATTTCTGGTTTCAACAAACGCATTTTGGCTGTTGATTTGTATGATTTGAAAACCAATGGCAATAGCAATGTTTTGATAATCAATGTTAAAAACAAGATTACAATTCCATAATTGCTAATATACTGTTGTAAGAAGGTAAAGATTGGAATAATCATAAAACGATTAATCCAACCAAAAATACCCCAACCAAGTGGAATAATTTTGTCTAAGCCAATGTTCTGCTTTTTAAGTTCGTGGTATTGGTTAGGTCCAAAATAATAAGTTA
>JBIPNH010000006.1:0-51769 GCA_044373665.1 Bacteroidia bacterium
GGAGGAACGCCAACAAGTTCAAGTGGTCCATTCGTGTCTGTTCTTTGGAATGCGACCGGACCCTATAGTTTGTCTCTTTATCAAATTGACCCTGCTACAGGCTGCCAATCAAGCGCTATTAACTACACTGTAAATTCTATTTTACCATTGTCGCCTGCTACTATAATTGGAGCAAGTTCAGCTTGTTCAAATTCTGCAATCGCTGGCGCCTATTCAACTCCTTCCCCTGGTTCTAGCTTTGTTTGGACAATTACACCAACAGCCGCAGGAAGTGTAACCTCAGGAAATTATTCTCCTAATATTGATGTGCAATGGAACAATTGGACCGGAACCGCCTTGATAACTTTAGTAAGAAATGTTTGCGGTGTTAGTCATACTACATTCTTTTCGGTTAATGTGACATCACCTCCAACACCTTCTATTACAGTACCGCCTTCTGCATGTCAAGGTGCAACCGTAACTATGAGCAGCAGTTCTCCTGGAGCTACTTTTACATGGAATTTTGGCAATGGTGGAACGGGTTCTGGGTCTCCTGTTACGCATGTATTTAACAGTCCTGGTACTTATAATGTTATTGTAACGGCTAATTACAGCGGTTCATGCACAGGAAGTGCTACTGCAGCCTCTACTATTGTAATTAATCCAAGACCAATTGTTAATATATCAACGCCCGACCCTAATATTTTTTGCGGTACAGTGGGCAATGTTTCCATGTTTGTCGCAGCGCCAGCTATTGCTACCACTTATCAATGGTACCGATCGCCATCAACATTGCTTGCAACAGGCCCTTCTTATACTTCAAATGTAATTGGAACCTATTATGTTGTAGCCACTAATTCTTTTGGTTGCACCGGCACAAGTAATACTATTTTAATAGACACAACTTGCAAAAAATGTATTCCTGATCCTAATTATTTAGTTGATTTTGCTATCATTAAACAAGCGTGTAACAAGGATAGTTTTTCTGGAACATACACCAGTGGCGCGAGCAGTCCTTTCTATAACTTTGATGACCCATTTGGTAGTCCAAATATTGTGTTTGGCAATACCGCTACACATACTTTCCCTGAACCTGGTTATTACCGTGTTAGATTTTGCGTTAATGTTCCTGATACTAGTCAATTAGATTCATGTACTATCTGTAAAATGAGAGTTGATACCATTAAATACATTCCTAATTTTTATACTTCATTTACGTGTTTAAATGGCTCAGGCAGTATGCAATTGAATTTAGTTAATACAACAAAAATTTTATCTGGCTACCCCACTCCTTCTTATGCTTGGAATATCAATAGTAATCCTGTGTTTAGTACCTCTGCAAATACTTCAATTGTGTTAAGCACTGGAACATACAATGTCACTCTCACTGTGAATGGAGTATGCGTAAAAACCATCTCCGTAACAGTACCCGGATTTCCTCAAGCCAATTTTTCTGCACCCGATTCAGTCTGTGTTAATGCCCCCATACCGTTTACCAATACAAGTACCGGATTTTACACCAAATCTGTGTGGCATTTTGGTGACCTATCTTCTGTAATAGCAAATTCACCAATAAAAGCTTATGCAAGTGCTGGTTTGTTTAATGTTAAGTTAGTTATTACCAATGTTTATGGATGTAAAGATTCAATCATTAAATCAATTAGAGTTTTACCAAATACACTCTCTGCGCTTATCAATGCTATGGGGCCTACTTCTTTCTGTGAAGGGTCTTCTGTTACTTTACAAAGTTCTGTTAGTTTGGGATACCCAAGTTATGGCTATTTGTGGAATACCACAGCCACCACTGCCAATATTAACGCACAATACACAGGTAAATATTATTTAGATGTTAGTGACAGTAAAGGCTGTTTTTCACGTTCTAACTTTATTGATGTTTTGGTTCATCCACAACCTCGACCTAATATTAGTGGTCCAAATTCTGTGTGTTTTGGAACAAATCCTAAATTTTCTGTCAATTATCCTGCTACACCATACACTATTAATTGGAGTTTGGATGGCGCCAACACCCCTTGGCTTAATCAACCTAATGCAACCTTCTTCGGGCTTTCGGTTGGACCACATTCATTGGTAGTTCAAGTAACAAGTCCCAATAATTGTGTTGGCCTCGATACTTTTAATTTTATGGTTAATCCGACACCAAACGCATATATTCTGCCAAACGCTTCATTGTGTGAAGGACAGTCGCACTTATTGGTTGGAGGTTCGTTTTCGCCAAATATTATGGCTAATTACTGGAATACGGGGTCAAACAATGACTCAATAACAGTATCTGCCCCTAGTACTTATTTATTCACAGTAATTGACTCTAACGGTTGCAAAAATACAGTTTCTAAAACAGTATATCCTTTACCTGACTTCTGTGGCTTGCTGACTGGATGTTATGATATTTGTGATACTGTAACACAATTGGTATGGCATGCACCTAAAGGATATGCTTCTTATCAATGGTATTATTTCAACAATCCAATTCCTTGGGCCACTAATGATACTTTCCATGTGCCGCTTTATCAATCGGGAACTTACTACTTAAGACTTACTTCGGCGCAGGGTTGTACCAAATTGTCTCCTGCCATAATCATCAAGTTTATCAATTGTGGTTCCGATTGTCAATTAAATGCAAGCGTACAAATTGCTTGCTCACAAGTGAATCAACAAGGCTATCAAACATACAGTGTAACGATGCAAATTAACAACAGCTTGTCGAGTGGGGCAGGGGTTTCGGTTACATCGCCTAATGGTATTATTAGCGGCTTATCACCAGGCACTTTACCTTTAGGCCTTAGTACAGTAACCTTTACGTTTACAGATGTGCCTCCGGTAAACACTTCAACTTGCTTTACGGTAACATTGTTTGATGAAAACAAAAAATGCGACACAACCATTTGTGTTAAGTTGCCACCTTGTGAGGACAAGTGTGAAAAATCAATTCGATTAAAATCGTTCGATTGTGCAGGTACAGATGGTTCAGGTAATCCAATGTATCAAATGTGTTTGGATGTTTTCTGGGGAGGTAGTAATGGTTCTTCATTAAGTGTTAATACAACATCAGGCACTGTTACAATTAGTCCTGTTACTGTTAACAATGGCAATCAAACCATTTGTTTTACCTATACAGATTTACCTCCTTTGAATAATGCGGCTATGTTTTATTTCAATTTCTTTGATCCTCAAAAAGAAAAAATTTGTAAAGACTCTTTGAGAGTTGGCTACAAGCCATGTAAAGATACTTGTAAAGTAGGTGTATATGGTTTGTGTGTGCATTGTAAAGAGCAAAGTACCACAGGAACTTTGTATGACATTGAACTTACGGTAATGAATACTTTGGGAACAAATGCCAATGTTTCTGTTTTACCAATAGCTGCAGGTTCATTCGGAGCTCCGGTGCCTAATCCCGTTCCACCAGGCATTTCAAACGTTAATATCCCTTTCACTGATTTGGGTCCAAGAGACAGTATCATATGCTTTAGAATATTGTTAACGGCACAAAATAAGTCATGCTGGCAAGATGTTTGTGTGTATTTACCTGAGTGTGATGAGCACAGTAATTTGAATAAAATACAAGCATTGTCATTCTTTAGTTTGGCTCCAAATCCTGCGGATGATGTTGTATTAATTCAATTATCACCATTACAAACGGATAATAATAGCATTGAAGTTAGAGATATGTCAGGGAAGTTGTTAGAAACTCATGACATAGCTAGTAATGAAACACAAAGAAAATTGACCATTAATAATTGGTCGGATGGCGTTTACTACGTAACACTAAAAAGCAACGGTGTATTTAGAGGCACTATTAAGTTGGTTAAACAATAGTTAATTTATTTTCACTTCTTAAAAAGCAAGTTCAGCAATGAACTTGCTTTTTTTAATCAAAATATTTTCCCTACTTCGTTGTAAGATTTTGTGTGAAATGGGTGTCTGGAAATTACTCCTTTCTTAATAAGACTTAACATAATAGGGTAGATTCTGATGCATTTGCTGAACTTGATAAAATCGCTTGCCTACAAACTCATTGCGCAAAATTAATCCAAACCGTCATGCTGGAAAAAGCAGAGCGTTGATTGTGTGCTGCGCTTTTATTCAGCATCTTTTAGTGAGATTCTGAAATCTGTGTTGAAACAGATTCTGAATAAATTTTGAGGACAAAATTTTCCAGAATGACAATACTATGTAATCGGCAGACGCCAAGCACGGCGTCTCTACCAATAATCACGCTGCAAGGCGTGAAACAATTAAACAATTTAACAATCACGCTGCAAGGCGTGAAAACAATTTAACAATTAACCAATTAACATCCCGCTGCACGGCGTGAAACAATTAACTGTCATATACAGACGCCTCGCAAGGCGTCTGTACCATTAACTAATAACTAATAACTAATAACCACTAACCACTACCCACTAAGGCACAAAAAAAAGGGTTGAATAATCAACCCTTTTTCTAAATATTGTTAATGAAGATTAATCTTTGGTTTTAACCATTCCTTTGTTTGTAGAATAGATGATTTTAAGCGCATTCGCTTCTCTTAAACCTTGTTTTACATCTTGAACAATGCCCATTTTAATGTCTCTGTCAGCTTTGATAGAAACTGTAAATAAAGGAACTAAGTTACTTGGTAATCTTTTTTTCTCTTCTTCTACCCATACTGGAATGGATCTAGGATCTTTAAAAGCATCGTTTAATTGTAAACGGGTAGAGGTTCCAAAAATTTCAGGTTGTTTTGGTTTCCCAATGTATAAATAGGTAACTACTTGTTTATTTTCAAGTGTTGTTACTTCAGTAGCAACCGGAACAGATATTTTAACTTTTATTTCATCGTCTTTCATTTTGGTTACAACCATGAAGAAAAACAACAACATAAATACGATATCGGGTAACGAAGCCGTGTTAATATTCTGTGAATCTGAGCTACCGCTTTTTTTGAATTTTGCCATTAGTCGTTTTTAATTATTTTATTTTAAATCGAAAGCATTTTCTGGTTCAGCTTCTGAAATTTTTTGAGGGTATTTTTTTGCGACTTCTTGTTGTTGTTTACTTCCTTTTCCTAACTCAGCATAAGTAGAACCGTATTGATTCAACGCATATTCATCACGCAATTCATTGTAGGCGCGTTTCAATTCGTTTTGAACCATAATGTAAACACCATAAGAAGTGCCTTTGTCATTTTTCAATGAAATAACAGCCTTATCTGGATTTTCACTTAAATTTGGGTCAATACCATTGTTTGAAATGAATTTTTTAGTGCTTTCGGTTAAATCCTCGATGTTCATCCAATTGTTTTCAACAAGCAATTGATTATTGGCGTTAATTAAAACCTCATAAATATTTCTTGCTTTAATGGTAGGAGGGTCAGGTTGATCCTCAGTTAATTTTGGCGGAAGTTTAATAGGAATACCCTTGTCACTGTCAATACTTGTGGTTACCAAAAAGAAAATAAGAAGCAAGAAGGCAATATCTGCCATCGAACCTGCGTTAATTTCTGGTAATTTTCTTGAAGTTCTAGCCATGGTTTAGAATCTTTTAATAAAGTCTCTGATTGAAGCAAAAAAGGTTAAAGCTACAGCACCAACTAAAATGATATAAGTTGCAATGATGCTACCACCAATCATTCTTGAATAAAATACTGTGTCAACTCCAAATTCAGCCCAATTAGGTTGTAATACTGCACTGTCTGAAAAGTATCCTATTACAGTTAAAACAGTTAAAATACCTAAACCAACCATGAACATCATAGCAGATTTTGGTTTCTGTAATAAACTTTTGATAGCGAGCGCAATTGAAGACAAAAGAGTAACAACCAATAAAATATACATTAATATCATACCTAATCCAACAGGCATGTCAACATCATTACTACCAGCTATTAGGATCATCATCGTTAATATAACTGACAAGCCGATAGTGACAGCGTAAAAAATATTTTTACTCAGTTTGTTCATATTGCTTATTTTACAATTTTATTTTTGATTAACATATCAGTTAATGAGATAGAAGCATCTTCCATTTCGTTAGCGATACTGTCTATTTTAGATAACAATAAGTTATAGAATATTTGAAGGATAATCGCAACAATCAAACCTGCAACTGTTGTTAACAATGCCACTTTAATACCACTCGCAACAATGGTTGGAGAAATATCACCTGCTGCTGCAATCATATCAAATGCATAAATCATACCTACAACCGTTCCTAAGAAACCTAACATCGGTGCTAATGCAATGAACAATGAAATCCAAACCATTCCTTTTTCTAATTGTCCCATTTGAACTGAACCATAAGATTGAACTGCTGCATCTACTTTTTCAATACCTTCGTCAACTCTATCTAAACCTTGGTAATAGATACTAGCGATAGGGCCTTTTGTGTTTCTGCACTCTTCTTTTGCAGCTTCAACACCTTTAGTACGTAAAAGTTCTTCAACTCTACTTACAAATTTTTGAGTGTTGATACCCATTAAGAATAATGAGATGATTCTTTCAATAACAATAGCTAATCCAATAAGCATACAAATCAATACCGGTGCCATCCAAATTGGATCTCCCTCGATGAATTTGTTTTTGATTACTTGGTGTCCTGATGGTGCTTCTGCTTTTTTCTCTTCTTTTGCTGGGGCTTCAGTTGCAACAGCCTCTGTTTTAACATTGGTGTCTGGTGTAGTTTCTTCTGTAGCAGGTGCTGGAGGAGTTTGAGCCATTACAGAACTCATGTTACTGCTAAACAAGCTAATTCCAAGAATTAAGGCGAATAATTTTTTCATTTTTTTTTATTTTCTATTAATGAGACTGCAAAAATATTAAAATATTCCACAATCTAAATTAAATATTAGTTAAATCTTTCTTTTTTTTCATCTTTTTAACGATAATTTTTATTTCTACCTTACAAATTCGTTAATTTGTGACATACTTATGACAAAATCTACGGTTAAATATTTTTGTAAGAATTGTGGTTACTCTGCCACTAAATGGCTTGGTAAATGTCCCTCGTGTGAGGAATGGAACAGTTTTACTGAAGAAATTGTCAATAAAACCGACCATTCTAAGAAATTATGGAACAAGTCTGAAAGTGGAACGCCCAGTAAAGCCATTCCTATGCAAGAAATAGAAAAAGGTTCTGAAACCAGAACTCTTTTGCCTGATAGTGAACTAAATCGCGTTCTTGGTGGTGGTTTGGTTTCTGGCTCTATAACACTCATTGGTGGAGAACCCGGCATTGGTAAATCAACCCTACTGCTGCAACTAGCACTCAAAATCAATCAACACGTCCTCTATATCAGTGGTGAAGAAAGCGAATCACAGTTAAAAATGCGTGCCGAACGGATTGGTATTGCCAACCAAAATTGCTATGTCATGTGTGAAACGTCGCTCGAAAACCTGATTTCCTTTTTGCAAAAAAATACGCCCGAACTCCTAATCGTGGATTCGGTACAAACCCTTTCTAGCGATTCTATTGATTCACCTCCCGGAAGTATCAGTCAGATAAAATATGCCACAGCCGAATTGCTTCGTTTTGCTAAGTCAACGGGTATTCCAGTGTTTTTAATCGGGCATATTAATAAGGATGGTAACATTGCGGGTCCTAAGGTTTTGGAACACATGGTGGACACAGTTTTGCAATTTGAAGGCGACCGCCATTACAATTACAGAATTTTACGAACTCTCAAAAATCGTTTTGGTTCGGCTAGCGAAATCGGAATATACGAAATGCGTGGCGATGGTCTTCGTGAAATCGAAAATCCTTCCGAAATATTGATTTCTGAGCGTGAGGAATTGTTGAGTGGTATTACCATCAGTTGTGCTGTGGAAGGTATTCGCCCTATATTGTTAGAAACACAATCTTTGGTCAGTTCTGCTGTTTATGGAACCCCACAGCGTACAAGCAATGGATTTGATTTAAGACGCCTCAGTATGCTTTTGGCCGTTCTCGAAAAACGATGTGGTTTCCAATTAGGAGTTAAAGACGTGTTCGTCAATATAGCAGGGGGCATGAAACTCGAAGACCCTGGATTGGATTTGGGGATTGTTGCAGCCGTTTTGTCTTCATACCAAAATGTACCAATCAATTCTCATATCGCTTTTTCAGCAGAAATTGGTTTAAGTGGTGAAGTTAGAGCGGTGTCACGTATCGAACAAAGAATCTCTGAAGCCCAAAAATTAGGGTTCAAAGAAATTATGATTTCTAAATATAACAAAGGAATCGACCTGAAATCTTACCAAATAAAAATTATCCAAATAGGAAAAGTTGAAGAAGCTTTTGAATACCTCTTTGGGTAAACCCAAATTAAGCACTAGACATTCTATTGCAAGCTAAATCTCTTCAAATCAGCTAATTATTGTTTTTCTTAACCATCCGACAATGTGGATGCTTTTCAAAATACAATAAGCTGATTTTTTGATATTTAACTCTAATAACGAATTTCTAATACTTAAATTGGGTAATAAAAAGGGACTTAACACTTAGTTAAATCCCTTTTTAAAGTATAATAATAATAAAATCCTCTGAATAGGGTATTAGTACCCGAAAATTTCTTCTAAAGTTAACGATTTGAATTCGCCATATTGACGTAAATCAGCTTCTTTGATTTTATCTTTAGAGCCCACAACTGCCATCGACCATTTGGCATTTTTTACAGCTTGTTCATGCAATTGCTTAATGTCATTAAAGGTCATTTTTTGGATTGATTCATAAACCATTTTTCTGTAATCATAGTCAATACCCATGTCAATAGCGCTTAAATATCTAAAGAATAAGTTGGTTTTATTAATACGTTCGGCTTCTATTGAACTTAAAATAGAGGCTTTGGCTTGGTTAAAACTTTCTTCATTCTCAGGCATATTACTTAGCAATCCATTCATGGTTTTAATGGCATCGTGTAACTTGTCTGCTTGCGTACCAACATAAGCTATCAATAAGTCGTTTTTGCCTTTTTCCATCGATTGATTGTAGTAGGCATAAGTAGAGTAGGCCAAGGCACGAGATTCTCTGATTTCCTGAAAAACAACACTGCTCATACCACCACCAAAATACTCATTGAATGCTTTAATAGCAGGGATTTGATTGATGTTAAACTCACCCAATGAACTGCGCCAATTGATTTCAGCTTGTACCATTTCATAGTGGGTAAAGTACACCATGTTTTTGGTTTGAACTTGTGGTTTAAACACAATAGCCGGAGGAATAACAAGAAACTGTTTTGGAACAACGTGAAGTTGAGTTATGGTTTGGGTTGCCATCGTTTTTTCCTCAGGACCGTAATAAAAAATGTGGTGCTTGTATTGGTTCAAACTTTTAATAATACTGATTAATTCAGTTGCAGTAAGTGCATTTAACTCAGCGTTATTCAGTAAGTATGTTCTTGGATTGTTTTTGCCGTAAAGCGCATAAGTGCTCAATGCAGAAGCAATTGCTCTTTTGTTAAGTTTTTCGTCTTCTCTCGATTTTTTAATGCTCGCAATGTAATCTTTTAAAGCTTGATTGTCTCCTTTAGCATTACTCAATAAATGCTCGAATAGGGTTAATGCTTCTTTAAAGTTTTGTTGAGGACCGCTTAAGTAAATGTAACTTCTTTTATCTCCTGCAGAAACACCATAATTACAAGCCAATTGGTAAAACTTTTTACTGATTTCGTCTGCTTTGTATTGGTCGGTTCCTATGTATTGCAAATACTCTATAGCAAGTGGCATTTTTTTGTTGTTAAAACGCCCCATGTCCAACACGTAATACAATGTAAACAACTGATTGTCTTCATTTTTTTTGTAATAAAAATCTAAACCAGCAATGTTTTCTTTTTGTAAATTTTGTTGGTAATTTACAAAAACTGGAAGCATAGAATCCGCTTCTTCGCTCAATAAATCATTAACAAACAAAGAGGTTTTGTCTCTGTTAAGCGCCACTTCTGTAATAGCAGGTTTTTCAATTTTTGCAATTTTAGGTTTTTCGCCAGTGCGTTTGTATATAACGGTGTAACCATTGTTGTAATATTCATTGGCAAAGTCCATTATTTCCTGTTTAGTTACAATGCTCATTTTGAAATTGTCATTCAACACATCAATCCATTTGCGGTCGGTTACAAAAGCATCTAATAAGGAATAAGCAACACTTTCATACTGTTCATATTTCTTAATTTCATCTACCATATTATTGGTAATAATGCCTTTTAGTAATTCATCGTCAAATTCACCTTTTTTGATTTTTTCTATTTGTGATAAAAGCAGTTCTCTTAATTCCTCAAGCGACTGTCCTTGCTTAGGTGAACCGTAAAACAAATGAACGGAATAGTCTTTCATAAATTCAGGAGAACAACCTGCATTCAATGCTTTTTGCTGTTTTACTAGGTTTAAATCTATCAAACCAGCTTTGCTATTACTTAATAACAAATCAATAACTCTAACCATCAAAGCCTCTCTGCTCGAAATACCATCAAAACGCCATCCCATCACTAGGCTTGCTTCATCTGGTCCTGTAATTGAAATGCTGTCAGGGCGACCTCTTGGATATTCAATGGGTGACTTGAATTCGGGAACTGTGGAAGGTTTCATGTAAGAAAAATGTTCGTCTATCATTTCTATTAACTCATCAGGATTAAAATCACCTACCATTATAATTGCCATGTTATTAGGAACATAATAGGTGTTGTAATACTCTCTGATTTTGACCAAAGAAGGGTTTTTTAAATGATCAACTGTACCAATCGTTGTTTGAGTTCCATAAGGATGTTGGCGAAACAAACTGGCAAACAAGCCCTCGTAAACTTTGCTCATGTCGTTGTCCAATGAAATGTTTTTTTCTTCATAAACAGCTTCTAGTTCAGTGTGAAATAATCTAAAAACGGGTTGACGGTATCTCTCTGCTTCCAGTTGAACCCATTGGTGGATTCTGTTAGAAGGAATATTATTGACATACACTGTTTGTTCTACACTTGTAAAAGCATTGGTGCCTTGTGCGCCTATTGATTGACAAACTTTATCGTATTCATTGGCAATGCTGAATTGTGAAGCTATGCTACTGATGCTGTCTATCTGTCTGTAAATAGATGTTCTTAATTTTTCGTCTTTGGTTTGGTTGTATTTTTCATACAATTGGTCAATTTGCTTTAGATAAATACTTTCTTTGGCATAATCTTGAGTGCCATATTGGTCGGTACCTTTAAACAAAAGGTGTTCCAAGTAGTGGGCTAATCCAGTATTGTCGGCAGGGTCGTTTTTACTACCTGCTTTTACAGCGATTAATGTTTGAACACGAGGCTGTTCTTTGTTTACAGATAAAATAACGGTTAGTCCATTGGGAAGGACATACCATCTTGCACCTGTAGGGTCGTTTGCCACTTTGGTGTAAGTGTATTTACCATTAGTGGTTTTGCCGTAGGTAGAATAGCGGGTTTGTGAATTGACTTGAAAACCAAGCAATACAAAGCAGATTAATATAAATTTGTTCATTTTGATGAATAAAAAAGGATTTCAAAAATAGATAAAAAATAAGGTTTTGAAAATTAATTTACAGAGAATTACGCTCGTTTATCTAAAATTGCTCACTTGAGATTACAGTTTTTTTAGCATTTTTGAGTGTGGAATGCCCACTTCCATAAATTCACTTCCTTCAATGCTATAATTGAGCTTTAGATAAAACGGAACTGCTGTTTGTCGGGCATTGAGTTCCATTGTTTTATAACCATTGTCACGTGCCCATTTTTCGGCATACACCACCATTTCTTTGCCTACACCCATGTTCTGAAATTCGTTTTTTACAGCAACTTGTCTCATTTTAAGGGTATGGTCAGCGCTGTTTCTTAATAACAAAACCCCTGCAAGTTGAGTGTTAAGGTAACAGCCTATGTGCACTTGAGAGGATTCTTGTTCCAATTCCTCATTGGTAAAATCCAAACCCAATGGTGTTCTTAATATTTCCCTTCTCAACTGAATAGAGTTTTTTTGTTCGGGACCACCAAAGGAAAGTATTTCGCAACGCATGAGTTTGTATAAAGAGCAAAATTACAAATAATAAAGTTAAAATAATCAATGTGAAATTATAATATGATACTAAATTTGGGAGATTATTACGAAATATTTCCAATTTGATGATTTTATAGTTTTATTTGTGAATGACTTTTAAAGTATTTAAGTTTCTTTTCGTTGTCATTTGTTGTATTGTTTTTATGAATTGCAGTAATTCCAATAAATTAAATTCCAAAATTTATACCGATACATTAGCAATAAGTGGATTTAATTCTTCAAGATTAGTTCAGTACAAAAGTGTTGCGGATACAAATTTTTTGGCTTTTTATGAAACAAAAACAAACCAAATTAAAGTTACAAATTTGGAGAATTTAAATTACTATATTATAACGCCTCATATGGATGAAAATAAACGTTTAAGAAGTTTTTATTTCCAAAATCTTGATACAATAATTTTATTTTATGATGATGAAATACAATTGGTAAATATTAAAAATAAATTGATTGGTTTTACAAAGTATAAAAATGAATTTTTAATCGGAGAGACACCATGTATTATTGATGATTATTTCGTTTATAGTAATATTTTTTATCTTTCTGATAAACAATCTATAATTGCAATGGCACATCCCTATTTAAGTTATTGGACCAACGATTTTTTTAAGTATCCAATTGAAGTTGAAATTAGTTTAAAGGATGGAAGTGTTAAACCACTTAACAATATCAAATATCCAAATCAATACCAACAAAGTAACTATGGGAATGCTTTCTTTTTTGATAGATTTTTTGATGGTTCATCAATCTATTATTCTTTTCAGGCATCTGATAAAATATTGGAATACAATACTAAAACTAGTAACACTTCTTTTTATGAATCAAAATCCTATGTAGAATTCCTTGGAGAAGTTGAACCATTTAATACGAAATTCAAAGAAGATATGAATATTGTAACGCTACATTTGGTAAATAACCCAACTTATCTCGACATATTTAAAGATACTTTTAAGAATGTATATTACAGGTTTGCATATACTGCGGCCAAAAATAAAGGGTTAAATGCTAAATATGAAGATAAAGAATTATACTTGTTCATCCTTAATAATAAATTTGAGGTTTTGGATAAAGTATTAATTAAAGATAAGGTTGTTTTTGGTTCATCATTTGTAACCAAAAAAGGTTTTTATATTCCAAAATTTAATGAAAAAAATACCAATATTACTGAATTTAAGGTTATTGATTTTACTAGTCTTTAGTTCTTGTAATTCAGCCGAAAAGATAGATTATAATGATTATTACAAAGGTCGTTTTGAGGCAATTTTAGAAGAATCTTTTATTAAATCAGATGATATAAAAACCAATCTGTTTATTATTCCTAAAACTCAATGTAATTCTTGTGATATTGGTACCTATGACATTGTTAAATCATATAAAAGCAAAATTAATAATGAGAGATTTATATTGTTGTTTATTACAAATGATACTTTGAATTCTGATTTAATCAATGAATTTAAAAACACTTATAATTTCGAAGTTTATAAAATGAGTACAGAAGATGCTCATAAAAAGAATTTATATTTTCTTGAGGCAATGTATTTGCAAATTCTTAATTCAAAAGTAATAGAATACAAAGTGCTTTAATGAGTATCATAAAAATTCTATTGTAATTTCATCGTTTTTTTGCACTTTTGAAACTTTAAAATCAATCATTCGACGCATGAAAAAAAATTTATTGACCATTATTTGTCTCTCATTAACGCTTTCTCTTTTTGCTCAGGATACCATCCGAAATAAAAAAAATGGCGGCTATTTATTTAAAAAAATGGCTGAATTGGAAACCAATAGTGTGCAAGACCAAAATAGAACAAGCACTTGTTGGAGTTTTTCTTCTTTGTCGTTTTTTGAAAGTGAATTGATTAGAATGGGTAAAGGGAAACACAATTTAAGCGAAATGTTTGTGGTGCGCAATGCATATGTTGGTAAAGCTGATATGTATGTGCGAATGATGGGCTTACATAATTTCGGTCCAGGTGGTGCTTTTCACGATTTGCCTTGGGTTATTCGCCGTTATGGTATCGTACCCGAAGAGGTTTACAAAGGTTTGAACTACGGCGTTGATAAACACAACCATGCCGAACTTGATGCCGTTTTGAAAGGAATTGTGGATGCCGTTAAAGACAATCCTCAAGGTAAACTTACTTCCGCTTGGAAAGGTGCTTTTGAAGGTGCTATTGATGCATACTTGGGAAAAATTCCCGAAAAATTTACTTACCAAGGTAAAGAATATACCCCCCTTACTTTTTCAAATTCTTTGGGTTTAAATATGGACGATTATGTGTCTTTAACTTCATTTACTCACCATCCCTATTACACACAATTTGCCATTGAGGTACAAGACAATTGGGCCATGGTACAAAGCTATAATGTTACTTTAGACGATTTGCAAAATACTGCGGTTTATTCATTAAGCAAAGGTTACACTTGGGCTTGGGGTGCCGATGTCAGTGAAAAAGGATTTTCATTTAAAAACGGAGTAGCCATAGTGCCTACTCACGATTCATTGATAGCGCAACACGGCAAAGACAGTAAAGGGTTTAACAATGCTGGTGCTGATAGAACAGGTGCTGCTTTTAACCAACCGATGCCCGAAAAAGAAATTACGCCTGCCATTCGTCAGGAAGCGTTTGATAATTACCAAACTACTGACGACCACGGCATGCATGCCACCGGATTATACACCGACCAATTAGGTTATAATTATTTTAAAATTAAGAACAGTTGGGGTAGTGGCAATGATTGTCAAGGATACTTGTATTGCTCTATGCCGTATTTTAGACACAAAACAATCAATATTTATTTGCATAAAAATGCTTTACCTAAAGAGTTGGCCAAAAAATTAGGCATAACCCAAACCAACTAATCGCCATTGAAACTGATATTAGTACCGGCTATTTCGGACACAGAACTGGATGAACTTGCCCAATTGGCGGCGCAAATATGGTCGGCTTACTATCCGCCTATCATTGGGGAAGCACAGGTAAAGTACATGCTACAAAAGTTTTATTCTGCGGCTGCATTGCTTGAGCAAGTAAAAGAAGGACAACGTTTTTATTTGGTTAAAAGTCAAACGGAAACCTTAGGTTTTGTGGCTTTAAGCAGTCAGGAAGATTGGAGTGTTTTTATCAATAAGTTTTACTTAAAAATAGGCGAACAAAACAAAGGGTATGGCGAGCAAGTGTTTGATTTGATTAAAGAAAAACATCCACACAGCAAACTAACATTAACCGTGAATCGACAAAATTACAAAGCCATTAATTTTTACTTTAAATTAGGGTTCAAAATTCAAACCGTAGCCGATTTCGATATTGGGAATGGCTATGTGATGAACGATTTTGTGATGGTTTATGAGCCATTGAATGAGTGATTCTTTGCTTAGTAGATAAAGAAGGAAAAAAATGCTTCAATAGTTTGTGATTTTTACAAAAGAATTTTAGAAAAAAATAATTATTGTTATAGTATTAAAAATGAAATAGTTGATTAATAAAAAGACACTTATTGTGTGTAATGCGTTGATTTAGATCTAATTAAATTTGTTTAATAGGCGAAAAGATCAAATATTTGTTCATTAAAATGAATGTAAATTTTGAAAAATCAATAAATACAACTGTTGAATGGTTGACGCCTCCTGAATTGGTTAAAAGTTTAGGTGAATTTGATTTAGATCCATGCACTCCATTAAATCCTCCATTTGTTCATGCTAAGGTCAATTTCAATATAAAAGATGATGGATTGTCAAAAGAATGGTTCGGAAGAATTTATATGAATCCTCCCTATGGAAAAGGCATGGAAAAATGGATTGAAAGGTTAAAAATTCATGGCAATGGAATTGCGCTAATTTTTGCAAGAACAGAAACTAAATGTTTTTTTAATCATATTTGGGATGATGCAGATGCTGTATTGTTTGTTAAAGGGCGAATAAAGTTTTATAATTTAGAAGGTAAACAAATGGGAACACCGGGAGCGCCGAGTATATTTATTGCATACGGAAAAAACAATGCATTGGCATTAGAAAAGTCAGGTATACCAGGAAGGTTTATAATGTTAAAATAATTCATGCAGAATAAATTCTGCTACATTATATTCAGCATCAATAATCCAAGTGTTTTCTTTCAAAAGTTTAATGATTGCTTCATTTTCATTTAGAACATTTTCAACAATACCAAGAACCTGAAGGTTTTCCACTTCATAATCTGAATTTGGCGCAATTGTTTGTCCCTCTTTTGTTAGGATAATATATTTTTTCATTTATAAAGTTTTTTGTAAAGACCTTTTCCTTTAAATTCAATTAGACCTATGTCTCTTAAATATTGTAACTGTTGTCTTATTTTATCTTTTATGTGGTTATTTTCAGGATAAATTTTTTGTAATGTTTTTTCAAAGCTATTAATTTCATTTAGAGAAAATGTTTGACTTGGAATAGATTCTAAGCATTTATATACCTCTAATTTCCAACCTTTTAAAGAAGAATAAATAATGTTTTGTGGTATTTCTAAAATGTCATTTTCAATTTCATCCGTATTGTTAATCAAACTTGGGTTAGAAATAGGTTGCATGGGTTGCATTTGAGACAAAATATTACGAACCCAATCAATATCTGTTTGTTTTATTTTACCCGTATTTTCATCATTTGATAATTGGTTATAATCTTTAACAACATCAGAAACTATGGATTTGTCATCTGTGTAAAAACCGTATTCAAAATTATTAAGAAGTCCACCATTTGTTAAATTACTTGATGTTATTATTGCTTTTTCATCATCAAATAAATAAATTTTAGAGTGAAGTGATGTGTGATTTTTAACGATACCTTTATTGCTAATTATATTTTCTAAACCATTTAAATCGAGAGAGCCAGAATGAATGTTATTTAATTTAAAAGAGGTTATCAATTCAAATTTGGTGTCTTTTTTCTTAATTTTTAATAACTCATTGCAAATATTTTCTTTGACAAATGGTGACGTAATTTTGATGGATTTTTTGGATTCAAAAACCAAGTCCATTAATTCCGTTTTCCAAGGTGTTTTTATAATTCTCATCTACCAGTTCAATTTTTGCTTCGATTCAAACATAAACATATTTCAAGCAATTTTCAAATGAATTTTAATTTTGATTCTTCGTTATGTGTTTTCACGATTACAATATTTAGAGTCATTGAGCGTTATTCTATCAATGAAAATAAAGCTACATGAATCTTTAATTTTTAATAGTCATGAATCACAAGCTTCTGTTTTTTGCAATTACCATGGTCGTTGTTCTCGTTACAACGGCTTTTGTTAACACCTCTTCCAACGAATACACTCTAAAGGACGCCCTGCTAAAAAAGTTGGTTACGGTTCAAGTTTATAACAATACCAAGTCATCCCATTATGGGCAACCTATTCTGTTGCAAGTAGCAAATTTAAAAAATTATCCCATCAAACTAAAGGTTGAAAAAGGCAGTTTGTTTGAGCCTGATTTGCCACAATACCAAACCATTATTATTAGCAACGACCAACAAATGCCATTGGCTGCCAATCAAGAAAAAAGCAGTTATTTGCTTTATGGTTTTTGTGTTGAATCACACGATGCAGCCCCAGGAAGTAAAAAAATAAGCTACCAATTGGGCAAAAAAGCAGAACCTAAAGTGTGTTCAATGGTCGATTTTATCTCCAAAGAAAATTTGCAAGGTTCTTACGAAGGGCAAAATGCCGTTTGGGTTTTGGTCAATAATCAATCTTTGGACAATGTTATTGGTTTTGATACTTTAAGTACCAACAAGCTTCATAAGTTTATGTCGAAGTTAACTGGTAAACCAATGCCGCCACCTCCTGCCAAAAACGATTACAAACGCAACTATCACGCCACCGAATACCGTCCCAAACTAACTGTAAGAGGACAGGTTAATTTGCAAGGTCCTCGCAGCAGTAAAGTTCAAATTGGTTTGTTTGATTCCGCTAATATTTGTGTCAGAGAATTGTATGTCAATAATGCGGTTCCCAAAGGCAAACAATCAGTTGGGTATAGCTTTGATGCTTCTGAATACCAAAACAGGTATTATTACATTAAAACCATGGTGGATGATGTCATTGTATTTCACAGTCGCTATGATTTTAAAACAGGAAAAATTTGGCAAGTCGAAAGACGATTTTAAGTATTTGTCAAGGTTTTGTTGTTAAATAAATGGTTTTATAGACATTTCTAATGCTTTTTTGGGATAAAACATAAGCGTTCATATCCTTATATTTGCAGCATGAATTTTGAAAATTCGCTTTCTTTTGCACAAAAGTTAGACAGCAGCGACCGTCTTCAATCCTTTAGAGAAAAGTATTTTATCCCTCACGTTAACGGGAAAGAGGCGCTTTATTTTACAGGGAATTCCCTAGGATTACAACCTAAGTCTGTATTATCAGCTCTACAAACTGAGTTGGAAGATTGGAAAAATTTAGGTGTCGAAGGGCATTTTCATGGTAAAAACCCATGGTTTCACTACCACAAGTTTTTGACCAATGGCGCTGCTTTGGTCGTGGGAGCGAAACCCATAGAAGTCGTGGTGATGAATCAACTGACCTCTAATCTTCATTTTTTATTTGTTAGTTTTTACCGACCAACAAAACAAAGGTTTAAAATTATTATGGAAGCGGGCGCTTTTCCTAGCGACATGTATTTGGTGGAATCTCAGGTTAAGTTTCATGGGTTCAATCCCAATGAGGCTATTGTTGAGGTAAAACCGCGTGAAGGTGAATTTACGCTCCGCCATCAAGATATTTTGGATACAATCGAAGCGCACAAAGACGAAGTTGCTTTGGTGTTTTTTAGTGGTGTTCAGTATTACAGTGGTCAGGTGTTTAACATTAAAGAGATTACTGAAAAAGGACATGCTTGTGGTGCTGTTGTAGGGTTCGATTTGGCGCATGCTGCCGGTAATATTGAGCTAAAGTTGAACGAATGGAATGTGGATTTTGCAGCTTGGTGCAGTTACAAATATTTAAACTCAGGTCCCGGTGGTGTGGCAGGTGCGTTTGTTCACGAAAGACATGCCACTGATACAAGTTTACCTCGATTTGCAGGTTGGTGGGGACACGATGAACAAGAGCGTTTCAAAATGTTAAAAGGCTTTGTTCCCGAAGAAGGAGCGGCAGGTTGGCAGCTGAGTAATGCCCCTGTTTTTAGTATGGCTGTTCACCGCGAAGCACTTCAATTGTTTGAGGCTGCGGGAATGTCTACATTAGTAGAAAAAGGTAAAAACTTAAATGCCTATTTGCAATTTGTAATAGAAGAGGCGATGAAACACAATGCCTTATTGAATTTTAAAATTATTACGCCACCGTCTCCCGAAAGAGGTTGTCAAATCAGTTTGTTGACAGATGACAATGGTAAAATGATTTTTGATTATTTAACCCAAAATGGGGTAATTGCCGATTGGAGAAATCCAAATGTTATCCGTTTAGCACCCGTGCCAATGTATAATACTTTCGAGGATATATATACATTTGGAGCCTTATTAATGAATTATAAATAAATGACCATATACAAAGAACTTGCGTTAACCGCAAAGGAGCCGTTTGATGAAAATGTAGATATTATTTCTGCTTATTTGGGTGAATTTGGTTTTGAAGGCTCTGCCGAAGATGAAATCATAAAAGCCTATATCGCTGAGGAGTTGATGGGTGACGATGAAATAGTAATATTGGTTGAACAGTTGATTGAAAAAAACTTAATTGAGCCAACTTATACCATTGAATTAATAGCGCCTAAAAACTGGAATGAAGAGTGGGAGAAAAACTATTTTCAACCAATTTTAATTGGCGATCAATGTTTGATTAAAAGTAGTTTTCACCAAACAGATATTAAAGCCAATTATGAAATAGTGATAGACCCAAAAATGAGTTTTGGAACCGGTCACCACGAAACCACAAGTATGATGGCAGAATTTTTATTGGAGCTTCCAATGAAAGATAAAATGGTTTTAGACATGGGAACAGGCACAGGGATTTTAGCTATTTTGGCTAGTATGTTGTGCTGTACTAAAGTTATTGGGATAGACAATGACAGTTGGTGTTATGAGAATGCTCAAGAAAATTTAGAGAAAAATAACATACACAATGCCGAAATTATTCTAGGAGATGCCGGTTTATTGAAATCTTATCCTGCCACTTTTGACATTGTTATTGCAAACATTAACAGACATATTTTGATTTCAGACATTAAATATTACGTTAAAGCCATGAAAAAAAACAGCATCTTGTTATTGAGTGGTTTTTACAAAGAAGATTTTGATGCTATTGATGCTGTTTGTCAACAAAACCATTGTGTATTTGTGAACAGTAAAACAAAAAACAATTGGATGAGTGCCGCTTTTAAGAAAAACGAAGATGAAATTAGTAAATAGAATAGCCATTATTACAGGCGTAAGCAAAGGAATAGGAGAATCGCTTTGCAAACAATTGCTTACAGAAGGTTGTGTTGTAATAGGATTGGGAAGAAATAACAATGCCATTCAACATGAAAATTACCAATTTATTCCCACCGATGTTCGCAATGTGAACGAAGTAAATGCGGCCATGGAACAAGTGTTGGCTAGCAGACACGGGAAAATAGATATTTTAATTAACAATGCCGGTTTGGGTTACTTTGGCAACGTAGAAGATTTGCCCTTGGAGCAATGGGATGAAATGTTTCAAACCAATATCAACGGCATGTTTTATTGCACACGCAAAGTAGTGCCTGTGATGAAAGCCAACGGGGTAGGGCATATTATTAATATTTCCAGTACAGCGGGTTTGGAAGGAATGCCGATGGTAAGCGCCTATTGTGCTACCAAATGGGCAGTGAAAGGATTTAGTGAGAGTTTATGGAAAGAATTGAGAGACTTTAAAATAAAAGTGACTTGTGTGTATCCGGGCAGTGTAAAAACGGATTTTTTCAGAAACAGTCCTTCTATTCAGCCGCACGACTACATGTTGATGCCCGATGATGTTGCCGCCATGATTGTGTATTCATTAAAAACTCCCGATAATTTCCATCAAGTTAATTTAGAAGTAAGACCATTGCAACCCAAAGGTCCTAAATCTGTACAATAAAATTCCTATTTTAGAGTTCTTATTGTTTTAAAATAAAAATGATTAACTTTGTTTAAAATATGAAATTCTGGACGAAACTCTGTATAATTTTGATTTCCTTGGTTTTAATGGAATCGTGCCGCAAGGACGATGCTGTTTTAAAATCGGCAGGAACACTCGGTTTTTCAAAAGATACTATTTTATTTGACACCGTTTTTACTCGACTTCCCGGTACCGCTTATCCTCGTTCCATAAACAAAAGGTTTATGGTAAGAAACCCTTACAAAGAAACCATTTTTGTAAATGCAAGGGTCATGGGAGGCAGTGCTTCATCATACCGTTTCAATGTAGACGGACGATTTGGGAAAGAAATAGCAGACATAGAAATATTGCCCAAAGACAGTGCTTGGGTGTTTGTGGAATGTACGCTAGAACCCAATCAGTTAACACAACCTGCCTTGGTGCGCGACAGTATTGAATTCGAAACCAATGGTAACAGACAATATGTGCAATTGGCTGCTTATGGTTGGGATGCTTATTATTTCAACGATACTCTTTTTGAACAAGACATTACGTTAACAAAAACAGACAAACCTTATGTAATAGTCAATACCTGTTTTGTTGATGAGGGGGTTACCATGACGATTGGTCCGGGGGTACACATATACAGTACTGCCAATTCAGTGTTTGTAAGCAATCCCAATAGAATCATTAATGTGAGTGCTATCAATGTATTTGGGACTTTAAAAGTAAATGGAACTGCCGATAATCCTGTTGTTTTTCAAGGGGATAGATTGGATGTAAAATTCAAAGATTTGCCTGGTCAGTGGCGAGGTATTCGTTTTTTTAGAGGGAGTGTAAACAATGAAATACGCCATTCTATTATAAAAAATGCAACCATTGGCGTGTGGGTTGATTCCTTGTCGGAAAACACGCAAGAGAATCTTAAAATCTACAACACCATTATCAAAAACATCAGCGCTTACGGGGTATTAGGACTAACAGCACAAATTTATATGGAAAATTGTGTGGTTGCCAATTGCGGTGCCAACACAGTCCTAGGTTATTGGGGCGGTTATTACACATTCAGGCATTGTACCTTTTATGCAGGAGGAGGCCGAAGAGACCCACATTTGATTTTCAATAATCAATTGCGTAATGATAACAACCAAGTTACTCGTACTTTCCCTATTGGTTATGCTTTTTTTAATAGTATTATTTGGGGACCTAATCAAACTGAGATAGGGTTAGATATTAATACCACTGTTTTGCCAGATTTTGCTATATTTAGGTCAAGTATTATACGTTCTAAAACAGCCTTTGGTGGAAACGATTTGTTGTTTAATACCGATCCTTTATTTAAACAAATTAGCACATCCGATTTTAAATTAAATGCTGGTTCGCCAGCCATAAATAAAGCCAATGTAAATTTCTCTGTACCTGCCGATTTAGATGGAAAAGCAAGAGACAGTGAACCTGATATTGGGGCATACGAATTTTAAATTATTGATAAATGAAAATAAAACTACTTATAATTATTGCCTTTTTAGTCGTGTTAAATCCAATTAAAGCACAAAGTAAAATGTGTATGTGTAGCGCGGATTCGGGCATTTTTTTTCCTCAATACGAAATTGGTCTTAGTTCAAACATCATGTTTGAATACCCTTTAAGTAAAACCATTTTCAATGGCATTATGGTTAAAAAACATTTCCCAAAATTCATATTGAGGGCAGGCGTTAATCAAAACAGTGGGCCATTTGAGTTTAATGTTGACGGAAATACCTATGGAAGTAAAGACAGTGGTACATTTAAATTAAATACGATAAGAGTGGGAATTGAAAAAGTATTTTTTCCAAGTAAATTATCGCCTTATGTCGCTGCCGACTTGTTTTATGCTATTTCTTCGTCAGAGGGCATCTTTGCTGATTGGGGAGGATTTAGAGGGACATACATGGAAAGGGCATACGATAATGTATCAAACAGAATTGGGGTTATGCCCTCATTTGGGATTAAATACCGTCCTATTTCGCAATTATCATTTGGAATAGAAACCAATTTTTCGATTTATTACTACAACAATAAATTCACCGATTTAAGTAATAAAATCATAGAAACTAAATCTGGTATGAATGGTGCAATTGTCCGTTCAGCTTTGTTTACCATCAACTACCATTTGTTCGAATAATAGTTAGGTATTTTAGGTCTCAACGTTTTGTTTTATCTAAAATAATAAACTCAAAATCATAAAGGTGTTTTTCATCTTTAGGGTGATGTTCAGAGTAGGATTGTTGCCATTCTTCGGGATTCAATTCCGGGAAAAAAGTATCGGCATTTTCAAACACATGGTTCACAATAGTAATGTATAAACAATCTGCTATTTGAATCAATTCACGATACACCTGACCACCGCCAATAATCATCAATTCTTCGGTGTTTTCTGGAAGCGCTTTTAGGGCCTCTTCTATAGAAAATACATGAATAAAACCTTCAATGATGTCCTCGTTTTTGGAAGAAATAACCAAATTCAAACGGTTAGGCAAGGGCTTGCCTAATGAATTCATGGTGTTTCGGCCCATTAACATGGGTTTACCCTTGGTGTGTTTTACAAACCATTTAAAATCATCGGGTAAATGCCACATCAATTGGTTGGCTGCCCCTATGGCAAAGTGTTTGTCGATGGCAGCTATAAGCGATATTTTCATGGTTAATCTTTAAAAAAATGTTTTCCTTGGGTGTTAATGACACCACGTTTTTGGTTTATTATAATCATGGCATAGCCATTTTTAAAGGCAGATGCCCCATCGTAACGGTGTGGAATCAAAAGTCTGCAATTGGAGTTCATATAGCCCCATTTTCCATCCTTGTCTCTAACGGGAATAAGGCCATTGCCTATTTCACCCACTTGGGTAGGTTTGGTTTGAAATTGTCCCATTACGTAAAAGTATTTGTCCATAATTCTTAAATCAGGCATATACATTCCCAACATGCCAAAGTAAAGTGAATCGCCTATGTGTTTGGCATAAGAAAATAAAGGAGAAAAGCGTTTTTGTCTGTCAAGGAAGTAGTAATCCCAACCAATATCATTTCGGTTTTTAATCACACATTTGCCATCTCTGAATTCTTTTTCAATGGTTATGTATTCGGAATAATCAATACTGTCGTTAACAAAATCACGCATAATAACTTGACCGCTACTGTCTATAAATTGCAGGACGTAGGTTAATCCATAAGGGGCAATTTTGCTAATTGTTTTTACATAAACGGCTGCTATTCCCTCCGAGAAAATACCTGCAGGAATGATGCTGTCAGGTAAGGATAAAGTAGTTCCTTGCTTGTTTATATAAAAGTATTTTCCCTTGCTTAAACCTAACAAAAAACCAGATTGAAATTTTTGACTACTTGTGTCAAAGTTAGGGGGTCTTACCCATTCACCTTTTCGATTAATAATGCCCAGTTTTTTGTTTACAGAAACAACTGCTAAACCCTCAGAAAAACTTTCCAAAGCATCGTAAGTTTTGTTAAATTCAGACTGTCCGGAGGTGTTAATATAGTAGGATTTAAATTTGGTATTTTGAACATGACAAAGGCCTTCGCTGAATTCTCCATGGAATCTATAGGCTTCTGTTATTATTTTGCCTGTAGAGTTAATGCCGTAGAAAAGGGTGTCAATTTTAATAAAAGCAAAATCTTCGGTAAAAAATTCCGTTTCATCGTATTGTGGTTCAATGATGATTTTGCCAGAAGTGTCGCTGTAACCCCATTTTTCATTGACCCTGTATGGAATAAGTTGAGCCCAAGATACAGTAAGGGAAAAAGAATAAATAATATAAAGTAGAAGATGTTTCATGAACTTAATAGACACAATAGTTACAAATTTAGTGCCTTATTGTTTAATATCCGAACAAACTTCTATTAAAACACCATTGGTGCTTTTGGGGTGAGCAAAAGCAATGCTTTTGTTATCAGCACCATTTTTAGGAACTGAATGAATCATTTCTATGCCTTCAATAGTCAAACGTTTAATTTCCTCAGCGGCGTCATTTACTCCAAAAGCAATGTGGTGAATACCTTCGCCTTTTTTTTCAATAAATTTGGCAATGGCACTCTCAGGTTTTGTAGCTTGTAGTAATTCGATTTTGGTGTCGCCTACCATAAAAAAACTAGTAATAACACCCTCACTTTCTACTTCCTCAGTTTTGTAAGGCTGAGTGTTTAAAAGTTTGGAAAATAATAAATTAGACGCTTCAATGTCTTTAACGGCGATGCCTATGTGTTCTATTTTATTCATTAAAAAATTTAAAAACAAAAGTATGTAATAATTTCGTTTTATTTGCGTTTATTAAAAATCTATGTTCAAACATTTTGTTTTATTCTTATTGTGTTTTTTTGTTTTATCTCATTTAAAGTCTCAATACATTGTTTATGGGTATGTTCAAGACTCTAGTTCACTCGAAAAACTTATTGGTACAAACATAAAAGTACTTAACGGTAGCTCGAGTACTATTAGTAATAATTATGGATATTTTAGCTTAAAGGCCAATAAGGATACTGTCATTTTAAGTATTTCTCACATTGGTTACAAGCAAACCTTTATATCCATCAATAAAAATACACCTATGCCTATCACTATTCCTGTGGTGCAAGAGGGAATTATGTTTGATAATGTAACTTTTAAATTAAAAAAAGAATCCAAAATGGTGGAAGATGTGCAAATGAGTACAATCAATATTTCATCGAATCAAATTAAAATGTTACCAAGGTTTATGGGTGAAACGGATTTGATAAAAGCCATTCAACTGATGCCGGGTATAAAAGGGGGTTCCGAAGGGAGTGCAGGTTTGTATGTAAGAGGTGGTGGGGCCGACCAAAATTTGATTTTATTAGATGGGGCAATGGTTTATAACCCTTCGCATTTATTTGGTTTTTTCTCTGTTTTTAATACCGATGCCATCAACAATGTGCAATTGTTAAAAGGCGGTTTCCCATCCAGATACGGAGGACGTTTAAGTAGTGTTTTGGACATCACTATGAAAGATGGGAATATGAAAAAATTTAAGGGAGAGGGTAGTATAGGCGCATTGGCAAGTAAATTCACTTTTGAAGGTCCCTTAGTTAAAGACAAAGTCTCGTTTATGGTTTCTGCACGCAGAACTTATTTGGATTTAATTTTGCAGCCAATATTAAGGTCAAGTTCAGGTAATCCCAATTTAAACCAAGGCTATTTTTTCTCGGATTTTAATGCCAAATTAAATTGGAAATTGAATTCCAAAAACAGATTGTATTTAAGTTTCTACAATGGTATCGATAAGTTTTATCAAGAAAATAAACCTTATTCTTATTTGTATGATGGTAATGTGATAAAGGAGCAAAGTTTGGCGCGTAATCAATGGGGCAATCAATTGGCTACTCTTAAATTCAATCAAATTATTAATAAAAATTTGTTTGTTAATACACAACTTAATTTAACCAAGTATTTTTACGAAATAGATGAGTCTGTTTCAAACAGTGAACAAACCGATACAGGCTTAACGGAGCAATACAATTTTAATGGATTTGGCAGTCGCATTAATGACATAACACTAAAAAGCGATGCCGAATACAACCAAGGAAAGCATTACATTCGATTTGGCTTGTCGGCTATTCATCACCAATTTGTGCCTGGACAAAGTAAAGTAGTTTATAGAAAAACAGGAGAAAGAAGCATTGATACCGCCTTTGGAAGTGGTAGAACAAATTCATTGGAAATGAGTGCTTATTTAGAAGACGATTACGATTGGTCGACCCGATTTAAAGTGAACTATGGATTGCACTTTAATCTTTACAACTACAAAAAGAGTTTTTTCCCAACAATACAACCCCGAATGGCGGTTCGCTATCTCATTAATAAATCACTGTCATTAAAAGGGTCGTTTGCTAACATGTCTCAAAACATTCATTTACTAACTAATAACACCATTGGTTTGCCTAATGATTTGTGGGTTCCTGCTACCAATTTAATAAAACCAATGCGGTCGAACCAAGTAGCAATGGGAGTTGCCAAAACCTTGGGCAAGTATGAATTCACCTTTGAAACCTATTACAAAACGATGAAAAATGTGATAGAATTCAAAGAAGGGGCCTCCTTTTTGAATGTCAACAATTCATGGGAAAATAAAGTAGCCGTGGGTAATGGAGAAGCCTATGGATTTGAGTTTTTAGCACAAAGAAAATCAGGGAATTTTACGGGATGGGTTGGCTATACGCTTTCGTGGGTTAAGCGCACCATTCCTGAATTAAACTTTGGTAAAGCGTTTTTTTATAAGTATGACAGCAGGCATGATTTTTCTTTTGTCTTGAATTACAAGGAAAATGAAAAATGGGATTATGGCTTGGTTTGGGTTTACAGAACAGGCAATGCGCTGACTATGCCAACAGGGGCTTATCCTGGAACAGTTATTGGTGGTTTAGGAGGTTCAGGTCTTGGTTATGGCACTGTTTATACCTATTCAGGTAGAAATAATTTTAGATTTGCCGATTATCACCGCTTAGATTTAAGTGTGACACGCCATTACAAGAAAAAATGGGGGATGATAGATTTGAATTTTAGTGTGTACAATGCCTACAGCAGAATAAATCCATTTTATTACAGAATAGGCACAGATTTTAAAGGGAATAAGCAAATAACAAGAGTGGGTTTGTTCCCGATTTTACCATCTGTTAACCTTGGTTTTAAATTTTAAAAATATGAGATATTTAGTTATAATTCTAGTTGTTTTAGTGTTTTCTTCCTGCGAAAAAACAGAGAAAATAGAAGATTACCCAACTCATAAAAGTTTGTTGGTGTCCAATTGCATTTTCGACCAAAATACCGGTTTCATTTTTACACTTTCCAAAAGTTTGTCACCATTGGACAATGCACCATTCAAGCAATTGGTTCATCCAAGGGCTTATGTAAAATTGTATGAAAATGATATATTGATTGACTCATTTGGGTATCAAGTTGGTAATTCTCTTGCAAGTGATCAAAATCCAAAACCCAATTTTAAATACCGATTTGAAGCCTTTTTTCCGGGTTTTACAAAAGTTTCTGGAGAGGATATCATGCCAGAAATTATTGACATTGTTGATGTTAAAACAAGTAAAATTGTCAAGAATTATGATTATACTAATGCATTAACTTTGGACATGGATTTAACCTTGAGTAACACGCACCAAAACAATGATTACGTTATTTTAGAATTCATCAGACCGATAGAAATTGATACCCTTAACAAAACTTATTTTTTTGAAGAGCTTGTCGACTTAAAGTTAAAAAATTCAATATTTGAGTTCGAGAAACTCGACAATAAAATATACATAAAAACAAATGGTCAGAAAATCAATCAATTAAGTATAAGAAGAGAATCAATTGAATATGCTTATGGAATTCAAAGTACTCAGAACAAAATGCAAGTAAGTATTTCAAATTGCTCAAAAACAACCTTTGAGTATTTGAGAAGGTTCAATTTACAACGCTTAAACGAATTTGATCCATTTGCAGAACCGACACCTGTCTCCAATAACATAAAGAACGGTTATGGTATTTTCGGTGCAACGGGAATAATATTGAAGGAGTTTACTTTTTAGAATTGATTGTTTGCAGAAGTTTAAGTTATTTTGCTAATAACCAAAGAGAAAAGAAGAACAGTAATGGTTTGAATTAGGAGTTTAATAGTATTTATTGCCCATAAAATACAGCTATTATCAAACATTATCATGTTCAGCTTGTTATCTTTTTAATCGAAAATTGTGAAAAAACTGATAAATATCATTATTTTTGCACAATAGAATTAGTCTAAATAAGAATTATGTTAAAACTACCAATCTACCTAGATAATAATGCTACCACACCCATGGACCCTAGGGTTTTGGAAGCAATGATGCCATATTTTACCGAAATATTCGGAAATGCAGCCAGCAGAAATCACCCCTTTGGTTGGAAAGCAGAAGAGGCTGTGGATTATGCCAGAGAGCAAGTAGCCGCCTTAATCAACGCCGATGAAAAAGAAATAATCTTTACAAGTGGTGCAACCGAATCTAACAACTTAGCTATCAAAGGCGTGTTCGAAATGTATGCGGCTAAGGGTCAACATATCATTACCGTTGAAACTGAACACAAAGCGGTATTGGATGCTTGTAAACACATCGAAAAATTAGGCGCTCAAGTTACTTACTTAAAAACCAATGAGCAAGGTCTAATCACTGTAAAACAAGTTGAAGATGCTTTACAACCCAATACAATTTTGGTTAGTATTATGTACGCCAACAACGAAATTGGGGTTATTCAACCCATGAAAGAAATTGGTGCTTTGTGCCATTCTAAAGGGATTTTATTTCATACGGACGCTACACAAGCAGTTGGCAAAATTCCAGTTGACGTAATAGCTGACAATATCGATTTATTGAGTTTTACAGGTCACAAAATGTACGGTCCTAAAGGAGTTGGTGCTTTGTATGTAAGAAGAAAAAATCCAAGAGTTAAGGTTACTGCTCAAATGGATGGTGGTGGACACGAAAGAGGCATGAGAAGTGGAACTTTGAATGTGCCCGGTATAGTTGGTTTTGGTAAAGCTTGTGAATTGTGCAAAAATGAAATGCAAGCTGATACGGATAGAATCATAAAAATGAGAGACCATTTAGAAAAAGAATTATTGGTGCTTGAAGAGTCATACATCAACGGAAGTAAAGAACACAGATTGCCGCATGTAAGCAATATGTCTTTTAAATATGTAGAAGGAGAAGGATTGATAATGGGAGTTAAGAACATTGCTGTTTCATCAGGTTCGGCATGTACTAGTGCTAGTTTGGAGCCAAGTTATGTGTTGAAAGCATTAGGTTTAGACGATGAGTTAGCACATTCATCATTGCGATTTGGCTTAAGCAGATTTACAACAGATGAAGAGGTGGATTATGCTATCAATCACGTGAAAGAGGCGGTTACTAAGTTGAGAGACATGAGCCCGTTGTGGGAAATGTTTAAGGAAGGAATAGATTTGAAGTCTATTCAATGGGCAGAACATTAAAAGCTAGGGAATAGGTGTTAGGATTAAGGGAATAGGGTTTATAAGAAAGTAAATCAAAAATCATAAATCAACCGCGAAACAACATTAATAAAAATCATTCCGATAGCTATCGGAACAAAAAATCAAAAATTAAAAAAATCAAAAATAAATTATGGCTTATTCAGAAAAAGTAATCGATCATTATAACAATCCAAGAAATATTGGAACGTTAGATAAAAATAAAAAAGAAGTTGGTACAGGTTTAGTAGGTGCACCAGAGTGTGGTGATGTTATGCGTTTGCAAATTGAAGTAGACGAAGTAACAGGCATTATTAAAGATGCTAAATTCAAAACATTTGGTTGTGGAAGCGCTATTGCCTCTTCTTCATTGGCAACAGAATGGCTCAAAGGAAAATCAGTAGATGATGCCTTAAAAATCGACAACATGGATATTGTTGAAGAATTGGCGTTACCTCCTGTTAAAATCCATTGCAGTGTATTGGCAGAGGATGCCATTAAGTCTGCCATCAATGATTACAGAGCTAAAAACGGTTTAGCACCTATAGAGGACGATAAAAAACACTATTAATAGGGGCGAGGGGTTAGGAATTAGGGGCAAGGGGTTAGGAAATAGGGGTAGGGGAAAGGAGATCGCCGTGTCTAGGCTCAATATAGCGGGCAAGGATTTAGGGATTAAGAGATTAGGGAGTTTGGGATAGTCTTGACTAGCCTTAGATTAAAGGGTAGGAAAGGTGAAAAACAATAAAGCTACCTAAAATTCAAAAACTAATCGTGAGTAGGATTATAAAATGAAATAAAAAAATAAAGCGTATAGCAGCATTAATAAAATCAAAAATTATAAAATCAACCGCGGAGCAGCATTAATACAATTAAAAAAACAAATTAAAACATTAATAAAATAAATTATGTCAGCAGATATAACAATAACAGATAGAGCACTTGACAAAGTTAAACAGTTGATGAGTCAGGAAAATATGGGTCCAGATTATTTTGTGAGAGTTTCTGTAAAAGGGGGAGGTTGTAGTGGTTTAAGTTATGATTTAGATTTTGACAACGAGCCAAAAGATGGAGACCAAGAATTTATTACCAACTCAATTAAAGTGGTTTGTGATTTAAAAAGTTACTTGTATTTGGCAGGTACTGAATTAGATTTTACCGATGGATTAAATGGAAAAGGTTTTAACTTTATCAATCCTAATGCCAAAAGAACTTGTGGATGTGGCGAAAGTTTCGCCGTTTAGCTAGCGATTTCGTTTATATTTTTAATTAATAAAAAAAACCTCCCTGTTTACAAGGAGGTTTTTTTATGGAAAAGTTTTTGGGATTTATTTAGCGCTTGCTTTGATAGTCCAAATAACATCTGCTTTTAAATCCATAGCAGGAATTGGTCCTGAACTTACTCCTTTAACTCTGTAAGTAAAAGTAGTGGATTTGATATAATTAGCCAAGTTTTCGTTGCTATTAACCGTTAAAGTCAAATTGTTTTGGTCGTCTAAAACTGGATTTTTTGAAGCAATAAGAACTTCAGGATTACCGTCTGCTGCGATATATAACTCAATTTTTTCAATAGAATTAAAGTTTAAAGTAGAGTCCGTAATTGTAACTTTGGCAGAACGAAGGGTTAATTCATCCAATAAATCGAGTGATGTATTGTTTTTTTCAAGCTCTTGTTTTAACGAAGAGGTTAAAACAGATTCACCTATTACATATTCTCCCGGTGCTTCAATTGCTTCCACTGAAAGAGTGGCTTCGGTAGTGTAATCAAAGTTAATACTTGTTAGTTTTTCAAGGCATCCGCCCATTGTTAATACACTGATAAAGAGTATTAAACTGGTATTTATAAAAAGTTGTTTCATGATATGATTATTTTTAATAATTTACTTACAAAGGTAAATAAATGGTTTTAATTGTTATCAAAGATTTTTTTAAGTGCTATATTGATCGATTTTCCGTCAGTTTTGCCAGCTAGGTTTTTCATAGCAACGGGCATTATTTTACCAACTTCTTGCATACCGCTTGCACCCACTTCGGCGATTATAAGTTTTAAGGCATCAATAAGTTCAGTTTCACTCATCGCTTTTGGTAAATAAGTTTCAATAACAGCAAGTTCTTCTTTCTCTCTTTGAGCTAAATCGTTGCGGTTTTCTTTCTCAAAAATTTCAATACTGTCTTTACGTTGTTTAGCCATTTTCATCATAGCTTTCATGGCGATTTCGTCGTTAATGTCCTTATTGCCTGTTTCTGTTCCTGCAATTAAAAAAGCTGATTTCATAGCACGGATTGCTCTCAATCTAATTTCATCTTTCGCTTTCATTGCGTCGATTAAGTCTTTATTTATTTTTTCTACTAAGTTCATTGTTGTTATTTTACACTGCAAATTTAAGGAATTATCAATTAAAAGAGGTATTTCTGATAACAAGACAATATAAACTTGTTAAATGTGGTTTGAAAGTGATAATACAAAGCATTTCTTTTAGTTTATATTTACAACTTAAGTTTGCTATATGTAAATTATGCATGTGCTTTATTCTGTAATCAAAAGGTGATTTAATCTGCGATTTTTTGTTTCTTTGCATTCCAATTGAACTATTCATCCAAAATAATTGAGAATGCAGTAAAAGCCTTATCGGGTTTCCCTGGAATAGGTACGCGAAGTGCATTAAGGATGGTTGTTTTTTTGCTAAAAAGACCAAAAGAGGAAGTTAATCAGTTGGCAGATGCGTTGATATTATTAAAAACAACTTTAAAGTCATGTCGTGTTTGTCACAATATAAGTGATGAAGAGGTTTGTAATATCTGTAAGTCGCCCAATCGCAACCACAGACAATTGTGTGTAGTTGAAGACATGCAGGATGTAATGGCAATAGAAAATACGGCTCAATTCAATGGTTTGTATCATGTGTTAGGAGGAGTTATAGCACCTATGGATGGTGTTGGTCCCGATTCACTTAATATTAACTCATTGGTTACAAGAATAGAAAATGGTCAGTTTGAAGAAGTGATTATAGCATTAAATCCAAATGTTGAAGGTGATACCACAACTTTTTATATTGCAAGAAAGCTTAAAACAGCTTCCGTTCAAATCAGTACAATAAGTAAAGGAATTTCAATTGGAAGTGAATTGGAGTTTGCGGATGAAATTACTTTGGGAAAATCCATCTCCTTAAGAGTGCCTTATCAGATTTAAATTTAGTATTTTATACTCAAATATTAGTATAAATTAATTCTATATTTCATAATTTATGAGCTTATTATACTATCTAAATTAGTGGAATTTCCGTCAAAATTTTGTTAATATGTCTTTATTTATTTGAAAATCATTGATTTATATGTTGATTTGTTATATATTTAAGAAGTGAATAATTAAGTATTTTGCAACACCTTTCTTTTAAAGGGGTATATTTTAGTGAGAGTAACTCTATTTTTGTTTGTTTTTTTTGTATTAAAGGGGCATTTAAGTGCGAAAAATACGCCTTTGCATTTTAAGTGCAAAAAATACACAATAGACAACGGTTTGCCAGACAATTGGGTTAAGGAAATGGTTTTCGACCAAAAGGGTTTTTTGTGGATGGCTACATTAAATGGGATTTCAAAATTTGACTCTTATCAATTTCTCAATTTTACTACCAACAGTCCAATAAAGTTAAAATGGCAAGCATTTAAGTCAATCATTTATATTGACAATGAAGTTTGGGCTTCTTCGGACTCAGGTATTGTGATAATTAATACTCGTAATTACAAAGTAACTTATTTGGATGTAAATAAAAAACTGGGTATCGTTCATAGGTTATGCAAAACCGCCGACAATATTGTTTATTATTTTCAGTCAAACGGCTATTTGACTCAAATTAAAAAAGGCAAACTTTCTAAAACCGTCTTTGTATATAAAAATTGGTTTCGAAGGATGGAGTATGATAATTTTGGAAATGTCTTTATAGCCTATAATACAGGAAGGGTTGATGTGCTTAATGGACAAACATTAAAAATAGAACAAAAATTATACTTAAATTAAAAATATGATAAAATTAGCAATTATAGAAGGACTTAGTTACAAACTAATTGCCGCCAAATATGATATTTCTATTGATACGGTTAGAAAGCATATCAAAAACATATATTCCAAGCTACACATTAGAAGTAAGGCGGAAATTTTTAGTTTGAAAGATAAAAACAGTAATTTTTTCAATCAATTTTAGTTCTACAGGAAAAATGAATTAGTAATTAACAGTTGATTAGTTCTTGTTTTTAGGTTTTTTATTCTATTAAAATAGACAATTAAATAAGTGTGGATTTTAATAGTAAAGTTGTCCTATTTAAAAAGCTTAAGTGTTTATTAGTAAACAAAGTACAAGTTAAATGGAAGTGATGCATTTGTGTAAATTGTGGCATTCTTATTGTTTATGTTATTATAAGGTGTAAAAAAAACCCAAACACAGGTAAGTGGAATATAAAATACTCAATTATTTTTGATGTGTTAATGTTTGGTTTTTCAAGAGCTTAGTATATATTTAACAATAATAGAGTCAATGAAGCATAAAATGGAAGTTATAAAATTAAAGACGGTGTTAAGAATCATGTTATTTTTTAGCAGTATTTAATTTTATTGGTTTTTTGATTAGGTTTTTATGTTCATTTTTAAATATTCTTTCATTTTAATTTTTCTCCTTTTTTCACATCTCTTGGGTGCACAAGTTTTAACAGGTGCTTCGCAAGTAAACAAGTATTTACCCCTTATTAAAGGTAAAAAGGTGGCAATGGTGGTTAATCATACCAGTTTAATTAACCAAACCCATTTAGTAGATTCGCTCTTAAGTTTAGGAATTCAAGTTACTTGTATTTTTGCGCCTGAACATGGTTTTAGAGGTGACAAGAGCGCCGGAACACATTTTAACAGTGATATTGATGATAAAACAGGCATAAAGATAATCTCCCTTTATGGCAGTCACAAAAAACCAACAAAGGAAGATATGCAAAATGTAGAATATGTCATTTTTGATATACAAGATGTAGGGGTTCGTTTTTACACTTACATTAGTACAATGCATTATGTAATGGAAACTTGTGCCGAATTAAATTTACCTTTCATAGTATTGGACAGACCCAATCCAAATGGTCATTATGTAGATGGTCCTGTTTTGCAAAAAGATTTTCAAAGTTTTGTTGGTATGCATCCTATTCCATTGGTGCATGGCTGTACGGTTGGAGAATTAGCTCAAATGATAAATGGAGAAAAGTGGTTGCAAGGTGGCTTGAATTGTTCATTGGAAGTTGTTAAAGTTGCCAATTATACCCATCTAACTCCTTATCAATTGCCTGTGAAACCATCGCCTAACTTAATGTCTCAGAGTGCCATCTATTTGTACCCTAGTTTGGGTTTGTTTGAAGGGACTGTGGTGAGTATGGGGCAGGGAACAAACAAAGCATATCAATGCTTTGGTTCACCTGACTTAGGTTTTGGTAATTATAAGTTTGTACCCAGAAGTATCAAAGGGGTAGCCGAAAATCCTAAGTTCTTAAATGATACTTGTATTGGGTTTGATATGACTTTGTACGGAGAAGAAAGACATTTTGAGCAACAAGAGTTAAACTTAAACCCATTAATTATGAGTTTTCATTACGCTAAAGACCCACAAAGTTTTTTCAATAAAAACGGGTTTTTTGATAAATTAGCGGGTACAAATAAGCTAAGAATTCAAATATTAGAAGGTAAATCTGTCTATGAAATTAGACAATCTTGGCAACAAGAAATAAATATTTATAAAGAAATAAGGGCTAAATATCTGTTATATCCCCAAAATTAGGGTCTATTTCATAAATAAATAGTTTTTTTTACTAAACAATTTGGATAATTGACAATTTATTCACTACATTTGCACTCCCAATTTAAAACGTATGTCAAGAGTTTGTGATTTATCAGGAAAAAAGGCGTTAGCAGGTAATAATGTGTCTCATAGTAACCGTAAAACTAAACGTAGGTTTTACCCAAATTTACATGAGAAAAGATTTTTTATACCTGAAACAGCAGAGTGGATTACCCTTAAAGTATCTGCCTCTACTATAAGAACTATTAATAAAATAGGCATTACCGAAGCATTAAACAGAGTATTTAAGAAAGGAACAATATAATCATGGCAAAAAAAGGCAATCGCATACAAGTAATATTAGAATGCACCGAACAAAAAAACTCGGATGTACCAGGCATGAGCAGATATATTACAACCAAAAACAAAAAAAATACAACTGAAAGAATTGAATTGAAAAAATACAATCCTTTCATGAAAAAAGTAACCGTTCACAAAGAAATTAAATAATTAAATTATGGCAAAGAAAGTTGTTGCAACATTAAAAAAAGCAGGAGAAGGTAAAGACTTTGTTAAAGTTTTCAAAGCAGTAAAATCCAAAAACGGTGCATATTCTTTCAAGGAAGATATCATCACCGGAGAGGAAGCGAAAACTTATTTTAATAAATAATAAACAAATTATATTTAGATTGCCTCCGGAAACGGGGGCTTTTTTTTTACCATTTAATCAATAAACTAAATGTCAATATTTGATATTTTTAAATCCAATAAAAAAGTGGAGGCTCAAACGCCTGAAATTTCGAAAGGACTTGAAAAAACGAAAGATAACTTTTTTACTAAACTCTCTAAAGCAGTTGCAGGAAAATCGACAGTTGATGCCTCCTTTCTAGATGAATTGGAGGAAATTTTGGTTTCAAGCGATGTCGGTATTACCACAACTGTAAAAATTATTGAAAGAATAGAATCCCGAGTTAAGCAAGATAAGTATTTAAATACCGCTGAGTTACACTCTATTTTAAGAGATGAAATTAATCTACTGTTAACCGAAAATAAAAAAACACCTGATTTTGACTTTACAATGAGTAATCAAGTAAAGCCATTCATACTAATGGTTGTAGGTGTTAATGGGGTTGGTAAAACAACAACAATTGGCAAAATGGCCAATCAGTTTGTGAAAAATGGTAACAAGGTTTTATTAGTAGCAGGAGATACCTTTAGAGCAGGTGCTGTGGATCAATTAGAAATATGGAGTCAGAGAGTTGGATGTGGTTTTTTTGCAAAAGGCATGAATACCGATCCTTCTGCAGTAGCATTTGAAGCGCTTCAAATGGCCAAAAATGAACAATTTGATGTTGTTATTGTTGATACCGCAGGAAGATTACATAATAAAGTTAATTTGATGAACGAGCTAAGCAAAATTAAAAGAGTAATGTCCAAAATATACGACTACGCTCCCAATGAAGTAATGCTCGTTTTGGATGCCTCTACCGGTCAAAATGCCTTTGAACAAGCCAAGCAGTTTACTGCCGCTACCGAAGTTAGTTCTCTTGCGCTTACCAAATTAGATGGCACTGCAAAAGGAGGGGTTGTTATTGGTATTAGCGACCAATTCAAAATTCCTGTTAGAGTTATTGGCGTAGGTGAAGGAATTCAAGATATTCAGTTATTTAATGCCAAATCTTTTGTAGATTCTTTATTCGAAGTGTAAAATGAAAACAAAATCTTTAAAGCAAAATAAAATAAATATTATTACACTTGGATGTAGTAAAAATTTGGTTGATAGTGAAGTGTTGTTAAGTCAACTTAAAGGCAATGATATGGACGCCACTCACGAGTCTGAAAAAGATGATGCTAATATTATTGTCATCAATACTTGTGGATTTATAGACAATGCCAAACAAGAAAGTATAGACACTATTCTTCAATATGTGGATGAAAAAGAAGCCGGAAGAATTGATAAACTGTATGTTACAGGTTGTTTGTCTCACCGATATAAAGACGAATTGGAAAATGAAATTCCTCAAGTAGATGCCTATTTCGGTACTTTGGAATTGCCTAATTTGTTGAAAACACTAGGAGCTGACTATAAACACGAACTTATCGGTGAAAGACTCACTACCACACCCCAACATTTTGCCTATTTAAAAATAAGCGAAGGTTGTAATAGACCTTGCTCGTTTTGTGCTATTCCTTTAATGAGAGGTAAACACGTTAGTAAATCAATAGAACAAATAGTAACCGAAGCTCAAAATTTAGCTAAGAACGGCACAAAAGAATTGATGTTGATTGCACAAGACAGCACTTATTATGGGATTGATTTGTATGGCGAAAGAAAGTTGAAAGAACTATTGGAAGCCTTGTCAGAAGTAGAAGGTATTGAGTGGATTCGTTTACACTATGCTTATCCATCACAGTTTCCTACCGAAATATTGCCGGTTATGGCCTCTAAGCAATCTATTTGTAAATATTTAGACATGCCCGTTCAGCATATTTCAGACAATGTTTTAAAACAAATGCGCAGAGGGATAACTAAAAGAAAAACATACGAGGTCCTTAACGAAATTAAAGAAAAAGTACCCGGGATTTCATTGAGAACAACTTTATTGGTTGGACACCCTGGTGAAACAGAAGCGGATTTTGAGGAGCTAAAACAGTTTGTGAAAGATTTTCAGTTTGACAGACTCGGTGTATTTACATACTCACACGAGGAAAATACCCATGCCCATTCCTTCGAAGACGATGTGCCTGAACATATTAAAAAAACTAGAGCGGCTGAAATTATGGCCATTCAAGAAGAGATATCTCTCGAAAAAAATAAACTTAAAATTGGAACTACTTTAAAGGTTTTATTTGATAGAAAAGAAGGTGAGTATTTTATTGGAAGAACAGAAGCAGACTCTCCTGAAGTGGATAATGAAGTTTTAGTTGAAGCGAAAAACCAATATGTAAAAATTGGAGATTTCGCTAATGTACTAATCACCTCAGCAGAATCATTTGACTTAATGGGTACTGTTGTTAATTCATAGTGTCATGACTTTTAATGCCAATCAACTACCATTTTTAAGTACAGCAACCAAAGCATTTATTGATAAGAACCCTGACCTAGTCAAGCTATTTGAATCACAATCCTCTTTTTTTTCAGTCCACAATGCCTTAGCGCACAAAAAACAGTTCAAACAAGAAGACCGAAAAGTATTAGTTGAAGAATTAAAAAGTCAATACGAAAAACTTAAATTGAATTCAGTTGATAGTCAACAATTAGTTGCCAATATTGAACTCATACAATCACCCAATACATTCACTGTTACCACAGGTCAGCAATTACACCCCTTGCTTGGTCCCTTGTATGTGCTTTATAAAATTAATGATACCCTTCAATATGCAACATTGCTTAAGGAGGTTTATCCCGAATTGACTTTTATTCCAGTTTTTTGGTTAGCCTCTGAAGACCACGATTTTGATGAAGTTAAAAATGTAAACTTGTTTGGTAAAACCTTTCAATGGAAATCGAACGAATCAGGAGCCATTGGAAGATTTAGTCCCATTGGTGTAGTAACTTTAATTGAAGAAATACTTGAATCAGTTTCATTAAATGACGAGCAGAAAGGGCTTTTAAGTGATTGGAAAACATGTTATGCAGAATCCCAAACCATGTCAGAAGCAACAACCAAAATGGTTCATTCTGTTTTTGGATTCGACAAAGTGCTAGTGATAGATGGTGATTCCAAAGGGCTTAAAAAACAGTTAATACCTGCTATCAAAAAAGACATTTTAAGTTCAAGTAATTATAAAGCTTTCAATCATTTTTCGGATAAACTGAAAGAACAAAAATACTCACTTCAATTAGGTGCTAGAGAAATTAATTTTTTTTATCTCGATAATCAACTTCGCTCAAGAATTGTGAAAGAGGGGAGTCTTTATTCTGTTTTGGACACCGAATTAAAGTTTACTGAGTCAGAGCTAATAACATTGATTGAAACACAAACAGAAAAATTCAGCCCTAATGCTGTTTTACGCCCATTGTATCAAGAAACCATATTGCCCAATGTGGCTTATGTTGGAGGCAACGCAGAAGTTAACTATTGGTTGCAGTTGAAAGAGATTTTTGATGAAAACAAAACTGCAGCTCCAGAAATAAGATTGAGAACAAGTGTGTGGTTGCTTAATAATAAACAACAGAAGTTGCTAAATTCGTTGTCGTTCGACCCCATTCATTTTTTTGAAATCAAAGAGAAGCAAGACTTCTTGAATTATTTAAGTGTTTCAAACACAATCTTCAAGGAATTGATTGGTGAATTTGAAGGATTAAAAGAAAAAATTCACGATGAAACGCGTAAAGCAGGCATCAATGAAATGTCCTCAATAGTGGAATTGGGCAAAGACTATTCAAAACTTTTAAAGAAAATCAATCAGCTTTATTTAGACAAATTAAGTATAGAATTGGAAGATAAACTCAATAAAATCAATGAATTGTTTGAAGGTAATTTTACCAAAGAGTCCTTACAAGAACGCAAACAATTTGGTGCAGAATGGCTTCTAAAAAATTCCAATTTGATAGGCTTATTAACATTTAAGCCACAATTAGGCAAGCATTTAGCAGTAATCTTAAATAATTAATCAGCTTGTAATCAAATAGTTGAGTCTATTTTTTAAATAGTAGATTATTTTAAGGTTAATTGTTTTGTTTTTTGTACTTAAATCTTATACCTTTGCCAATTCAAAATGAAAACCAAATTTGTAATGAATTTAAGAAAAACGTTAGTATTAGGATTTTGTTTGTTTGCAGCATCTTTGTTTGTAAACGCACAAGAAAAAGAGAAGATGGCAGATCATCCTTATGCCAAATCTAAATGGGCTGCTGGTAAAACAGCTGACTCAGGACAAGTTTTACAAGGTTCCTATTTCCAAGATAGAAGAGCCAAAAAATGGTCTGTAGGTTTAATGGGAGGTATTACAGCCTTACACGGTGATGCTGACAAAAAACAAATGGGATACAATTTTGCACCGTTTGTTAAGTATTCAATTTCACAAACATTTGCATTAAGAGGTGAATACAACTTTGCAATGTTAAGAGGTGAGCGTGATTATCAAAACCCAACTTTCTTTAAAGATAATTTCAGATTTAGAACCAATACTCAAGATTGGAACATTCAAGCGCATTTCACTTTAGGAAATATTTCATTCCTAAGACCACTTAGAAAAACACAAATGTATTTATATGCAGGTATTGGACAAGGTTCATACAGAGCAAATGCATACTTTGTTGACCAACGTTTATTTACAGGTGACTACTACTTTACTACAAACTTAGGTAGAGGTACTGCAAATCCAAACTTAGGTAAAAACGTAACAGAATCATACGAAGGAAGACATTTAATTATTCCTTTGGGTGTTGGTTTCAAACATTACATCAGTAAAAGTTTTGACTTAGGTTTAGAATACCGTTACACTTACTTAAGATCTGATGATATCGATGTTTACAATACTGCAATTTGGGCTAACAGATGGTGGGATTCATACTCTTTCTTAAGAGCTAGTTTCGCATACAAATTTGGTTCTAAAAACGCACAACACTACGATTGGTTAAGTCCAGTTGAATCTATCTACGAACAAGTAGCTGATATTAAAAAGAAAACAGATTGTTTAGGTGTTGACGATGACAAAGACCACGTGTCTAACTGTTTCGACCAAGACAACACTACGCCTGATTCTTGTATGGTATACGGAAACGGTATGGCTGTTGATAGCGATGCTGATGGTGTTCCAGATTGTCAAGATGCTGAACCATTCTCAGACAAAGGTGCTATTGTTGATGCAACAGGTGCTTCAGTTGACAGTGACGGTGACGGTATTGCTGACCACAGAGACAGAGAAAACAATTCTAGCCCAGGTGCATTAGTTGATGCTAATGGTATCGAGATTAAAATGTGCTGCAGCTGTGAAGGTGCTACTTTCCCTCCAATCTCAATCTCTAGCAACTGCTTAACTAAAGAAGTTAAAAACATGTTGTATGCTGTTGCAGACAAAATGAGACAATGTCCTGAAAACAAATTAGTATTGAACGGTCCAGGTGGAAAAAGTTCTAAATACAACGCTGCTGGTAACACTCGTTGCATGGAAGAAATCGTTAAATTCTTAAACGAGAAATTTGGTATCTCTAGAGACAGAATTATTACCAACTACAACGCTGGAACTGAATCTAAAAATACAATTGAATTAATTATTAAATAATTAATATAAAATATATGAAAAGCCTCAAGATTTTCTTGAGGCTTTTTTTTTAAATTTAAAATCGAAAAAATGATGGAACAACTCAGAAAAATTATAGAACAAACTTGGGATAACAGAGAACTTTTAAAGACCGAAGAATCTCAAAAAGCTATTCTTCAATTAATAGAACTCCTTGACAAAGGCCAATTAAGAGTAGCTCAACCCATTGAAAACAACAAATGGCAAGTGAATGAATGGATAAAAAAAGGCGTAATACTGTATTTTCCTATTTCTGCCAATAAAACTGAAAAAATGGGAGCTTATGAATTTTATGATAAAATTCCTTTAAAATCAGACTTTGAATCACAGTCGGTGCGTTCTGTTATGGGTGCAGTAGCTCGATATGGTTCTTTTATTAATAAAGGTGTAATTCTAATGCCTAGTTTTGTCAATATTGGTGCATATGTAGACAGTGGAACCATGGTGGACACTTGGGCTACCGTAGGAAGCTGTGCGCAAATCGGTAAAAATGTACATTTAAGTGGTGGTGTTGGTATAGGTGGAGTTTTAGAGCCTGTTCAAGCTGCCCCAGTTATTATTGAAGACGACTGTTTTATAGGTTCACGTTGTATTGTGGTGGAAGGAGCTCATATTGCCAAAGAAGCGGTTTTAGGCGCAGGTGTAACCATTACTCAATCAACCAAAATAATTGATGTTACCACTCCCGAAAGAGTAACTTACCAAGGTTATGTGCCTGAAAGAAGTGTTGTAATCCCCGGAAGTTATGAAAAGGAGTTTCCTGCAGGTAAGTTTCATGTGCCTTGTGCTATTATTATAGGAAAAAGAAAACCAAGCACCGACCTTAAAACTTCATTGAATGACGCTCTAAGAGAACACAATGTAGCAGTTTAATTATTGTGAATATTGGATTTGATGCAAAACGTTTTTTCCATAATCAAACAGGATTAGGAAACTATAGCAGAGATTTAGTCAATGCTTTAGCCTCTTATTTTCCTGAGCACCACTATTTTTTATTTGATAAAAAAGGGGGACAAGAACTAAAATCCCCTCTTGAACTTGTTTTACCTTCTAGTTCCAATCAATCTTTTGTGTGGAGAGCCAAGCAAGTCTTGAAAGAAAAGGCTTTCCAAAACCTGGATGTTTTTCATGGTCTAAGCAATGAGTTGCCTTTTGGTAATTATCCAAGTCATGTCAAAAAAATTGCAACTATTCACGATGTGATTTTTAAATCCCATCCACAAAATTATTCATTTATTGACAGGTCAATATACCACATCAAAACAAAACATGCAGCAACTATTGCTGACACAGTTATTGCAACAAGTGAGTTTACTTCACAACAAATTCAATTGTATTATCCAGTTAAGTCAAGCAATATTAAGGTTGTCTATCAAGCTTGTAATGAAATATTTTACCAAGCAATTTCAGACACAGCGGTGCAAACATTTAAAGAGAAATACAGGCTCGACAATCCATTTTTTTTATATGTTAGCAGTTTTAATCAACGCAAAAATCACCTATTTTTATTAAGAGCATTTAAAAAATACCCAAACCAAAATCATCATTTAGTTTTGGCAGGTTCCTTGGGCGATAGTTTCGAAGCGGTTAATCAGTTAATAGCTGACTTAGATTTATCGAAGCGTGTTACTATTTTGCCCAATATAAATCAACAAGAATTGCCGATTTTGTATCAATCAGCTTCGTGGTTTGTTTATCCAAGTATTCAAGAAGGTTTTGGAATTCCATTGTTGGAGGCCATGACCTGTCATTTGCCAATTTTAGCTTCTAATATTCCTGTATTTAAAGAAATTGCAGCCAAAGAGGTGTTGTTCTTTGATTTACACAATGAAGAGCAACTATTAAAGCAATTAATAACGCTTAGTGAAATACATAAAATTAATTATTCGACTCACATACAGCAATATAGCAAAGAGTCTATAGCCAAACAATTAATGGCCATTTATCAAAGTTGAAAAAATTGAGATTTATCTTAATTTTTAGATTTATATTTGGCACAAATATTGACAAATAAAGTTTATGAATATGATAAAATTAAGAGCTATTTTTGCAGCTTTAGTATTAATGATGACATTAGAAGAATCAATTGCACAACAAGAAGACGGTTTATATGCCAAATTTACCGTAAGTAAAGGAACGTTTTTAGTTAAATTATTTCCAGATAAAGCCCCATTAACGGTATGTAATTTCGTTGGTTTGGCTGAAGGTAAAATAAAAAACTCAGCTAAAGCTGAAGGTGTTCCTTTTTATGATGGATTAAAATTTCACAGAGTAATTAGCCAAGCCAACGGTGATGGTCAAGATTTTATGGTTCAAGGGGGCGATCCTCAAGGTACTGGTATGGGCGGTCCGGGTTATTCTTTTGCTGACGAATTTCACCCTAGTTTAAAACACGATGCTCCTGGTTATTTGTCTATGGCAAACTCAGGTCCTAATACCAACGGAAGTCAGTTCTTTGTAACAATAGTACCAACACCATGGTTAGACAATAAACACAGTATTTTTGGTAAAGTTATTGATGGTCAATCTATTGTTAATACAACAAGAACGAATGATGTATTAGTAAAAGTTGAAATCATCAGAAAAGGTGCAGTTGCTAAAAAATATGTTGCCAATCAAGTTGAGTTCGATAAACTTAAAGCAAGTGTTGTAGAAAGAAAAGCAGCTTTATTGAAAGCTGAAAAAGAAAAAAAAGACAAAGAATTCAGTGATTTAGTTTTAAAAACATATCCTACTGCAAATAAAACAAGCAGTGGTTTGTATTATGTTGTTGAACAAGAAGGTACTGGTCCTCAAGCAATGGCAAAAGATACAGTTAGTGTTCATTATGTAGGTAAATTGATTGATGGTACTGAATTTGATAATTCATACAAACGCAATAATCCTATCACATTTGAACTAGGAGTTGGTAGAGTTATTCCAGGTTGGGACGAAGGGATTGCTTTAATGAGAGTGGGAGCAAAATACAAATTGATAATTCCTTATCAATTAGGTTATGGAGATCGTGGTGCAGGTGGAGTAATTCCTCCATACGCAACTTTGATTTTTGATACAGAATTAGTAGAAGCTAAAAAGTAATTTCAATAAATATTTAAAGAAACCGTCCAAAAGACGGTTTTTTTTATGGCTTGTCTGTAATCTCGTAAGATAAGTTGGCACTTGCCCAAAAGGTAATTTTCTTGTCTTGTTCAAAGATGTAGAATGCTTTTAATTCAGGGTGTTGTTCACATAGCTTAATGGCTTCTTTTAATCCCATTACCATTGCCGCTGTTGCATATGCATCTGCTTCTGCTGCCGAAGGTGCTAATATAGTAGCGCTGAGCATTTCGTTGCGAGCAGGAAAACCAGAGACAGGGTCGATGCTATGCCCGTACCTTTTGCCGTTCTTAAAAAAGAAATTTCGATAGTTACCACTTGTTGCCAAAGCATAATTCTTAAGCGGAATTGAACAAAATTCAATTTTTTTCTGTGAGTTAAGTACCGGTTTTTCTATTTTAATAGGCCAATAAGAATCATGTCCGTTGTTTCCTTTTGCCCTTATTTCACCACTAATGTTGATGTAGTAGTTTTTAAAGTGATAAACAGAATCAAAAAGTTGAGCAATAATATCCACGACATGACCTGCCGCTATACCATTAAAATTAACTTGTTGGTTTGCATTTGCTTTTTGAGGAATTTTGCCGTTAAAATCAACTAAAAAACCGTAGTTTAAATTTTTTAAACTGTCAACAATGCGTTGGTCTATCAACTCAGGATTTTGTTTGTTGTTGCCAAATCCCCAATAATTAATCAATGAGCCAATACCAGGATTAAAGCTGCCATTAGTTTGTTGGTATACATGGCGAGAAATACTGTCTAATGCTACGAAATAGTGTTTAGACTCGTTGTATGAAATAGAATCTTCAGAATTTAAGCTTTGGTTGTTATTGAACTTTGATACAATAGATTGACTGTCGTAAGTGCTAACCAAGTAACTATAAAACCCTAGGATATAATCGATTTTTTCTTGAATATTGATGCTGCTGTCATAGGCAATTTCATAAGTTGAGCCCATGGTTTTGCCTTTCAATATCGTGTACTTGTCGACAGTTTTATGGTTTGAACAAGCCAATAAGAAAAGCAACGAAAAAATAAGTGTGCTTAGTTTCATGGTTTAATTAAAAAATCTCGGTTGGTTTTCATCACTTTCCCAAATACGTAGTCTTGAATTTGAACCACTTCTTTGTTGTTATTGTTGATGAAAGCGTAAAAATTTTCAATATCATATTCCAAAGGATTGCCTTGACGGTCAAATTGAATATTGGTGTCCTCAAACATGCCTTTTTTATGAATTTTAAGTTGGGTTGTTTTACCCGCAGCTGTAAGTGATAAAGTCAAAAGGGGTGGCGTGTTGTAAATAGAGTCAATTTGTTTATCATTCAAGTTGATTGGAAAACCCTCGTAAGCCAAATTCTCCCACAACTTTAAATAAGATTTGAGTTTGTTTAAATTTACTACTTTATTATTTTCAAGTGCTTTACCATTTACAATAAGTTGAGGCTCTTGGCCTTTACTGTTTTTAATTTCAAAAGATTGGACTTCGTTTTGATGCCATTTTACTTGAATGTTTTCAATTTTTTCATCAGTAGCTGCAAAAACTGTTTTAGAACGCCACGCTTTGGCATCGGTATAAAAACGCGTATTCAAAAAGCCATTAAAACCAGGAATGTGACAAATATAAGGCTCTTTAGCTTTATCCATATAAAAGTAAGTGCCCATTTCATTACTGGTATTGTTGCCTACATAAAACACTTTGCTCAACTCGTTGTTTTCGTATATCTCTACTTTTGTGCCGTTTAAAGCAATGTTTTTGATTACCTGATTCAACTGTTTTTTAGAAACAGGTTTTTTTACTCTTACTTTTCTAAGCGTTTCCAACAAAATTTCAATTTGCGAAATGTTTCCAATGTGCTCATTGTTAATAAGCCATTCCTTAGCATTAACCTTGCTTAAGGTTACATATTCTTTAGAGAATTTATTGGTAATAAATATCTTATCTATTTTGTCAGTTGATTTAAAATCAAAAGCTTTCTCATTGTTGTTGAGGGTAGATACATTTTTGTTATTAAAAACAAAATAGACCACCGCAAGGGCAACAATGGTAACGATTAAAACAAGCGTTTTTTTATTAAACATAATTGGGTGTAAAAAGAATAGTATTGTTTTGACAAAAAAGAATTGTCGTTAGCTGCAATTATCTGCTGTAGTTTGGCGCTTCTTTAGTAATTTTTATGTCGTGAGGATGGCTTTCTTTGATACCAGCGTTACTAATTTTGATAAACTGAGCTGTTTGTAAATCTTGAATAGTACCTGCACCGCAGTATCCCATACCGGCTTTTAAACCCCCTACATACTGGTAAATCACTTCGCTTACCTTTCCTTTGTATGGCACTGTACCAACAATACCTTCGGGAACTAATTTCGAGATTTCAGATTCAGCATCTTGGAAATAGCGGTCTTTACTGCCTTCTTTCATGGCTTCAATACTACCCATTCCACGGTATGATTTTACCATTCTACCTTCGTAAATATTAGTATCGCCAGGACTTTCATCAGTACCAGCAAACATACCACCAGCCATAATAGAACTAGCCCCTGCAACAATAGCTTTTACTAAGTCACCGCTGTATCTAATGCCACCATCTGCAATAACAGGAATACCAGTGTCTCTTAAAGCATCAGCGCAGTTCATAATAGCGGTCAGTTGAGGGACACCAATACCAGCAATAATTCTTGTGGTACAAATGCTGCCCGGACCAACCCCAACTTTTACTGCATCAGCACCCGCTTTTGCTAATTCCAAAGCAGCTTCACCAGTAGCTATATTGCCTACAATAACATCTAATTTTGGAAATGCTTTTTTAATTTTCTTTAATTCAGTTACAACGCCTTTAGAGTGACCATGTGCAGTGTCTAAAGTAATAACATCAACTTCCGCATCCACTAAGGCTTTAACACGTTCTAAGGTATCGGCAGTAATGCCCACAGCAGCACCAACGATTAAACGGCCAAACTTGTCTTTACAAGCACGGGGATGGCTTTTTAATTTTTGAATGTCTTTATATGTAATTAATCCTGCTAATTTGCCTTTTTTATCAATAATTGGCAATTTTTCAATTTTATGTTTTTGAAGAATAGATTCAGCTTTTGCTAAATCGGTTCCAATTTCGCCAGTTACTAAACCTTTGGTGGTCATCACTTCGGAGATTTTTTTCGAAATGTTTTTTTCAAATCTCAAGTCGCGATTGGTGATAATACCAACCAAATTATTTTTAGTATCAATAATAGGAATACCGCCAATGTGGTGTTCTTTCATTAATTTAAGAGCATCATTTAAAGAAGAATCACCTGTAAGAGTAATTGGGTTTTGAATCATCCCACTTTCACTTCGTTTTACTTTAGACACTTCTTTTGCTTGTTGAGCAATAGTCATGTTTTTATGAATGATACCAATTCCGCCCTCACGAGCTACAGCTATAGCCATGCCACTTTCAGTAACAGTATCCATAGCAGCCGAGATAATCGGAACATTTAAAGTAATATTTTTAGTTAATTTCGTTTGAGTATTAACATCTCTTGGAAGAATTTCACTGTAACGAGGAAGTACTAATACGTCATCAAAAGTAAGACTGTCAGAAATGATTTTGTTTTGGATACTAAACGAATTTTTTGTTGTTTTAGCCATGCAAATAGTTAGATAGGTTATTTGCGGTGCAAAGATAAGAGTTTTATTTGAATTTTAAAACTGCATTGTAATGGCATAAACTAATAAATACTTACTTTGTGATAAATTATTGATATTGAATTTGAAAATCAATAGATTGTGCGTTTAAAAAAATATTTTCCAAGCAATGGTTCATGTCAAACCAGTAAGGCATTTCATTGATAGAATCAAAGGCGCGGGTTGTGTTAAAAGCTACTTTTTTATTGGATAGGTTTAAATGTTTAATGAAGAATAGATTTAGAATGGATTTTTTTATTTTTTATTTTAATGTTTGATATTTGAGGTTTTTTGGTTTAAATTTGTTTTGTCATAATTTATGACAACTTAAAAAACTTAAAAAATGAAAAAGAACTTTCTAAAAATCGCAGTAATTATATTCTTTGTAATGGGAATTAATTCAAATTTAAAAGCGCAAGCAGGGGGTAATGTTTGTCCACCTGGTAGTTGCCCACCTTGTGCAACTACCAGTTTTTCATCTTCGCCACTACTGCCCCCTGGATGTCAATTATATTGGTATTGGAGATATGGAGGTACTCCAAATTGTGGAGATGTATTTGCTTGGACAAACACGTTACCATCAGCTTCTTTGACTGGACCATGTATGCGATGTACAGATTCTGATCCATGTCGATGTCCGGAATATATATACCTTACAGATGGGATTAATACTCTATTCATCTCAAATATTGCTTCTTTAACTGGAATTGGGCCTTATCCGTTTACTTTCACATATCCAGCATCTTCTATTAATTGTGGAAATTTTATTATTACAATCACTGTAAATGGTCCTAACAATTTTAGTATTTCAACTGCTCCTTAGGTATACTCTATTTAATTAACAATTTGCCTAATTCAATATTTTAAATTAAATTTATTGTATTAGGCATTTTTAAAATATAAATGAAGATTACATTATTCAATACATTGGTTTTTTTTAATTTGCTGATTAACATTAGCTTAAATGCTCAATTAATGAATGAAAATTGGGTTTTATCAAATGGAAGGAAAATAAATTTCAAACAAAAAGAAGTGAATTTTTTTAAAAACGAATTTGATAGCAATAATTTTTATAAACTATGTAGACTATCTTCATTTACTAATGGTGATAATAAAGTTATACTTTTAGCTAATTCAGACTCAATTATTAACGAAGATAAAAAAAAAATCGTTGATTTAAATTTACTAAATACTACTAATAATGGAAGTATTTATCAATTTGAAAGTTTCCCCTTTGAATCTTTTGTAGTTAAAAAACCTAATTCTACTAATGTGTTATCTTTTAGGGTATCAACAAATTATTTCTTTAATAATCTAAACTCAAGTTTCCCTTACGCTAAACTAACATGTGCTGAAATCGACCCTTATTTTAACAACAATCAAGGTAGATTAGTAAATAATAAGTTATTGAGAAATGATTGTTCTGGCAGTTTTAGGGTTGTTAAACATCAAAATAACAAAGATTATTGGTTGTTAGTTGCCAACGTATTAAAACATGAAATTTATAGTTATCTAATTAATGAAAATGGAGTTTCAAATTCCCCTACAAATGTATTTAAATTGTTAGATTTTAACTTAAATTTAACCGTTCAATCTGACATAAAAGTTTCACCAAACAATCAATTAGTTTTACTAAATGTAAATTATGGTAATAGTATTAATTATGGGACTCCCACTAATTTACTTTTATTAAATTTTAATAATAATAATGGGGCTTTTTCATTTCAAGCTAAAACCAATTACAAATCATCTATTTATTCATTTTATACAATAGATTTCTCGCTCAATTCAAAGTATGTTTATTGTCAAATAGACTCTTCAAATAAATCTTTAGCTTTTATTAATGGATTGTATGCTTTGAAAATCAATGACATTGATACCAATATATCATTGTTCAATAAAACTTTGATTGGAAATTTTTTAACTATTGAATTGAAAAATGGGCTTGATAATCACATGTATTTAGCTAAGCAAAATTACCAATTCGATATAAATAATTTTGATATTTATAATAGAAATTTATTTATTCTTAAATATAATAATTCTCCAACAAAAGCATATATAAAAAATTTTAATTATACAGATACATTGTCTTCGTTACTACCTCAGTTTAGAATCTTTCCCAACACCATCCACACCTCGTATTCTTTTATCATTCATCCAGACACTGCTTGTCAAAATTTTCCCATTCGGTTTGAAGCCAACAATGGCTATGCTGATTCTTTTATTTGGAATTTTGGAGATGGTAGTACTCAAACATTTGGTGAATCAGATTCTATCTATCACTCATACTCCAAAAGTGGAAAATACAATGTGTTTGCCATTCACATTGGAGATGGTAATAATGATACCATTTTTTCTCAAATAGAAATAATTAACGCCCCACCCATCCAACTTGGTTCCGACACCCTCATTTGTCAAAATAAACCCTTAAACCTATTTGCTGATACCATACATTATCAAACCTTTTTATGGAATACTAATGATACCTCTTCGTTTCTAACGGTCAATCAATCGGGCTTGTATCATGTAAAAGCGAGTAATCCATATTGTGCCAGTTATGATAGTGTATATGTTGAAACAGTGAATTGTAATTATAAAGTACAAAAAACATGTTTTAAGGATACTACCACATTTACATTTGAAGAACTTAATTTAGATTCAATTTTATTGAAACAAAATAATCAAACATTAAAGTCAAGCATCCATTCAGAATTTCAATACACCTTTACCAAAAAAGGTCAACAAGATATTCAATTAAAACTTTATAAAAACAATCTATATGCCACAATAGATGTTCCCTTAAAAATTGATACCATCATAACGCCCCCAATTATAACGGATACGCTCATTTGCAGGAATACCTCGTATGATG
>JBIPNH010000170.1:0-4192 GCA_044373665.1 Bacteroidia bacterium
TAAGTATCTTCCGCTTCTATCGTGGTCGTCCCAACCTTGAGTACCCATTAACACAGGTGCAGTTAAAGCAATAACAGCCGCAAGAATAGCCGCAGTTCCTTCTGCCATTTTATTTTTCAATTTATCCCATAAGAACAACACGCCTAATCCAATCCAAATACAGAACGTTTGGAACGAACCTGCCAATGAATAATCACGTTCTCTTGGTTCATAAGGGGGTTGATTTAAGAAGATATTAATCAATATACCTGTGAATAAGAATAAACTCATTACCACAATGGCATCATTTTTACCTTTTTTGAAATGTATAATTAACCCAAATACCCCGATGAGTAAAGGTATAAAGTAAAACGTATTTCGAGCAAAGTTATTGGCTAAATGTTCAGGCAAATCGTTTTGAGGACCAAGTCTAGCTGCATCAACCAAACCAATACCACTGATCCAATTTCCGTCAGTTTCTTTGTTGAAATCGTGCCCTTGTTGGTCGTTTTGTCTTCCTACAAAGTTCCACATAAAGTATCTAAAATACATGTGACCTAATTGGTATCTAAACAAGAAAGATAAGTTATTAGAAAATTTCGGCTTAACAGCTTTTAATGCTTCAATTTCGTTGTTTAATCTTTGTTTTTGTTCAGGGTCTTGGGTTTGTTGAAGCATCATTTGTGCATCATCAATTTGTTTGGATATTTCATCCATATTACCCCAACTTCTGTAACCTTGCTCACTACCATCCTTTTGCATATCTCCCATTCTTGGAAATATGGTGTTATAAGCTGGATCAAATACATACTCTTGATTTTTTCCAATAGCAGTATAGCCATTGTCATCTTTTCTGTATTTCATTTCACCTTCTTTAACATCAATAGCTTGTGCATTATAATATGGTCCTTTTAATAAAGGTCTGTCACCATATTGTTCACGGTTAATATAACTCAACAATTTGAAAGGCTCTTCAGGATTGTTCATATCAATCGGTGGATTGTCCGAAGAACGAATCACCACCATTGCGTAACTAGAGTAACCTAATAAGATATAAGCAAAACAGATAAAACCTAAGTTAGCATAGTGGTTAGGTTTAACTTTAGAGTAATAATAAATACCTCCAACCGAAATGGCAACTAACAATAATATAGCAGCGAATGTTCCAGAATTAAATCCGAATCCTAGGCTATTCACAAAGAATAAATCCATTTTAGCCATTAAACTTGGCACACCAGGAATGATTCCTTTTTGGATAAAGAATAAAATACCCAAACCTACTAGGAAACTGTATATCAATCCTTTTTGTGTGTATTTGTAATTTTTAAAATAATAAATAAACACGATAGCAGGAATAACCAATAAGTTCAATAAGTGGGTACCTATAGCCAAACCTATTAAGTAAGCGATTAGAATAATCCATTTGTTAGCGTATTTAGAATCACTTTCTTCCCATTTCAATGCAGCCCAAAAAGTAATGGCAGTAAAGAATGAAGACAAAGCGTAAACCTCTGCCTCAACAGCACTAAACCAAAATGAATCCATAAAAGTAAGCGCTAATGCACCGATAGCACCTGCACCCATTACAGCAATAAAGGAACCTTTACTAGCTTGAGGATCAATGATTTTTTTGGCAAAATGGGTGGTAATCCAGAATGTAAACAAAACTGTGAAAGCACTAGCAGTGGCGCTTAACATATTTACGGCAAAGGCTACATCAGTTAATTCAGGCGCAAAAAGCGAGAAAAAACGACCCACTAATAGAAAAAATGGCGCTCCGGGTGGATGTACCACTTGCAACTTGTGAGATGCCGAGATAAATTCACCACAGTCCCACAAACTTACCGATGGTTCCAATGTTAATGTGTAAACAACAAGAGCAATGACAAACATTACCCATCCTAATAGATTATTAACTAACTTAAAATTCATAATTTCTTTTTGAAAAACTTAGCGAAAATAGGTAAAATGAATATGTTTTTAAAATATAAGATAAAAAGTTATCAAAATATTCTACAGATTGTCTTGGGGGGGATTGATTTTATTCCAGTGGACTAAAGAAAAACATTCAATTATTATTTGCAAAATGTTAACTTTTGAGATAACTTTGCAAAGTGTTTAGAGAGATTATATTTTATGAAAATTATTTTATCGAATTTTATCTACAACAAGATGAGAAGGTAAAAGAGAAATAAAATATGTTTTGGAGCTAATAAAACAAGTTGAAAAAGTTCCTGAAAAATTTTTAAAACACATCGCTGCAACTAATGGGTTATATGAAATTAGAATAGAATATCAATCCAACATTTATAGGATATTTTGCTGTTTTGATAAAGGTAAATTAGTTGTTTTATTCAATGGGTTTCAGAAAAAAACTCAAAAAACACCGAGTAAAGAAATTATCAAAGCACAAAATTTAATGAAGGAATATTTCAACAAAAACAAATAAAGGCAATGAAAGAATATAAAAAAATAAGCACATTTAATCAACTCATTGAACTTGAGCATGGCAAAATTGGCTCTGAAACAAGAAACGTTTATGAAGAAAAATCTCAAATGTTTATTATAAGCGAAATGCTTAAAGAAGCTCGAAAAGAAGCCAAACTAACCCAAGAAGAGCTTGCCGAAAGAACAGGAACAAAAAAAAGCTACATCTCTAGAATTGAAAATGGAAAAGGGAATATTCAACTTTCTACACTTATCAGAATTTTTGAGATAGGCTTACAAAAACGTATTGGATTTACTTTTTTGTAAAACAAAAACAAATTAGACTATTTTGTAATTTTAAAAATCTTTCAAGAGGGTCGTTGAGTGTAGTTGGGACTTTAATTCAAGACTAACCTAAAAAAAATTATTTTAATTGATAAAAATATTTTAACTTCGTATTTAGATTTTTCTTTTTTCACAAATGAAAGTTTTACTAGATATAAAAGACAGCAAAGCCACTCACTTACTTGAAGTATTGAAAGGATTATCCTATGTTAAGGCAAAAACAATTTCTGACAAAAAAGCTTTGCTAATAGAAGATATAAATGAAGCTGTAGAAGAACTGAAATTGGTAAGACAAGGCAAAATAAAAGGCATTTCTGCAAAGCAGTTATTAGATGAGTTATAGCATAGTAGCTTTGCCTATTTTTAGGAAAAAACTAAAACAATTGGCAAAAAAATACCCCTCTTTAAAAACAGACTTAGCCATTTTGTTTGAAAGTTTAGAGGCTAACCCCATTCAAGGAATATCATTAGGTAAGAATTGTTATAAAATACGTCTTGCTATTTCATCAAAAGGCAAAGGCAAAAGCGGTGGAGCTAGATTAATTACCAATTTTGTAATTGCTGATGAAACAGTTTACTTACTTTCAATTTATGACAAATCAGATATTGAAAATTTGAGTAACAAAGAATTAAGCGAGCTACTAGAGCAAGTTCCTGAATAAAGCAAATTTACACCCAATTAAGCTTTTTTCTCCTTTAGAAAGTCTTAACAACTTAAGTTTAAGCTTAGGTGAGACAATAGTCTTGAATTCACACCTACTTTGAAAAAAAACATCACTTAATCAATACTTATAAGAGATTTGTTAAAGCAATACATTATGACCAATCATTCTAAAAAAAGCCATAGAGCTCACCGATCATTAAATAAATCAAATAAAATTTTGTAAATAAAAAAGCAAATACTAATTTTGCAACCCCATAAACGAATGGCGGGGTATCCTCCGTTGGCTTAGATTGGGTAAGGAGTTTAACTCCAAACAGTTCATAAAATAAATGGCGGGGTAGCTCAGGTGGTTAGAGCGTAGGATTCATAACCCTAAGGCCGGGAGTTCAACTCTCCCCTCCGCTACTTGAAAATCAACCACTTACAAATTACGTAAGTGGTTTTTTTATTTTGTGTCACCTTTTTGCGTCACCTTTTGATTAAATTTTGAGAGGTTTTTTACCTTAAATTTCATCTTTTAAGAATAAAAAAAGGTTGCACCGATTAAGTGCAACCTTTAAATTATCTGAATAGGTTAAGGGTTACTGTAAAACGATTTTCTTTACCTCTACAATATTTCCATTATTATCTTTTAGCTCCATAAAATAAAGACCATTACCTCCCCATTGCGAAATATCAATTGAGAATTGTTGTTGGTTTATATTTGATTGAAACAATTGTTGTCCTATTGAGTTATAAATTTTAATGGAATACCCTGTCATTTTAGATAAATCACCA
>JBIPNH010000171.1:0-4167 GCA_044373665.1 Bacteroidia bacterium
CTCCCCACAAATGCATGGGCATACAATTGAGCGCCATCGGCAACGCTTGCTTGTTCCTCAATCACAACGTATGGCCCTATATACACATTTTGTCCAATTTGAGCAGTGGGGTGAATGATTGCTGAACTGTCTATACCAACTCGGTTAATGTGAGGATTGAAAAATTGATTTAAAACCATACAAAATCCATAATAAGGCATTGCATGTCTAATTAAGGTTGCATTAACAGGTTGACTTATTACCAAATCATTTGACACTATAACAATAGATGCCTTTGTTTCGTATAGGAAATGTGAATATTTAGGATTTGCTAAAAAACTAATATCTTCAGAAGAACTACTTTCAATTTTTCCGGCACGAGTAACTGTTGCAGAAGGGTTACCTTCTATTTTTCCGCCAATTAGTTGTGCTATAATTTCTGCTGTTATCTGAACCATACAAAGCTGCGAAGATACAATTTAACGATAAAAGCTTAAATAATATTTTTTTACAGTGTCCTTTAAAGCCTTCAATGTGTAATTATCACTGGCTTCGGCCACATCTAAAACCTCACCATTTTTTTTCAAAACTTTAATCCCATTGTACTTATCAACTCTATAAGCATCATTTTTCATAATGCTGTGATTTACAAAATATGACACCTCATCTTCTTTGATTTTAAACTTCTTGATTGTGCTTTTTTTGATTTTTTCTATCTCTTCTTGTGGAATTGGCTTATCGGAAACCATAACTTTCGGCAACTTTCTATTGATGAAACTTTCACTTAATATTCTCAAAACTTTGTCATCAGAAAATTGCCATTGTTTAATTGCATTTAAAATATCAGAATCGTCCAATTGGATGAAACATTTTAAAACATCTTCATTATTTTCAATTGCATCAACACTTATGGTATGATTTAAAAAATATTGTAAAGCTGGAGAAATTGGTTCTTTTAACAAAGATTGAAGACCCAAAAACTTAGCTCTTTTCATTATTTGAATGAGCATTACATCAACCCCCACAACAGTTTTGTGCAAATACACTTGCCAATACATCATTCTACGAGCAATAATAAACTTTTCGATACTGTAAATGCCTTTTTCCTCAACAACCAACTCATCCCCTACCACATTTAACATATTAATAATTCTTTCTGCCCCAACCTGCCCCTCAACAACACCTGTAAAAAAGCTATCTCGACTTAAATAATCCAATCTATCCATATCCAACTGACCTGAAATCAATTGGTATAAAAACTTCTTTTTGTATTGATTACTGAATATTGAAATCATTAAATCTAACTTTCCACCAAAAGATTCGTTCAATTTTTTCATAAGCAAATACGAGATTCGTTCGTGTGCAACACCTTCAATGATTGAATTCTCAAGTGAGTGACTGTAAGGTCCGTGCCCTATATCATGCAACAATATTCCGGCATAAAGCGCATCAGATTCTGCATCTGTTATTTTAACTCCTTTTTGCTTTAGTGTTTCCACGGCCTTAACCATTAAATTCAGAGCACCCAAAGCATGGTGAAAACGGGTATGAGTAGCCCCTGGATATACAAAATCCGTAACCCCAAGCTGTTTTATCCTTCTTAATCTTTGAAAAAAAGGATGTTCTATTAATTCAAAAATTAAAGCACTTGGAATGGTAAGAAATCCATAAACGGGATCGTTAACAATTTTACTACTATTCATTGTTGCAAATTTATAGGTTAAGCTTTTATTTTCTTTAACTAAAATTTGTGATTTTAAACTATTTATAAACGACAATAAAAATGAAATAAATGACCAAAAACTGTCATTTCGGGTCTGTTTTTTATTAAAATAAAACGTTATCTTTGCCAAAAATTCCATTAATATTAAATAATAAATATGAAAGTTACAGTTGTAGGAGCCGGAGCCGTTGGCGCAACATGTGCAGATAACATTGCACGTAAAGAATTATGTTCTGAGTTAGTTTTGTTAGACATTAAAGAAGGTGTAAGTGAAGGAAAATCTTTAGACTTATTTCAAACTTCTTCTTTGTTAGGTTTTGACACTCGAATAGTTGGAAGTACAAATGATTACACTAAAACAGCCAATTCTGATGTTGTTGTTATTACAAGTGGTATTCCAAGAAAACCCGGCATGACAAGAGAAGAACTTATCGGCATTAATGCAGGTATTGTTAAATCTGTAACTGAAAACATCTTACAACATTCTCCAAATGCTATTATCATTGTAATAAGCAATCCAATGGATACTATGACTTATTTGGCATTAAAATCAAGCGGTTTACCAAAAAACAGAATCATTGGAATGGGTGGTATTTTGGATAGTGCACGTTTTAAATGCTACTTATCTCTAGCAACAGGTGCATCTACTAACGACATTCATGGTGTTGTTATTGGTGGTCACGGTGATACAACAATGATTCCATTAACAAGATTAGCTACAATTAACGGCTTACCTGTTTCTGAAAAACTAAGCTCAGAAGCCCTTAATAAAGTTGCTGCTGACACTATGGTTGGTGGCGCTACACTAACTGGCCTATTAGGAACAAGCGCATGGTACGCTCCAGGAGCTGCAGGTGCTGCTTTGGTAGAAGCTATTGTTAGAGACGAGAAAAAAGTAATGCCTTGCTGCGTTTATCTTGAAGGCGAATATGGTCAAAACGATATTTGCTTAGGAGTTCCAGTTGTTATTGGTAAAAACGGTTGGGAAGAAATCGTTGATTACAAATTAACTGATTCAGAAAAAGAAGCTTTCAACAAATCTGCTGAAGCGGTAAGAAACATGAACAGTGTTCTTGGAACAATGAGCATGTAATTTTCAAATTAAAAGGATATACCAAAAGGGGACTTCTTAATTGAGGTCCCCTTTTTTAGTATTTTACCACTTTAAACTACTAGCATCTTATACTCAATTTTCACAAATCGGCAATTTTAACTTGCTTAATCCCTGATTATAATTGTATTTTTGCTATTACATGAAAATCACAATTTTATTTTTAACAAACTTTTTAATGGGTTTTTCTGCATGGTCGCAAACCTGCCAAGTCATAAATCAAGACAGTGCTTTAACCATTTCACAACAAAAAGCGGATACAGGCAAAACCATCGTTATTAATTTTTGGGCATCCTGGTGTAAGCCATGTGTTGAAGAGTTGCCATACTTTGCACAAGCTCAAGCAAACATGGACAGTACATACCAATTTATCTCCATTTCACTTGACAATAAAAAAGCTAAAAAATCTGCAGAATGGCTTATCAATCATTACCAAATCAAAGGAAATCATTATTTAGCAACACTAACAAACACTAATACATTTATAGAAAATGTAGATTCAAGATGGCAAGGGTCAATTCCATTTACATTGGTAATTAAAACAAATTCTAAAACTATACACGAGGGCTCTTTTGATAACTATGAACAATTACTGTATTTATTAACTCAAGAAAAGTCCTAGTATGAAAACTTTTTTTATTGCTTTATCTCTCTGTAGTATTTTTCTTTTTTCCTTTCAAAACAAAACCAACCCTTATGAACCTGAATCAACAGTTGTAGATTTTAGTCTTAAAAACACCAATGGCAAAATGGTATCGTTATCGTCTTTAAAAAAGGCTAAAGGAGCGATTGTTATATTTACTTGTAACCACTGCCCCTATTCTAAGGCCTACGAAGACAGAATTATAGCTTTAGACAAAAAATACAAAAGAAAGGGATATTCTATGATTGCAATTAATTCTAACGACTCATTAGCTTATCCCGAAGACTCTTATTCAAAAATGGTTGTTAGGTCCAAAGAAAAAGGCTTTACATTCCCTTATCTATTGGACGAAAGTCAAGCGATTGCAAAAGAATATGGGGCAAACAAAACTCCCCATGTCTTTATCCTAAAAAAAGAAAAATTGAATTGGGTCGTTAAATATGTTGGCGCAATTGATGACAATTACGAAAATCCTAAAGAGGTTAAAAGAAAATATGTTGAGGAAGCAGTTAATGCATTGCTTAAAAACAAAGCCATAGAAACTAAAACCACAAAAGCAATTGGTTGTGGAATTAAATGGAAAAAGAGGTAATTATTTAACTTTCCAAGTTTTTGAATTTTGGTCATAATAAACCTTATCACTTGGAAACTCAATCCAATCTTCGTTTGCTTGTGGATATTGATACGGCAAAATAGACTGTTTATTAATCA
>JBIPNH010000056.1:0-14137 GCA_044373665.1 Bacteroidia bacterium
CCAATAAGCCCGAGAACTGAATTAAACCTGTATCCCTTGTTTTGTATACATTGCCTTGGGCATTTACATCAGTTAAAATGAATACGAATAAACATAAAACGAAAATTATTTTTTTCATATAGTTAGTATTAAGATACAAAATAACCCAAACAAACAGATAGAATAACTAAAAGTATGGCCGGAATCTTTTGATAACGCAAAGATACGAAAGTAATTAAAAATACAATCAAAGAAAGTATTGAATCATGATGATTGATATCAATTTGTTTTACAAAAGAAAGCAACATAATAAAGGCAGCAGACCACAAAAAACCAACCGAAATGGCGATGATACCATCTAATGAACGGTAAACAATTGGATACTTTTTAATTTGATTCCAAATAGGATAAAGGAAGAAAATAAGAAGTGTTCCGGGTAGAAAAACAGCAATAGTTCCTATACCACATCCCAATAATTGCCCCATAACACCATAACCAAGTTTTTTCATTGCAATTCCATTTGCATAAGTAGCAATGGTAAAAGTAGGCCCAGGAATGGCTTGTAAGAGACCTAGACCAGTCGAAAACTCCTGAAGTGTAAGATATTGTTTCTGTTTAAATTCCACAAACTCAGTTAGAATCATGGAATATAAAATATTGCCTCCACCAAACACCAAAGAACCCATTCTATAAGTATTTTCAAACAGCCTAACAGGTTCCGAAAGTTTAGGAAAATTACTTTTGGTTATTGCACCTAATAATGCCGCAAACACAAGAATCATAACCATTAAAGTTAAATTTGCCCATCTAATATTAACCAAAGGTTTGTTATTGGGAATAAAATTTTTATCTCCAAATTTAACATTCATAACTGCCCCAAAAATAAGTAGCAAAGGAAAAACATAAGGGGTATGAAAAATAAAGGATATAAAAACAGAAACAATTACTAGAAATAGAGGTAAAATTGTCTTTTTGACTTGTTTGTTAAGCTGAAGTGCCGATACAAAAACGAATCCTAATGCCATTGGGCCTATAAATCTAAAATGATTTAAGTCAATGATATTGGTTGATAAGGCAAATAAACTCATTAAAATTGTCGCCGGTAAAATCCAAATCAACAAAGATAAAAATGCCATTCCAGGTCCACCTCTTTTGTAGGCAATGGCGACAAGTGTTTGAGTGGATGAAGGTCCTGGAAGAATTTGACATAAACTGTTTAATTCTAACAATTCTTTGTCTGTAACTAATTTGCGTTGGTCTACAAATTTGCGTTTAAATAAAGCCAAATGCATTTCAGGGCCACCAAATGAAGTAAGCGACACAGACAGGATATCTTTTAAAAACCTGAGGTTGGTAACAACAATTCTTTTACTAGAAATAATTTATAAGTTATTTAAACTTCAAATCTAAAGATATTTCAATTAATTTCGCAAAATGAAATACATTTTTTTATTGATTGTATCAACGGTGCTCTTTTCGTGTTCCAACCAAAACAAAGCAGACTATGAAGTAAAAGCTGAACTCATAATGATTGACACATTGAACAGCCGCTTAAACGAAATAAAATCGTGGTTAGATGAAATATCACTTGAAGAAATAAATGAACGTAAAGAAATTGTAAATCACAACTACAACTTTTGTGACCAATTATACAGAGAAAACAACTTAATTGTAGACGAATAAACAGCGCGATTAATGGATGAATACAAAGGTTACGGAAAGTTATACAACAGAGCTGCAGACAGTTTCAAACCAATTGTTATGGAAATGGAAGAACTATACATACAACTGAAAACATTGAAAGCATCTGCCTACACTAAGGATTACAAAAAAGAAACTTTTCTGGTTTATTTCAATAAAGAAAAAGAGGCGGTTACTAAGCTTTATGACTATTGTCAAAATATCATTCGTCCAATAATTGAAACTGATTTGATGTTTGAAAGAGCACAAACTAGGGTTGAGGAAGTTTCCAAATCACTAAAAGACAAATACTTAACTGATAAAAAATAAATTAATTTGCTATTGCATCCAAATATGTTAATTTTGCAAACTTTTTTACCCATAATACGCACTAATGAAATTATCTAAATTTTCTTTCGATTTACCACCAAACCTTATTGCTCAAGATCCTGCAAAAAACCGCGACGAAGCTAAGTTAATGGTTCTAGATAGAAAAACTCAAACTATACAACATTTACAATTCAAGGATATTTTAAATATTTTAGACGAAGGAGATTTACTTTTGTTGAATAACACCAAGGTTTTTCCAGCTAGAATGTATGGCAATAAAGAAAAGACAGGTGCTAAAATTGAAGTCTTTTTGTTAAGAGAATTAAACGAAGAGTACAAACTTTGGGATGTTTTGGTTGACCCTGCTCGTAAAATCAGAGTTGGCAATAAATTGTATTTTGGCGATGATGACTTAGTTGCAGAAGTTGTAGATAACACAACCAGCAGAGGAAGAACAATCCGTTTTTTATTTGATGGCAACAAAGAAGATTTTAACAATGTCGTTAAGAAGATTGGTGAAACACCTTTGCCTAAATACATTGAAAGAGCAGTAAAGCCTGAGGACGAAACACGTTACCAAACTATTTTTGGATCAGTTGAAGGTGCTGTTGCCCCTCCTACTGCAGGACTTCACTTCACCAGAGAATTGATGATGCGTTTGGATATTAAAGGTATTAATTTTTCTAATGTGACTTTACACCAAGGTTTGGGTACTTTCAGAAATGTGGAGGTTGAGGACTTAAGTAAACACAAAATGGACTCTGAAAATTATATCATTTCTGAAGAAACTGCCAATATTGTTAACGAAACTAAAAAATTAAACAAAAGAATAGTTGCAGTAGGTTCAGGTGTTATCAGAGCTGTTGAATCTTCGGTTTCTTCAACAGGAACACTTAATGCTAGCGAAGGTTGGACGGATAAATTTATTTCTCCTCCGTTTGATTTTTCGATAGCTAATGCATTTATCACCAATTTCCATGCGCCAGAAAGTACGCTTTACATGCTTGCAACTTCTTTTGGTGGTTATGATTTTGTTGTAGAAGCATACAAAGAAGCAATAAAAAAGAAATACAATTTCCTTTGTTATGGCGATGCCATGCTTATTCTGTAAGTTGAATTGACAAAAGAAACTTTTTTTCAGTTTAAATCTTTTAAAATAAAACAACCCGAAAAAGGGTTAAAAGTAACCACAGAAGCATGTCTTTTGGGTGCTTTGGCTAACCATCCTTCTCCTTACAACTTGCTTGACATTGGTTGTGGTTCTGCTTTGCTTTCCTTGATGGTAGCTCAAAGATATCCTACTATAGATTTGTGTGGAATTGACATTAATGACACTGTTGTCGATAATGCTTATTTCAATTTATCAAACTCCCCATTTGGCAACACCTTTCAAGTGATTAAAGGCGATTTTCTAAATACAACTTTTGAAAACACATATGATTTAATTATTTGTAATCCCCCTTTTTTTGAAAAGCACCTAAAAAGTCCACATGATTTCAAGAATACTTATTTACATAACGACACTTTGCCTTTTGAGCCCCTAATTACTAAAACAATAACTTTAATGAACACAAGTTCTTTGTTTTGGGTTTTACTTCCACCCTATCAAATGTCTGTTTTTGTATCAATGTGTCAAAAACACAATCTAAATATTTTTAAAAAAATTGAAATATATAGTCAGGTTGATAAACTATTTCGTCTGATTTATTGTTTTACTATAGAAAATATAAGCGATATTAAAAATGAAACCATAATATTGTTTGATTCTAATAAAAACATGACAGAAGATTTCAGCAAATTAATGCTTGATTATTACCTAAATTTATAACTTTGAAAAACAATCAAACTACAAATATTGAAATTTTCAATTCCTTTAATGACGTTAAATCTATTTGGGGGAATTTATTACCAAAAAATCACCACTTACTTAACGAGGATTTATTAGTATTAGAACAATCCAATTTATCTAATCTTGAAACCTTTTATGTGAACTATTTTATAAACTCTAAATTAGAAGGTGTTTTTTATTTTCAATTACTCAAATTAAATCCAAGTGACATTAAATCAAACAACAAGTTAAACGCTATTGCATTATCGTGTTTATTGAGTCGCAACAACAAGGTTTTAGTTTGTGGTAATTTATTCAGAGTGTACCAAGAAGGCTATTTTATCACATCAGCCATACCTGAATCAATGCTTTTTAAAATATGCATCGAATTAAAGAATAAGATTTACAAAAAGAAAGATTTAATCGGAATGCTTATTAAAGATTGTCCAATAAGTTTGAACAATAAATCAAGTTTTTGCGACCCCTTTGTTACGTTTGACAAGGACATAACAATGGTTTTGAATCTTAATAAATCATGGACATGTGTTGATGATTATTGCAACGACTTAACAAGAAAGTACAAACAAAGGTTTAAAAAAATTAAAAAATCAGCAGAAAGTCTAAAAATTAGAACTTTAACTTTGGCTGAAATCATTAGTTACGGCCCCAAAATGGAGTCCCTGTATTTAGAGTTAGTCAACAAACAAATGATTACAATAGGGACATTAAACAGTGCTTATTTTGCTAACATGAAAAAACAATTAAACGAGCGTTTTGAATGTTTTGGTTTTTTCAAGGAAGATGAATTAGTGGCCTTTTCGAGTCATATTTATTATCCTACTAAAAATGAAATGGAAATCCATTACATAGGAATAAATGGTCAGTTAAACAATCAGTATCAGTTGTATTTTAACATTCTTTGCCACGGAGTAGAGACGGCTATCAACAAACAATTTGACAGTTTAGAACTTGGCAGAACCGCCAAAGAAGCCAAAGCCAATATGGGTGCAGTAGCTCAAGTAAATCAAAGTTATGTGTGGTTGTCGAGCCGAATTTTACGTTCTATTTTTAAATACATGTCTAGTAACAGTGATAATTCAGAGATAAATAGACAACCCTTTAAGAACATTACAGTTAAAGAGGAAACGGTGGCACATCAGGTTGTTGAGTAAATTCATCTCCTGAAACTCTTGCAAAATAAATATTTTGGAATCCATTGGTAAGCATAATACAAACAGGATTGAGTACTTTTTGGTAAACGCCTGCTTGTTGCACTACCTTTTGATTTATTTCAACATAAGGTGCTTTACACTCCACAAGTAAAAATATTTGTCCATCCCTTGAATAAACGACTACATCAAATCTTTTGTTTAGACCATTAAAAACAATTGACTTTTCCACATTAATTAATCCAAGTGGTATTTTTTTTTCATCTACTAGGTAATGAATTACATGTTGGCGCACTAATTCCTCAGGTGTCAGAATTATGTATTTTTTTCGCACAATGTCGAAAATTAATGTATTGCCATTCCGCTGTTTTGTTGTAAAATTGTATGATTTTAAATTTATATTCAACACAGCGAACTTAATTAATAATGTCCAATAAATCCAGTCATACATTTGAACAAATTAAAAAAGATATTTTGGCTAAAAAATATTCGCCTATTTATTTTTTACAAGGAGAAGAGAACTATTTTATTGATGAAGTTTGTGATTTGTTGGAAGATAAAGTATTAACTCCTGAAGAAAAAAGTTTCAATTTTACTGTTTATTATGGCAAGGACATTTCTCCAATGGAAATAAAAATGGCTTGCAGAAGATTTCCAATGATGAGTGAATTTCAGTTGATTATTGTAAAAGAAGCTCAAAACATTAAAGATTGGGATCCTTTGATTGATTATTTCAAAAACCCTTTCAATCAAACAATTCTTTGTTTTGCTCACAAAAACAAAAAAATCGATGGAAGGTCTTCTTTGTCAAAATTACTAAGTCAGCATGTTTTATTAAATGCCGAACCCATTCGAGACTATGAAGTTCCACAATGGATTACAAGTTTTATAGCAGCAAAAGGCAAATCAATTGACCCAAAAGCAACTGAACTAATTTGCAATTTTGTAGGCAACGATTTGATTAAACTTAAATCAGAAATAAACAAGATGTTTATCAATCTGCCCAAAGAGTTACCTATAGTCAACATTCACCATGTTGAACAAAACATAGGAATTAGCAAAGAGTTTAATTTCTTTGAATTGCAAAAAGCGATAGGTGCTAAAAACTTCAATAAATCAATACAAATTGCCAATTATTTTGCTGAAAATGAATCCAAACTGGAAGCTATATTTATGGGATTTGGCGTATTAAACAGCTATTTTGGAAAACTATATCAACTGTACGATTATAAAAACAAAACAAAAGACGAAGTTTGCAAAGCTCTAAACATATCGCCATATTTCTACAATGATTATTTGAATTCAATTCAATTATACAGTAAGGAAGACATTGAAATCGTATTAGGGTACATTAAATATTACGATTTGTGTGCAAAGGGAGTTAACAATTTTGGACGTTCAAAAGGTGATTTACTCATTGAACTTACAGTAAAAATACTGAAGGTGAACGAAATAAAAAAGATTAAAAATCTAAATTAGATTTCATTAAAACAAACTGATTTGATCCAGAGGTTTACTTACAAGTTCTGCCTTTAAATCATGATTCATGTTTGAATTAATATCACTCAATATCTCATTAATCTTATATTTAGGATTAAGCCATTCTTGTAGGTAAGATTGATTAAGCATTAAAGGCATTCTTTTTTTTGTATTGTGTATTTCCGACATCAACTCATTGGCACATGTAGTAATAATAGAAAAACTTTTGGAAGTTACATTATCGAATTGCTGTGAATTGTATATCACAGCTACATAGATAAAATCTTGGGAAGAGGATTTAACGTAATACTTATTTTTGTTTTTCCCGATGTGTTGCCATTCATAAAAACCATTCAGAGTTAACACTCCTCGCTGCTGCGTATAATTTTTGAAAGATATTTTTTCATCAATAGTTTCTATTCTAGCGTTGAGCGTATTTTTTCTATATTGATTTAACTCATTTGGATTAACCCAATCGGGAATTAAGCCCCAATTAAAATCAGAAATTACATACTCTTCTTGTTGAAAAGTAAGAATTGGCAAATCAGGAAAAGTGAAGGCTGACACTTCATTAAGAGTTGAAGAATCCTTATTAAACCTTGAATTGATTTTTTTTATAAAATTAAGATTGTTCTTAAGTTTCTCTTTTTCAATATTTACGTTGACATAAAAGCACATTATAAACACAAAAATGCAATTAATTTTTTATTTTATATTAATTATATATTATATTTACAACCTATTTAAATATTCTTATGAAGAAAAATATACTTATTTTATCTCTTTTAATTCCAATTTGGTCGTATTCCCAAAACACGAATACTAACCAACTAAAAAAACAACCTCATCAAGCTTCTGTTGAAGTTTCTGCAAAAAGTACAAGTACTTCCATTGAAAGTAAAAGTGCTGCAAGTTTAACAACTCCTAGCAACACCAAAACATTACCTTCAAATGTTCAAGTTTCTTCAAAAAGAAATGCATCAACTTACAGTTTTGTTGAACTAGGTTCAACTTATTACGACTTACAAACGAATGCTAGTATGGGTCGTAGAATTCAATTATTACCGAATGGTAGAGTTTCAGCTGTATGGACAACTGCTAGTGATGAATCTTTTGCAACCAGAGGAACTGGTTATAACCACTTTAATGGTACAGGCTGGTTTAATCCTACACCAAGTGCAACTCCAAGAATTGAAAACACCCGTTTAGGTTGGCCTTCTATCGGTATCAATGGTTCTAAAGAATGGACTATGGCGCACAGTGCTGCTGATGGTGGATTTGTAATGTCAGAAAATGCTTCTGTAGGAAGTAATTCTTGGACTAGTAACCCATTGGTTCTTAGTCAACCGCAAAAACGTCCTATTTGGGGTAGAGTTGTAAACAGTGGTAATTACTTTCACTGTATCGCAAGTTATGCCGATTCATCTGCTCCAGGTGAACCAAGAGCGCCTTATGTAAATGGTGTTTATGCGCCAATGACATACAGCCGTTCAACTGATGGTGGTGCTACTTGGGATAAAGTTCATACTGTATTTTCACAATATGATAGCTCAAGAATTACTTCAGGTGGTGGCGACGTATACTCAATTGATGTAAGAGATTCTATTGTTGCAATTGTAACAGGAAGAGCTTTACATGATGTAATGGTATTTAAATCAACTGACAATGGTGCAACTTTTAATTTAATAATTGCTGATTCATTCAAATATGCGCCTTACAATGCTAAAAAATTAATGACTGACACCCCTTTTGTTTGTGATGGTTCTGTTGATGTTTTAATTGACAACAATGGTAACGTTCATGCTTTTTGGGGTGTAACTAGAGTTTTAGATACAGATACTACTGACGAATCATACTCATTCTTTCCCGGCACTACCCTTTTAGGATACTGGAATGAAATCAATAATCAATCTACAGTTATTGCTGCAGGTTCTCAGTTTGACAGAGATGGAAATGGTGAATTAAATATCTCTGCAGGAAACTTTAATGCATTAGATGCAAATGGTCAAGTTCCTCAAACACTTATTCAAAACAACATTACTTCGGTTGGTCGTTTAGGTAATACCGCAATGTTACACATGCCTTCTGCAGGTTTGGATAACAATGGTAATATCTATGTTACTTTCTCATTACCTCTTGAACAAGACGTTGATATTAACAACTTGAACTTAAGAGACATTATGCTAGTACACTCAACTGATGGTGGTAACACTTGGTCAACACCTCAAGACATTACTCAAAAACAAGGTCAAGAAGAAGAGTTTGCTTGTATAGCTCGTACTGCAAATGATTTTGTTCACATTGTATTCCAAATGGATGCTTTAGCTGGTACTAACTTACAAAACAATAGCACTAGAGATAATAACCATCCTGTTACTCTTAACAAAATTATGTACGTTGCGGTTCCAACTGCTAAAATTTTAGATGGTTCAATTGGTCAACTTTGGAATTCTAATGTTAAATCATTTAATGCTAACAAAGAAGTATTTATTGTTTCTCAAAACCAACCAAACCCATTCAGCAACCAATCTGATGTAATTATTTGGTTAGACAATGAATCTGACGTTACTTTAGAAATCACTAACATTTCTGGTCAAGTTATTAAATCTACTTCATTCAACCAATTGAATGCAGGTAATCATTCTTTAACAATTGATGGCAACGGTTTAAACTCAGGAATTTATTTCTACACAGTTAAAACGGCTACTCACTCTGTTACTAAGAAAATGAACATCCAATAATTCACAAAAATCTTAATAAAAAGGCTGTCAAATAATTGACAGCCTTTTTTTATGCTTAAATTTTAAATGACAAATCCAAGTCTTTAAGAAAATCTAAATTGATAGTTTAACTCTAATGTATTTAATTACAATCAAAGACCTCATTTTCATCACGAAATGGCAAATTAAAAAAGGCAAAAAAAAACCTCGAAAGTTATTCTTCCGAGGTTTTTTTAATTTAATTATAATTTTAAACCGAGTCAACTTTTTTCAGAACAAGGCAATCTTAATTAAGCGTTGTTAATAATTAAGAAATAGAATCTCTAACCCTTTGGGAATATAGTCTAACCGCTTGATTAATTGAAATATCTGACTCTAACATTTGTTGTTTACAAAATATAGCAGCTAAGGTATGCGTTAACTGTTCACCTTCATCTACACCTTCAATTTCAATTTCTGGTTTTTGCTCATTCAACAAAGCTTCTTCGGCCATTTGTAATTGCTCAATTGAATAGGATTCAACAATTTTTTTAATGATAGAAATATTCATTGGATTAAGATAATTTAGCTAATAAGTTTAAAAACACCTCTTCTTTGGTAGTACTAACTTTGTCAACCAAAACTCCATTTTTGAAAACAGCAAAATACGGAAGTGTGTCAACAGAAGCTGCTTTGCGTGACTCCGGATTCTTTTCGGCATTAACATCCAAAAAAGCAATATCCATAAATCTTTCATCATCGCTTAATCGCTTATATTTGGGTGAAAATAGCTTGCAGCTACCACACCAATCGGCGTAATATTTCACAACTACTTTTTCATTTTGAGATAAGTCTTGATTGAATTTTGAATCGTCTGATAATTGAACTGACATGTTATTCTTTATATAGGTTATTTGTTTTGATTAATGGCATTACTTAAATCTTCTTCGCTCATGTATCCAATATTTTGATACACCATTTTGTTGTTTTTGAACATCATAATAGTTGGCAATGATTGAATGTTATATTCCTTAGATATTTCAGGTTCTTTATCTGTATCAATGGTATAAATGATAACATCATCTTTACGAGTTTCTTTGAAATACTCTACATAAGGTTTCATTTTTTGACATGGAGGACACCACACTGCGCTGAAATCAACCAATACCAATTTTTCTCCTTTAATGTCATTTCTAAAACTTTCCACATCATCACTGTTGTGTGTTTGAGTTGGAACTGGTTTTGCCACAGATTCTACAACAGGCATATTGTTATTTTTCCAAGCCATAATGCCACCGTTTAAATTAAAAACTTGCTTAAAACCCATCTTTGATAATTGATTGGCAGCATCAGCACTTCTTGACCCAGAATGACAATAAACATACACAGGAATATCTTTGTACAAAGAAGCTACTTCAGCTTCAAAATTAGGCCCATTAACATCTATGTTTTTGGCATTTTTAATATGTCCCGATAAAAACTCTTCGGAAGTTCTAACATCTACAAGTTGTATATTGCTACCTTGGTTGATAGCTGTATTAAAAGCCTCTACATCAATATTTGATGTTTTGGAAGTTGATTGGCAAGCCAATAAAAACAAACTCATTAGAGTTATTAATGTATATTTCATTTGTGTTGCAAAGATAGTTGAGGATTTATGTGAAAAGAAATTGATATTTATCATAAGGTTATAAGTGTATTTTATTTAAACAAACCTGCTAAAGGCCCTAATCCACTTGTTAATTGGGCTAATTCATCTTTTGATACTTGGTCTGCTTTCTCTAATGCCTTATTGATAGCCTCATTTAAAACAACTTGAAGTTTGTTTTTATCCTGCATCAATTCATCTGCAATTTGAATACTCGTTATTTTTTTAGTTCCATTACATTGAACTGTTACACCATTTGTAGTTTCTGAGATACTAACAGCATTTAATCTAGCCTTCATTTCATCGGCTTTTTTTTTCATTTCAAGAATTTGAGAAATATTTCCAAACATAATGATTAAAAAATACAATCGAAACCTTGATAAAGCAAACCTTTATCTCAACAACACCAACTTTTCTTGACTCATTATTCCATCTATTTTTATCAAATAAATGCCATTTGACAATGAATCTGGAAATTCTAGCTCTTCTTCCAAATTCACAATACTATTATATACTACAACTCCCATCCTATCATACAGTTCCATGTTTACTAGCTTATTGCTATTGTTATTTGTTTGGATTTTTATAACCCCTTTACTAGGATTAGGATATATTACAAAAGACTTACTTTCTTTAATTGTAATAGTCGTTTTTGGCTTGACCACAATATTGGTTTTATTGGTAACCTTTGGTGGATTATAATCATAATAAACCAAGGCTTGATTTACAATAGTATCTCCTTCTTTGGCGGATTTATTGGTGTAAATATTAAAACTAACCGACCCCTTACTTCTATTACTGTCAATACTTTGTGAGGGTAAATTGATGTTTTTCAAATGCCATATCAGTTTATTGTTATTAACTTCGAATTTATATGGATGAGTTGCCCCTCCAATTACCACTTTTCTAATATCTAATAATGAGTGAATGCTGTCTATAACCGTAACATTTACAACAGTATCATTTAAATCATTTTGGAAATTTATGTGATATTTTATTACCTGACTTGTGTTTACAACAGATTCTGGATATGCAATTTTTGAATGCCCTTTTATTTGTTTAACTACCTTTTGTCTTAATGTATCTGAATTATTGTTTTTAATTTCATCAAAATTCAATAGGCGAACTATTACATCCACTTGTTCACCCAATGAAATAAGATTGTCATAAGTCCCCGAAAATTGAAATACTTTCTCTTGATTTGGTGTAAAATAGTCTGAAATAATAAAAGACTTAGAATCTTGGTTGTTGATGTAAGGAAGAATGGAAGCTAAATTTAACTCCTTAATATTTTCAGAATGCTGAACCCCAATATTTACTGTTAAATTATTGCTACTTTTATTAACTACCTTAATGCGATATTGTGTTTGTTTATCTTGAATAGCCTCATTGGCAGTGTTTGAAAACAACATTATCTCAAGGTCATTGATGTTCTTTTTTTGATAAGGCAATTCCAAGAAGATAAAAGTATCCCTATTTCCAATATTTAAAAGCACTTCATTCAAATTAATTAAACCATTAAAGTCATTCCCTTTTAGTTTTACCGATGAATTTAAAGGAAAAGAAAAGTGAACATTGCCTTGCTTATTGGTTGATTTTATTGAATTAGAATTGAGATCTTCTATTATTGCATTTTCAATTCCAATTTCCGATTCTTGACAAACACCATCATTATTTTGGTCATTAAAAGCCTTTATTGTAACAATTCCCCTCGATTCTGGGTTAAACAATGCAATCCTATTTACACGTTCTATGTAGTTTGTATTTTGTAGTGTTTGATAATTCCCAACCAAATATGCTTTTGAATCTGAAATTGATAGTTTTATATTGGTATAATTGTCGGAATGTTTCCAAGATTGAATTTTCTTAATATTACTGCCGTTAAACATATATATATCAATACTTGGGTTACTGGGATTTTGGAAAAAAACATACAATTGATTGTTATGTTGATAAGACCCTAAATAATTGGTAACATAAAATGAATCGTTAGCGAGTGGATATGAAATCCAGTTATTGTTTTCAAAAACTGATATTGAACTAATATACAATAAATTAGAGGCGGGCAAAATCCAACATTTATTATCAAAAGCAAATAAATCGCCTATTAATCCTGACGGTTTTGTTAACTGAACAAATGAATCATTGACGTACTGTCCCATTTTTCTAATTATGCTTCCTGCTATAACCAAACTATCAGGTTTAATTTTATTCTTATTAAACACATACAATGAGTTATTTACACTTCTAAAAAAAGTGTTATTGGGGTCAGAAACAGCCCCATAACCAAAGTTTGAACGTCCTAATGGTTTCCAACTATTATTATCCAACATCAAAAGTCCATTAACTCTATAACCTGGAATACTGTCAAAATTACCATTAATAAAAAGACCTTCTTTTACAGCCAATACTTGAGTAACACTTATGGATTCTTGTTCATTGACCATTAAGTTTAAACCCAAACTTTGCCACTTTCCTTCTTTAAAACAAACCAATCCTGTTCCTAAATCATTCTCTGTAGAATCAAAACTTCCTGCTACATAAACAACACCATTTGAATACAATATGTCTAAAACCCTAGGCGCTTCTATCGTTCGGGAATTATACAACTTTAATGGGGAAGAAAACAACCAAGTAGTTCCATTGTAAACTTGAAGTCTAATTTGAATAAACTCTTTTCCCAAATTAAAACCTGAACTTATGGTGTCATAATACAAATGATAAACCTGTCCATTATTATCTGCTGCTGTTAGGTAAAAATCAACCCCTTGTTGGTGATAAAAGGTTTTTATAGACATTCCTTCTGATAACTTTTCAAAATGCTGAGAATAAGCAATAGAAACAAAGAAATATAATAAGACTAGTAAAAAATTTCTCATTTTTTTGATTTGATTAATGGATTAAAATATAAGCCTAAAACAATACCATGCGTAAATCCACTGTATTGAATGTTCGATGTGTTTAACTTTAGTGATTGTTGATTCATTGACCAATGATAATTGGCACCAATTTTAAATTGATTCGTCAGTGAATATAAAACCTTTACATTTATTAAAGGCTCTAAAGTTGATTTCGTTTCAATCTTTGTTTTATTTAATTGTAAATTTTCAAAGTCGAAATACGATAAATTGATATTAGAATTTAATTGGTATCTAATTCCCGCCCCTAGTCTAAGTGAAAAACGATTTTTTGAATACAAAGGATATGAAACCAGAACAGGAACAAGAACTCTATTGGATTTAATTGACAAAGGTTCATTGATTAAAACTTGTTGTGATACAGGCAACTGTAAATAGCCTAGTATATTTCCTATTGAATCGTAAAC
>JBIPNH010000057.1:0-14061 GCA_044373665.1 Bacteroidia bacterium
GTTAAAAGTTTCGTTTGATAGCATTCTATAAGTGGCAATTTTTTTTGAATGGTCCTTTACAGCCTTGTTAATTATTGAAGTGCCCGAAATTAATAAATCTTGCATTGATGTTTCAAGTCTTTTTTCTAATCTTTTATCAGGTAATATTCCGTCATATACCCCTGTATAACAATGTGTTAGCATGATGTAAAGATACAAAAAATATCACTGAATTAAAAACATAATAAATTGATAGTCAATGATTTAAGTGTTTTTTATCAACAGCTATTTGTGTATAAAGATTAGCTCCGAAGGAGAGGGACTTTTGATTACGATTAATTATTAGATTTTTGTTTTTAACATGGTGTGGTTCTTTCTCCCCTCTCCTTCGGTCCCGATAAATATCGGGGGGCAGGCCGTGGCTAGGCTTAGCCTAGTGGGTGAGGTCCTCCCCGGCTGTCATGTCGACGAAGGAGACATCTATTCTTGACAGCTTATCGGTAACGAATTCCTTGACTAATTCAATTATATTCGGTTATGCTACTTAACTTACATTCAACTTAATGTCAATTTCTTCCTACTTTAGCTTCGCTGCGACTGCGTGGTTTTATGGGAAAAAAGTAGGCAACTAAGCGCAGCGACCTCACGAATTCAAAAATAAAAAAAACAAAAATGAGTAAAAAGCCCACCACGAATGAAAAACTTTAATTTGCCTTAACTCACACACCAGCTCCTCAAAGCTGTCAAATTGAAATTTCGCGCCATTCGTGGACGCCTCCGCACGGTTTGCGTTCACCCCCCCCAAAAAACCACCGCATTGAATGGCACGTTTGAAACCCAAAAAAGATTTTTGATTTGTGATTTTTGAATTTTGATTTTATAAATAAACTTTTTGTCATGGTGGGGTTCTCGAACCATAGACAAAATAACCAGTAAGAATGCCCTAGAATTTACTCCCGTGCGGCTGTGTTCAGAGGCTTCGGAACAGCCAATAAGTCCCGCTTTATTGCGGGATTCACTTTTGTGGATAGGCAGCCGAGGTTGCAGCCACAAAAACGGAATTTATGATTGGGTGGTGGTCCAAATTTGGTGTGCTTTCCCTTAGAGTGAACGATTTAGACCGACTCTCAAAACAATTTATCCAAGATTTGGAGGTGTTGCATGGGCTAAAAGGGACAATGAATTTATGGTGTAAAATGAGAGGAATTTAAATGCTAATTTTAATTTAATTTGTTTTTGGGGGAGCTTACACTATTATTGTTAAAAAAAAGCTTAGCTTAATATTATAACAATGTTTTAAACTTCTATATTCCAAGAAATAGTTTTCAATCTCTCTTGAATCAACTTTAATGTTTCTAAAATATCTTCTTGTTTGGGGAACTCTCCATAAACCAAGTTTTTAAAATCACCTATATAAATTGATTTTAATTCACTCCATACAACTTCTAAATCCCTGAAAATTAACGCTTCATTGGGATGAAAATTCAGCCATTTATTATTGTTTCTAAAACTAGTTACATCATCATTAGCCACTTTTAATATCATATCATCGAAGTTTTTGGATTTAAGGAAATCTAAAAATTCTTTTTGTTTTAGCAATTGATGCAAATCGTATGTGTGCCTAATTTTTTTCTTTAAATCATTCTATTGGATTCTCACCATAAGAAAATCGAACCAAACTCATTATCTTTTCACAAATAGTTCTTATAGGTTCTAAAACCAATAATTCAAATGGAAGCAATCCATATTCTTTTACAATTTCAGATTGTTGATTATCTAACATCATTTTTCCAACAAAAGAAACAATACTTTTAGTTGTATATGGTTCGTAATAGCCTAACCAAGTAGATTCCAAAATTATCACATCTCTAACTTGACCGTAATTTCCTTCAAAAGATTTATTATAACTGTGAGCAGTTTTGCGGTTCATTCCCATTTTATGAGTAATACCTAAAACATCAACTTCTGGCATATAAGTCTCTACTACTTTACTTATTACTTTCAATTTTGCCTTTAGTTTAGTATCAGTTTCTCCTTCTCGTCTTAATACGACAAGGTCAATATCTTCTGAAAACCGGTCAATCATATTATAGCATTTGGATAACGAAGTTCCACCTTTAAAAATCGTGTCTTTACCAATTTCATTATTGAAAACTGTATACAATGCATAAGTTAACCAATAGTCTTTTTCTACATAAATCGCACTTATACCCATTGAATTGGCAGTAAAAACAACAGCTTTTATAAATTCATTTTTATCTAAATGTAAATTCATCTTATGTTCCAATTTTTAATGGTGGGAAAATCTGATTCTTTAATTTTAAGTTTATATACAGTACTTGGATTTAAACTATTTTTCAAATCCGATAGATCAACTATTGTTGTAAAATTTTCTTCAATTATAGAGCCTAAAAGCGCCCTAACCCTGGGAGGATAAGAAAAAGATAGTTTAATTAAAATTTCAATGTCTTTTTGATTGAATTTAATTAGTTTTCCTGCTAATATTTTTATAACCTGGGTTGTAGAAGTATCCGAAATGTTTTTAATATCCTTTAATGCATCTAAAATACCAAGAAGCTGATAATTTTCATCAGTAATTTCCGTATAGGATTTTACAGTACTCGTTTTAAGCCACCCTGTTTCAATTTTTTTTCGACTAATATTGGTCGCAACTTTTGTTCTAAAATAGTTTTGAGTGGTAAGATTAAGTTGATTGTACAATTCACCTCCAGTGATATAACCTACTCGTTTGCCATTTTTAAACAAAAAATTATTTAGAATTGTATTATAATCTGGACCAAGCGGACCATAACGGGTCATTTTGGGTTTGTAAAACATCCCTTTTGATACTTTTTTAATAGTTCCTTTTTTTTGTAAACGCTCTAATGCTTTTGCTGCTGTAACAAAATTAGCTGGTTCAATGCCTAAATCGGCATATCCGAAAGGTTGACTTTCGGGTATACTTTCTATAGTTTTTCGAATCTGCTCCGCTACTTTCATATTACAAAGGTAATAAATTTAATCTAAATGTCAAGTTTTTGATATAGAAAACTTGACATTTGATGTATTATTTTATATAAAATGAGTTTACTCAATTCAATTCGTCTCTTCTTTTAAGGTAATCATACCAAAAGTCTTCCGCATTTTCGGGATGAATTGATTTCAGGTAATTATATAATTTAATAAAAACGACATATCCAATAGCGAGCTCAACAATTGATTATAGATAATTTATGTGTAAATCAATTTTGTTTGCATCCTTGGTTTTTGAATTAATCAATTCATCCACTTCGTATTTAATAGCAGGCATTTGTGCTTTAATTGAATTATTAAATGAATCAACTATTTATCTTTAAATTCTTCACTCATTATAGCTCAAGTAAAGTTAGTAAATTATATTCCGAAAATATGAAAATAAAACTACTTTACCATATCCTCTCCAATTAATAACAGATGGGTTGTTATACTGTATAAAAGCGGGATTACACAACAAAAAATACAATCGGAAGGTTTTTGTACCTATATTTATAAAATTTAGAAAATCAAGACAAAAACAATTATTTCAAATAGTTTTAAATTCCACAAAAAAAGCACACCGAATTTGGTGTGCTTTTCCTTAGAGTGAACTCGGAGGGAGTCGAACCCCCAACCTCCTGATCCGTAGTCAGGTGCTCTATCCAATTAAGCTACGAGTCCATGCCTTTTATTTAAAGGACTGCAAAAGTAGATAAAAAAACCAAACTCAAAAAATAAATTTTAAAATAATCAAACTCCCTCCTATTTGTCTGTAAATCCAACACAAAATCCGCTTTCCATTTTTACTTGTTTATTGAAAAATTAAAAAAAGATTGTAAGTTTGCTCAAGTGAAATTCGAAGGACACCTCAATAATAAACTTCCCAATATTGGCAATTCAGTCTTTTCTGTCATGACGAATTTGGCCAATCAACACAATGCCATTAATTTAGCACAAGGTTTTCCAGATTTTGATTGCTCCAATGAACTCAAAAAGTTAGTGAATGATGCCATACAAAATGGGTACAATCAATACGCACCTATGCCCGGATTGATGAGCCTCAGAGAGAAAATAGCAGAAAAAACCGAATATTTATACTCTGCAACATACAATCCCGATACTGAAATAACCATCGTTCCCGGTGCTACTGCAGGCATATACACCGCCATACAAGCTTTAATTAAGGAAAATGATGAGGTTATTATTATAGAACCTGCCTATGACTGTTACATTCCGGCAGTTGAACTTGCAGGTGGTAAAGCCATTGTGTATGAAATGCTTTTCCCCGAATATAAAATCGACTGGGAACAACTCAAAAAACTATTTACCATTCGTACCAAACTCATTATAATAAACACACCCCACAATCCTTCAGGCGCTATACTCAGTGCAGAGGATATGCGTAAATTAGAAAAACTAATCAATGGAACAGATGCATTGGTAATGAGCGATGAAGTTTACGAACACATTATCTTTGATGGCTTCGAACACCAATCTGTAGCGCGTTACCCCCATTTGGCACAACGCAGTATTATTGTTTCCTCGTTTGGCAAAACCTACCATACCACAGGTTGGAAAATGGGTTATTTGCTTGCCCCTGAAAATATTACCGCACAAATCAGAAAGGTTTATCAGTTCTTAAGTTTTTCTGCCAATACTCCCATTCAACATGCTTACAGTACTATTTTAAATACGCCTTCTTATTACCTTGAACTCTCTCATTTTTACCAACAAAAGCGCGACTTGTTCAGAGCTGGATTAAAAAACAGCTCTTTCAAACTGTTGGATTGTAGTGGTAGTTATTTTCAATCTGTTGTTTACGATAAATTGAGTGATAAAGGTGATTTTGAAATGGCACAATCCTTAATCAGTGAACACAAAGTGGCTAGTATTCCTGTTTCTGCATTTTATAAAAGAAAAACCGACCACCATGTGTTGCGTTTCTGCTTTGCCAAAAAAGAGGATACATTAAATAAAGCACTCGATATTTTATGCAAGTTATAAACATAGCAGTGGTTCAAACCACTTTGTATTGGGAATCGGTGGATGAAAACTTAAAGCACTTTACAGACAAATTAAGTGTCATTAAAGACTGTGATTTTATCATTTTACCAGAAATGTTTACAACAGGATTTAGTATGAATCCAGAAGCATTGGCAGAAGAGTCAACCCAAAAGGGGTTAAAATGGTTGAAAGAAATGTCGCTAAAATGCAATGCCGCTATTGGTGGAAGTTTGATGTATAATGAAGGTGACTGTTACTACAACACCTTTGTATTTCAGGAACCCAATCAAGCCCCACAATTTTATCACAAAAGACACTTATTTTCTCCGGGTGAAGAAAACAAGCATTACAGTCATGGAAATTCCAAATTAATCATAGACTACAAAGGTTGGCGCATTTGTCCACAAATATGTTATGACTTGCGTTTCCCTGTCTTTTCTAGAAACATAGAAAATTACGATTTATTGGTTTATGTGGCCAATTGGCCCGAAAAAAGAAACTATGCTTGGCAAACATTATTAAAAGCCCGAGCGATAGAAAACCAATGCTATGTGGTGTCGTGCAATCGTTTAGGAACGGATGGAAATGACATTAATCACATTGGCAATTCAGGAATTATCAATTACATGGGCGAAGAAATTGGGTTTGGCAACGAAGACAAAACCTATCAATTCAATTTGAATAAAGCGTCTTTGGAACAATACAGAATTGAATTTCCTGTTTTAAAAGATGCTGATTCATTTACAATTAACAATCTCGTTTAATAGTGGTTTATAAATAATCAAAATAGGGGTTTTATTTCTCAATAAATAATTGAATTTTTGCACCAATAATAAAACCATATGCCAAGTATTCAGGAATTAGAAAGCATTGCATCTCAAGTTAGGCGCGATATAGTAAGAATGGTTCACGCTGTGCAAAGCGGTCACCCAGGCGGCTCTTTAGGTTGTGCCGATTATTTAACTGCCTTGTATTTTGAAATCATGAATCATCAACCCGATAACTTTACCCAAGAGGCAAAAGACGAAGATGTTTTCATATTGTCAAACGGTCATATTAGTCCAGTTTTTTACAGTGTTTTGGCTCGTAGCGGTTATTTCCCTGTAAGTGAATTGGCAACTTTCAGAAAGTTAAATTCCAGATTACAAGGTCACCCAACCACTCACGACCATTTGGAAGGCGTTCGTATTGCTTCAGGTTCATTAGGACAAGGCCTTAGTGTGGCAACCGGTATTGCATTGGCCAAAAAAATGGATAATGACAATGCTTATGTTTATGTAAACATGGGTGATGGTGAATTACAAGAAGGTCAAAATTGGGAAGCAATTATGTTTGCTGCCCACAAAAAATTAAACAATATCATTGCAACTATCGATTACAACAGACAACAAATTGATGGCAGTGTAGAAGACATCATGGGCTTTTTTGAATTGAGATCTAAATTCGAAGCTTTTGGTTGGAATGTGTTAGAGATGAATGGCAATAACATGTCAGAAATTATCGCTTGTAACAAAGAAGCAAAAGCACTGAACTCCGACCGCCCATGTGTAATATTAATGAAAACTGAAATGGGACATGGTGTAGATTTCATGATGGGAAGTCACGAATGGCATGGTATTCCTCCAAATGACGAACAATTGGCACGCGCTTTGAATCAATTACCTGAAACGTTGGGAGATTATTAAATAAATAATTCAAAACAGCGTTAACTAATAATATGATGAAAAAGCTGACATATCTCTTTTTACTATTTAGTGTTTTAACGGTAAACGCTCAAACTGAACAAAAAACCCGCATACTCCTGATTTTTGATGCTTCGGGAAGTATGACTGCACCCATAGAAAATTCTACTAGAATAGCTGTAGCCAAAAAAATGGCAGTTAAGCTTATCGATAGTTTATCTTCTTTTAAAAATGTGGAATTGGCCCTCAGAGTCTATGGTCATCAACAAACGGCTAACTTAAAAGACTGTAAAGATTCCAAACTCGAAGTTCCTTTTGCACCGAACAACACGGTGATTATGAAAAAGAGAGTCAACAGTTTGGTGCCTAAAGGATGGACGCCAATTGCCTACTCCTTACAAGAAAGTGAAAAAGATTTCCCTGCTGACAAAGGATACAGAAACCTCATTATCATTATTACGGATGGTTTGGAAGAATGTTCAGGCGACCCCTGCACCATTTCACAAGCGCTTCAAAAGAAAGGCATATTCCTTAAACCTTTTATCATAGGATTAGGTTCCAATGAACAATTTAAACTAAATTTCAATTGTGTAGGCAACTATTATGATGCCAATACTGAAAAGGAATTCCAAACGGTTATAGGTGTTGTGGTTTCTCAAGCCATGAATGCCACTAGCTGTCAAATCAATTTGCTTGACAAGCAGCTTCGTCCTGTGGAAACGAATGTGTTGATGAGTATTTATGATGCTTCATCAAAAAAACTATTGCACAATTACGAGCATACCATGAATGGCAGAGGCGTTCCCGATACCTTGTTTTTAGACCCATTAAGAAAATACAACATCGTGGTTCACACCTTACCTGCTATTTACAAAAACAATGTTGAATTAATCACAGGTAGACATAATACTGTGGCAATAGATGCCTCACAAGGTCATATCAATTTTGTATGTACTGGAAAAACCAATTACATCGATTTAAAAGCAGTGGTTCGTGAACATAATAAACCAAACACTATACACGCTCATCCATACAATACCAGCAAAAGATATTTAACGGGAGCGTATGACATAGAAATTTTGAGTACTCCTCGTATTTATTTAGACAGTGTGAATGTGAGTGAAAACAAAACCACTTTAATAGAAATTCCACAACCGGGCCGATTACAAATTAATAAAACGCGCGACTTAGTAGTAGCGATTTACCAATACAAAAATGGAAAACCAGAATGGGTTGCAGACATCAGCGATGCCTCCTTTCAATTGATTACGATGCAACCGGGCAAGTACTTTATTATTGGTAGAAACAAACCCGAAACTAGAACCATTTATACTTTCGAAAAAGAATTTACCATTACCTCAGCAACAATAACAGAAATAAACATATAAATGCAAACAATAGAAATATTAGGAAATAACGATACTCGCTCAGGATTTGGAGCAGGTTTATTAGAAATTGGCAAACAAAATAGTCAAGTTGTGGCTTTGTGCGCAGACTTAACAGGTTCATTGAAAATGGATGCCTTTAAAAAAGAATTCCCTGAACGTTTTTTTCAAATAGGCATTGCCGAAGCAAATATGATGGGCGTAGCTGCTGGACTAGCAACTGCTGGTAAAATTCCATTTACAGGTACGTTTGCCAACTTTAGTACAGGCAGAGTTTATGATCAAATCCGTCAAAGTATTGCTTACAGTGACAAAAATGTAAAAATATGTGCTTCACACGCAGGTCTTACCTTAGGTGAAGATGGTGCAACACACCAAATTCTTGAAGATTTAGGAATGATGAAAATGTTACCCGGAATGGTCGTTATCAATCCTTGCGATTACAACCAAACCAAAGCCGCTACCATAGCAATAGGCAAGTATATTGGTCCATGTTATTTAAGATTCGGCAGACCGAAAGTGCCGATTTTTACACCCGATAATCAAGTCTTTGAAATTGGTAAAGCATTAACCATTTTCGAAGGAGCAGATGTTTCAATTTTTTGCACAGGTCACTTGGTTTGGAAAAGCATTCAAGCTGCTCAAGCATTAGCAGAAAGAGGCATTAGTGCTGAAGTGATAAACATTCATACGATTAAACCATTAGACAGTGAAGCTATATTAAATTCAGCGCGTAAAACCCGTTGTGTCGTTACCGCCGAAGAACACATGTACAATGGTGGATTAGGTGACAGTGTTTGTCAATTGTTAAGCAGAAACATGCCATTACCAGTTGAAATGGTTGGAGTAAACGACACCTTTGGTGAAAGCGGAACGCCTGACCAATTAATGGCAAAATATGGTTTAGATGTAAAAGATGTGGTTGCAGCAGCAGAACGTGCTATTGCTCGTAAACATTAATTTAAAGCGTGAATTCTAAATTCTAAACGCTCAATATAACGCCACTTTAAAAGCGAAATTTGTAATGCCATCCAATGTTCTTGGATGGCATTTTCAATGATTTCTGTTTTTATTTGTGCCTTAAGTTCCAAACAAGTGTTGTTCAACGACCCAAATGAATCTGTTTTTTCAATCGCTTGTTCATCTATCAATTCATTAAAATCCATCATCTCCATCAAAAAATCTTGAGGCAATTGAATGGCATGATTGGATTCAGAAGGATGCATAATATCCACCAAATACTGAGCACGAGAAATCTCTTCTTTTAATGTTTTGTATGCTTTGTTGTTGTAAGCCGACAATTGCATCAACTCCGTTTGCATCTGAATATCATCCAAATGCAAGTCGGGGTGAAACTGTTTACTGTACTCAATGTATTTGCGTTTCAGTACAGAGGAGTCTATTTGGAAAGATGGCGACAATTCATAAAAGCTAAAATAGTCTTTTAAATTCACTTGTACCATATTTAGTCTTGCTTATTTATTGAAAATTTTCAGAATATCGTTACCAAAAGCAAATGCCATTAACGAAAGCAATAATACCATTCCTATCACTTGCATTACATGCATGAACTTATCACTTAGTGGTTTTCCTTTTATCATTTCCACAATCAAAAACACAACGTGACCGCCATCTAAAGCAGGAATAGGCAATAAATTCATAATCGCTAATACCAAAGACAACAAGGCTGTCAATAACCAGAAACGATACCATACCCATTCACCACCAAACATAGCTGCGATTCCAATTGGACTTTGAATTGATTTTCTTGGATCCACTTTACCACTTACCAACTTTTGTAATCCTTTTAAATTATCAACCAATGTTTGGTATGATTTACTAATACCTACAGGTACTGCTTGGGTAAAACTATACTTAAAATCTTCGTAATCTTTAACATACACGTCAGCAATCATAAATCCTAATTTACCATCGTCTTTCAACTGTGCTGTAGTGTTAATAGTATCATTACCTCTCACCACTTTTAGTTTAATTGCAGAATTGGCATAATAAGAAACCCTTTGTGAGAACTGATGAAAGTAGTCAACCGCGGTATCGTTAAGAGAGATAATTCTATCATCTGCTTTCAATCCAGCTTTAGAAGCAGGAGAATTGGCTAAAACACTGTCAACAAAACAAGGGAATGCCAATTCAAAAAAGGAGTTCTTTTTTTCAGAAACTTTGTCAATAATATCTGAAGGCATCGTTAGTTTGAATGAAGAGTCTCCTCTTTTTACATTGTAATAAGTCCCTGCATCTAAAAACACTTTAGATTGTTTTAAATCATCAAAAAAGGCAACCGGTTTGTCATTAATTCCAACAATATTATCGCCATCTTTCAAACCTATTTCAGTTCCTATTTTTTGGGCATGAATACCATATTTTACTTTATTAATTGGCAATTTAGCTTCGCCATAATACCAAGTGTGAAGAATAAAAATAATAAATCCTAAAATGAAGTTAACAATAACACCACCTAACATTACTATGAGTCTTTGCCAAGCTGGTTTGCTTCTAAATTCCCATGATTCAGCTGGTTTTTTAAGTTGTTCTTTGTCCAAACTTTCATCCACCATCCCTGCTATTTTCACATAACCGCCTAGTGGCAACCAGCCAATACCGTATTCAGTATCACCTTTTTTGAAACTAAATAACTTGAAATTCCAAGCGTCAAAGAAAAGGTAAAATTTTTCAACTTTGATACCAAACATACGTGCTGCCAAAAAATGCCCTAATTCGTGTAAGGTAACCAAAATAGCAAGTGCTGCTATAATCTGAGCAGCCATTATCAATCCATCCATTGTTATTAATATAAAGTGGCGAAAATACAATATATGTCGCACAAACAAGCTATCAAAACCACGAAATTGACAAAAATGTTCTTTCATCGATAAATAACAAAAATCAACTATAGAACCCCCTTTTTATCGGATAAACAAGCCAATACAACTATAAAAGATTTTTATTCAGATTAAACCCTACTATTTTTGACGCGTCTAATCCATGATGTATTTTACCCCCTCTTTTTTTAAAAGTTTATTATTTTCACTTTTCATCCTTTTTAGTTTTTCTAGCTATGCTCAAAATATGGGCGGCATGGTCTTCAATAAAGTCACAAAAACACCTCTTGCTAAAGCCAATATTTCGATATTAAAACTCAGCGATTCTTCTGTCATAGCCCAAAGATATACAGACAGTTTGGGTCGTTTTTTTATCCCTAATATCACCGAATCAAGCGTATTTGTAAAATGCGAATACATTGGTTTAAAAACTTACTTTAAATACTGTCCAATATTCGAAGGCATGATCAGAGTGAGAATAGAAATGGAAGAAACGGATGAAATTTTGGTAGGAAGCGGCGGCATCATCAAAGAAAGACAAGCCGTGGTTCAAAAAAATGACACCAATGAATTTAGCGCTTCACAGTTTAAGGTCAATAAAGACGCCTCGGTTGAGGATTTGGTTAAAAAAATGCCCGGAATAACAATGGAAAACGGGACTATAAAAGCCCAAGGTGAAGAGGTTAAAAAGGTAACGGTAGATGGTCAAGATTTTTTTGGAAATGATGCAAGTGCTGCACTAAAAAATCTCCCTGCGGAAATTGTATCGAAAATTCAAGTATTTGATAGAATGAGTGACCAAGCACAATTTACAGGAATAGACGATGGGAATGGTCAAAAATCCTTAAACATTGTCACTAAATCAGGAAAAAACAAAGGTCAGTTTGGTAAAATATACGCCGGTTATGGTACGCAAGACCGTTGGGCTGCCGGTGGAAACATCAATTTATTTTCAAAAAACCACAGAATCTCTTTAATAGGCTTAAGTAACAACATCAATCAACAAAATTTTTCAACGGAGGATATTTTAAGTGCTGTGGGTGGAGGTGCCCCAGGCGGAGGAATGTCGCAAAGAGGTGGAGGAAGCAGAGGTTTTGGTGGCATGAATTGGGGGGGTGGAAACACTTCCAACTTTATGCTCTCCCAACAAAATGGAATAAACACCAGTAATTCTTTGGGAATCAACTATACCTTAATGAACAAAAAGAAACTGAAATTAAGTGGTAGTTACTTTTTTAATAACAGCAGAAACCTAACGCAATCTTATTTTGAAAGAACTTATTTCCTTACTGAATTGGAAAATCAATATTACGATCAAGGCGACTCTAGTGAATCACGTTCCAACAGTCACCGCTTTAACGCAAGACTTGAGTACCAGTTTGATTCTTTAAACTCTATTGTTTACACTCCTTCAATCCGATTCCAAAATGGAAATTCTATTTCAAGGTTTTTAGGCTTTACTGAAAATGACACATTGCGCTCGCTCAATCAATCAAACAGTAAAAATACCAACAATAACAACGGTTACAACATTAGCAATAACTTATTGTTTCGTCACCGTTTCAAAAAACCGGGCAATACATTGTCGGTTCAAATCAACCACAGCATCAACAACAACACTTCCAATCAACTGTTACAATCTGAAAATATTTATTTCATTCCCTCCTATTTTAATGATGCATTCAGACAAAATTCCGACAATACTAACTTGAGTCAGTCATTTTCACCCTCTGTTTCTTACACGCAAACACTTAGTAAAAAATCTTTTTTAGAACTTAATTACAACCCAAGTTTTAATCAAAATAACTCTACTAAATTGACCACTCGATTTGACACCCTGTCTCAATCATACCAATTAGTTGACAGTGTATTAAGCAATACTTTTGACAATACAGTAAACACACAAAGAGGTGGAATAACCTACCGTTACAATCAAAACAAATGGTCATTTAACCTGGGTGCTGTCCTTCAAGAAAGCGTTTTAAAAGGCGAAGAACTTTTTCCAAACAAGAGTTCATTTTCAAAACCATTTACCAATGTATTGCCTAACGCCACTATAACCTATCAAGCGAATAAAGCAACAAGCATCAGAGTTAACTACAGAACAAGCACACAACTACCCTCTTTAAGTCAGTTGCAAAATGTTGTAAACAATAACAATCCATTGATATTGAGTTCAGGAAATTCTTTATTGAAACAAGAGTTTTCTCACAATTTATTTAGCAGATACAGTTATACCAACACCGCTAAATCGACTAACTTTTTTGCCTTTATCAGTGCAGGTCTCACTCAAAATTACATAGGAAACAGCACCACTGTGGCTCAAAAAGACACTGTAATTAATGAGGTTATTTTAAGAAAAGGAAGTCAAATTACTAGGCCCGAAAACATTGAAGGCAATCACAGAGTTAGGGTATTTGCGACTTATGGTTTCCCTGTAAAAAAATTGAAAAGTATAATCAACACCAATTTAGGACAAACCTACAGTAGAATTCCTACCTTAATTAACGGCAATAAAAACTATAGCACTACTTATGCCACCAGTGCAGGCATCGTTTGGGCAAGTAATATCAGCGAAGCATTGGATTTCAACTTAAATTATTCGGTCAACTACAATACAGTTTTTAATTCACTGCAAGAACAATTGAATAATGCATACGTCATTCAAACGACAAGCGGGAAAGTCAATTGGTTAATCAAAGACAGAGTGGTGGTTAGTTCCGACATCAGCAATAGTAAATTCAATGGTTTGGGTGATGCATTCAATCAAAGTATCTGGTTGTGGAATGCAGGATTAGGATACAAATTCTTGAAAAACAAAAGAGGTGAACTTAAGCTTTCTGTGTTTGACTTGTTGAACCAAAACAGAAGTATCAACAGAACTGTCGCTGAAAATTACATTGAAGACAATAACACCCAAGTTTTAAATCGTTTTTTCATGGTGAGTTTCATCTACCAATTAAGACATTTTAAATACAAATAATGGATTAGGTGAATCTGGTTTATTTATTTATTTTCGTGCTTTAAAAGCATCAAAATGAACTTAGGAATTTCAAAATTTAGTCTATCACTCTTATTCGTTTTAGTTAGTATTAGTAGTCCCAATATTTTTGCTCAACTGAGTTTAGAGAATATTTGGAACAGTCGTGAATTTTC
>JBIPNH010000172.1:0-4083 GCA_044373665.1 Bacteroidia bacterium
CACAATGGTACCCAAAACAAGATAGAATGATTCAAACCAGAATTGACAGTAATTTCTCAATTTTCAAAACAAGGTATGCTTTTGATGGTAAAATGACATTATCACCAGAAGATTTAAGAGGCGACGGCCATTTAAAATGGAACGAAGCAATGTTTACAAGCATGGACATGGTTTTTGGTCGAAACAAAGCAAATGCAATGAACTCTTCTATCAAAATTTTTGCGGTCGACCCAAGCAAGTTTGCCTTTGAAAGTAATAATGTAAAAGGGGATTTAGACTTTGATAAACGTGAAGGTAAATTCTTGTCCAATTTTGTGGGTTCTTACACCCATTTCCCATACAATCAATATTCTAGTAACATGAATGATTACAAATGGGATATGAATAAGAAGATGATGGAAGTAAAACCAGGAATAGCTATGGCAGGTATCAAGCCAATATTTGTTGGATTGCCTCCTAATCAAACAGATAGCTTAAAGTTTGAATGTTCATTTGCCAAATTTGATTTGGTTAAATACGTCATTAATATGGAAAAAATTCCTTTTATAGATGTGGCCGATAGTCGTGTTTATCCATTTGCAGGAAAAGCAATAGTAAGAGAAAAAGCAATGATGGATCGTTTGGATAGTTCAAGAATTGAAGCCAATAAAACAGACAAATTCCACGATATTAAAAATTGCAGAACAACCATATTAGGCGGTAACTCTTTGTCAGCAACTGGTTATTACAGATACATTGACAAATACAAAAAAGAGCAACCTTTGTTCTTAGATAGTATTAGAATAAATACGGATAAAAACTTGGTTGGTTACGGAAAAATATCGGATGAAAGTAATTTCAGATTAGATGATAAAATAGCATTCAAAGGTTTGTTTGAGGTGCTAAGCATTCGTAAACCAATAGAGTTCATCGGCTATGTGCGACCAATGCATAGTTTTGCTTACATGGAAACACTATGGTTGAGATATAGAAACGTCGTTGACCCACAAAATGTAATCATTGATATTACCAATCCACGAGACAAGGACAACAAAAAATTGTCAGTAGGTTTGTATTTTGCCAATGACAGCAACCACGTATATCCTATTATGTTGGATTTGAAACGCAGATACAGCGACCCTGAATTACAGTCAGACACTGGTATTTTGTTTTATGACAAAACCAAAGATGCTTTCTTTGTAGGTAACAAAGAAAAGCTTCAAAATGACGCACTTAAAGGGAATTACATGCAATTCAATGAAAAAGACAAAAGTATTTATGCAGAAGGTATTTTTGATTTCCGAGTGGTAGCGCCTAAAGTACGTTTTCAGTCTGCGGGTAATGCAGTGCTGGCCAAAGGAGATAGTACCTACCGATTCAACCTAATGACACTAATTGATTTTCCATTCCCAACGGAGATAAATAAAGCCATGTTAAAAGTGTTGACCGCAGAAGGGGCAGGGGTTCCAACAACAGCTGCTAACACAGAGGAAAATATTAAAGCCATTCATGAGTTAAATGAAGATGTAAGAGTCGCTACTAAAATATCAAATTCATTGGAGTCTTCAGGGGTAATTACACCTGAAGGGGCCTTTAATTCAGGATTTTTATTTACAGACATCGATTTTGCATTCAACAGAATTAGAAGAAAATTCATTGCTGCAGGTCCAATCCATTTGGCTTTGATGAATGGAACAGTTATCAATAAAAAATACACGACAACTATTGCACTAGAAAAAAGAAGAGGTAGTGATAAAATATATCTTTACTTTATTACCGATAATGGTGATTGGATTTATATGGAATACAGCAAAGGGTCAATGTTATTTGCAACTAGTAATGCTGAATTATTAGCAGCTATAGAAATAGCCTCTCAAAAATTGGCGGATGAACAATTTGTGATTCGTATAGGAACAGAGCGTCAAAAAGAGAATTTCTTGAAACGAAATGACATTGAATTAGACGAATAATTAAGACTAAAAAACTATTGATTAAATTATTTATATTTGCAAGCTTAAGTATTTTTGAACACCGCATGGAATTGATTTTAATTTTTGCTCTTTCTGTTTTATCCTATCTATTAGGATCAATGCCGACTGCACTTTGGGTAGGCAAAGCTTTTTATGGATTAGATATTAGATTTCACGGAAGTGGAAACTCAGGCGCAACCAATACTTTTAGAGTTTTGGGCAAAAAAGCCGGTACCATTGTATTGCTTTTAGATGTAGTAAAAGGGTTAACTGCAGCTTCTTTGGTTCGTTATCTTCCTTTTGTAGAAATGGGTACTATCAGATTTGTTAACTTACAATTGTTGTTTGGATTATTGGCTGTTTTAGGACATATTTTCCCTATTTATGCCAAATTCAAAGGAGGTAAAGGAATCGCAACTTTGTTGGGTATGGTTATTGCAATTCATTACTTATCTGCATTGGTTTGCATGCTTTTGTTTTTGATTATTTTATTTTCAACCCGTTATGTATCATTAAGTAGTATTTTGTCTGCTGTAGCGTTTCCTATTATTGCGGTAATTATTTATAACAATCAAGAACCTTTGTTTATAGCTTTTGGAATAGCTGCTGCCTTAATGGTGGTACTGACCCATCAAAAAAATATAGTTAGACTTGTGGCTGGAAATGAAAATAAAGCTAATTTATTAAAGAAACACAGAAATAGATATCCTTAATATGAAATTCAATTTAGATCATAATGAGTCTTATCAATCAGAATTATTAACTGAAATAAATTCACAAAGTGAGTTTGAGTTAGTTTTGTATAACGACGACTATAACACTTTTGATCATGTTATAGATTGTTTAATGAAGTATTGTAAACACACTTCTATTCAGGCAGAACAATGTGCTTGGATTGTTCACTCAAAAGGGAAGTGTAGTGTTAAAGAAGGAACTTACAGTGCTTTAGAACCCCTTTGTACAGCATTGTGTGAACAAGGTTTAACAGCACAAATTGAGTTAGTTTAATTTTAAAAACTAACTTTTTACTTATTTATATAAAAATGAAAACTATCTATATCATCCTTTTTGCTAGTATTATTTTATCATGCAACAAAGTGCCTATTACAGGCAGAAAACAAACAACTTGGGCAAGTGAAGCCGAGTTAATGAAAATGAGCGATACAGAATACCGTAAGTTCCTGTCAGAAAATAAAGTGGTCAATAATACCACACAAAGTGAGCTTGTAAAAAAAGTAGGTGTCAATATCTCAACTTCTATCAAAGAGTTTTTCAAAACCTATCAAAATGGGAAGTACAATCAGTTAATCTCAACTTTCAATTGGGAATTTAACACTATTGAAGATAAAAATGTAAACGCTTGGTGTATGCCAGGAGGAAAGGTGGCTTTCTATACCGGTATTTTTCCTATAACTAAAGATGAACAAGGTTTGGCAGTTGTAATGGGGCACGAAATAGCACATGCTGTAGCCAAGCATGGTAATGAAAGAATGACACAACAAATGAAAGCACAAGGGTTGGGAACTGTTGTAGGGGTAGCTGTCTCAGGAAGTCCACAAGCTACACAAGATATTTTTTCAATTGCTTTCGGTATTTCAGGTAACTTAGCACTGTTAAAATATTCTCGAAATCATGAGTCAGAAGCAGATAAATTGGGATTAGTATTCATGGCTCTTGCTGGATACGACCCTTCAGCAGCAATTCCTTTTTGGGAAAGAATGGCAGCATTAAGTTCAGAAAAACCACCTCAATTTTTGAGCACACACCCAAGTGACGCACAAAGAGTAAAAGACTTACAAGCATGGTTACCAGAAGCCATGAAGTATTTCAAAAAAGCAAATTAATGGTTTCGCAAACCGTATTCGATAAAACATTAGAACTTCATCAACTTGATGAAGTTCTTTTTTTGCTCAATAATGAATTAAAAACCACCTCTGTTTTATTGTTAGAAGGAGACTTAGGGGCAGGTAAAACAACACTAACCAAAAAACTACTGTCACAAAGGGGAATTTCAAAAGAGGTGAGTAGTCCCACTTTCAATATTGTCAATACCTACAAAACTGAAGAAGGATTTAATGTTCATCATTTTGACTTGTATAGAATTAAACACATAGAAGAGTTAGATGAAATTGGT
>JBIPNH010000173.1:0-4077 GCA_044373665.1 Bacteroidia bacterium
ACTGTCACAAAGGGGAATTTCAAAAGAGGTGAGTAGTCCCACTTTCAATATTGTCAATACCTACAAAACTGAAGAAGGATTTAATGTTCATCATTTTGACTTGTATAGAATTAAACACATAGAAGAATTGGCTGAAATTGGTTTTTGGGAATACCTAGACAGCGGTGATTTGTGTATTATTGAATGGCCTGAAATCATTGAAGACTATTTGGATGTTGATTATTTGAAATTACAAATTAAACATTGTGGGGAACAGCAGAGGCAGTATTTGCTAATGAAGCTAAGTTAGCTCAAATTACTACAGGAAGATATTGAATATTCGCAATGCCGAATTCACATGATGAATTAAATTATTAAGTTTTGAGATTAAATAAAGCGTTTTTTGAAAAAAATAAAGAATACTTTAATTTTTATGGGGTAATTATTTTGATTGCCTCTATAATGTTTTTCGGACCAATGTTTTCTAAATGGTATGGTGCAAATTTTATAAATAAAGTAAATGAAAACGGTAAAATAATTGAAGGTAAAATTATTGGAATAGGAAATTCTAAAGGCGATTACTATAAAGTTAGGTACTATTATAAATATACAGTGTATACTCACCAAGAAGGTATAAAAAACACTGATTTGAGGGTAGGGCAAAATGTTGAAGTTATGGTGGATTCAACAGATCCATTTGATGCCTATGTTATCGAGAATAAAATATATACTGAAGATTAATTGGTAAAGTATTTAAGGTTGAGAAAATTTTTAGATTTTTAAACATAAAAAAACCATTCGCTATAAACGAATGGTTTTTTCTTTATAATGTTATTCGCAATTAAACCAATACCACAATTTTGTTTTTTAGAACTTCTACAATACCACCATTGACATTGAATGATTTTTTTTCAGAACCATTATCAACCACAACTTCACCTTTAGACAAGGCAGAAATAAGTGGGGCGTGATTGTTTAAAATTTGGAAGCTACCATTAATTCCTGGAAGAGTTACACATTGTGCATCTCCAGAATATAAGGCATTATCGGGTGTTAAAATATCAACTTGCATAACTCTTATTTGTTAGCGTCAGCCAATAATTTTTTACCTTTTTCGATAGCTTCTTCAATAGTACCAACTAAGTTGAAAGCAGCTTCAGGATATTCATCAACCTCACCATCCATAATCATGTTAAATCCTTTGATGGTGTCTTTAATGTCAACCAATTTACCTTCCAAACCAGTGAACTGTTGAGCCACAAAGAATGGTTGAGATAAGAAACGTTGAACACGTCTTGCACGGCTAACGACTAATTTATCTTCTTCGCTCAACTCATCCATACCTAGAATCGCGATAATATCTTGTAATTCTTTGTAACGTTGTAAAATTTGTTTTACTTTTTGAGCAGTATTATAGTGTTCAGCACCTAAAATATCTGGAGTCAAGATACGTGAAGTAGAGTCTAGAGGATCCACTGCAGGGTAAATACCTAACTCAGCAATTTTTCTACTTAATACAGTAGTCGCATCTAAGTGGGTAAATGTTGTAGCAGGCGCAGGGTCAGTTAAGTCATCCGCAGGAACGTAAACAGCTTGAACTGAAGTGATAGAACCTCTTGTTGTAGAAGTAATACGCTCTTGCATCACACCCATTTCTGTTGCTAACGTTGGTTGATAACCTACCGCAGATGGCATACGACCTAATAGTGCAGAAACCTCAGAACCCGCTTGTGTGAAACGGAAAATGTTATCGATAAAGAAAAGAATGTCTTTTCCTTGACCTTCACCATCACCATCACGGAAGTATTCAGCAACTGTTAAACCTGACAAGGCAACTCTAGCACGCGCTCCTGGAGGCTCATTCATTTGACCGAAGACCAAGGTAGCTTGAGAGTTTTTCAATTCTTCTGTATCCACTTTGCTCAAATCCCATCCACCTTCTTCCATGCTGTGAACGAATTCTTTACCATATTTAATAACCCCTGATTCGATCATCTCTCTCAATAAATCGTTTCCTTCACGGGTTCTTTCACCAACACCAGCAAATACTGACATACCTGAGTATGCTTTTGCAATGTTGTTAATTAATTCCATAATCAATACTGTTTTACCAACACCAGCACCACCAAATAAACCGATTTTACCACCTTTAGCGTAAGGCTCTAATAAGTCGATAACTTTGATACCAGTATACAAAGGTTCAGTACTAGTTGATAATGTGTCAAATTTAGGCGCTTCTGCGTGAATCGCTCTGCTTTGTTTGTTTGCAAGAACATTGATACCATCGATAGCTTCACCAACTACATTCATCAATCGTCCTTTAATTTCATCACCTACAGGCATTGAAATTGGTTGACCTGAATCTGTAACTTGAGAACCTCTAACTAGTCCGTCAGTGCTATCCATAGCAATTGTTCTAACTGTTTTTTCACCTAAATGCTGTTGTACTTCTAAAACGACGGTGGTACCGTCAGATTTTTTAACATACAATGCATCTAATATTTTGGGAAGATTTGAACCTTCTTCACTAAAGTTTACGTCCACAACAGGACCAATTACTTGAGAAATTTTACCGGTGTTAGCCATTATGTAATTTGAATATTTAAATTTTTTGCAAAAATAGGCATTTTTTTGATATTTGTCGAGTGCTTTTTGAACATTTTTTCAAATTAAGAACAGGTGTACAAAATTTCAGACCTTTTGTGATTTTGCTAACTCTGACAATTATCTCTTTCTTGTTGATTTTAAGGACAATGAAAGGAGAGGAGCTTTATATGGAGCAATAAAAAAGCGAAACTTTTTAGGGTTTCGCTTCAATAATTTAAACTGGAATAACTAGTGCTTAGTATCTTTTGTTATAACCACCGCCACCGCCATTGTTGTTGTTTCCGCCTCTGTAATTACTTCCGCCACCATTGTTTTCTCTTGGTCTAGCTTCGTTAACTACCAAGTTTCTTTCCATGAATTCTTTTTCATGCAATGCGCTAATAGCAGCATTTGCTGAACTGTTGTCATTCATTTCTACAATAGCGAATCCACGAGAACGACCTGTGAATTTGTCAGTAATGATTCTAGCCGAGCTAACTTCACCGTACTGGGTGAAAAGGTTTTCAACATCTTGCTCGCTCGCACGAAAGCTAAGATTTCCTACATAAATGTTCATCTGTTTACTATAAATTAAATCTGTGTATTAATTATACACGATACAAAGGTAGGTGAATAATTGACATATCCTACTCTTTTATTAATTAAATGAGTAATTATTTTCAAATTGGCCTTTTATATCAATGAATTGTTATATCTGTCTTAACTTTTTGTTTCTTAAATAGTAAACGTTGGTGTTTGAACCAATTTTCCAATTGGAATACTGGTATTTTAAAATAATATTTGTAAAACTTGTGTCATTAACAATTTGAACTGTATTTACTTTATTAATAATTCTCGATAACTTTTATTAATTAATCTCTCTTTTTTTGAATTTGATAGTTTCTTTTTAGCTCTCGTACTTTTTTATTTTCTATTATTAGAATATTTTTTTAAATGTGAATTTTACATTTTCCTCATTTAACTATGGAATTCATAATGTCTTTAACATTGTTTTTCCTTCTAAATTATGTTCGAATTTGCTTTTAATTCTGAATTTTTTATGTTCTTTTTATCAAAAAAAGGTTCTTAAATAATTGCTTTAATCCTTCTGGAAAATATAGGTCTGTTTGAAATGAGCTTTTTTGATTTTATAATACTCATATTTTTGATTTTTTTAATACATCTTGAATCTCAATCGGAATTCCATCTCTAAATTTATTGTCAAATTGTTTTATTTTGATTAAAAATTAAGCAACATCATGTCGATATAAAAAAGGTTATTTAGTGTCCAAAAAACCATAACTTGATGTGGAAAGATTTTGAAAATACAAGCCACTAAAAACACGATATTTGTTTTTCAAATGAATATTAAATCGTTTTCTTTTTTTGCTGTACTATTACTCTTTGGTCAACTCACTGCGCAGAATTCCAAAGATACTTCAACGAATAGAGTAATGGTGATTGGTCTAAAATATCAACCTATTTTGATCGATGCGTATAAAATTGAATCGG
>JBIPNH010000174.1:0-3981 GCA_044373665.1 Bacteroidia bacterium
ATGTAAAGAGGCATGGGAAAGTCAAGAAGACCCATCTCCTGGACCCTTGCTGCCTAATTCAAACTGGAGTCAAAATCAAAAAACGGCTTTAGAAAACTTAGTTATTGAAGACGATATTGAAGTACCCACTTGTGATTTTGAATGTGACGACGACAAACATCCATCTTATACTAATAGTTATTATGATAAACCTCCACAAACCTCCTACCCAAGTAACCCAAGTCAAGGAAATGGAGGTAATCCTCCACCAAGCAACCCAGCTTCAAATAAAAAGATAATACCATGTGATAGTTTTTTGAATTTTGCTATTCAATTAAAAACATTAACTGACGGCGACTTAGATTTAATTTATATTTTTAATAGATTTTTTTACGAAGGTATTATTTTGCCACCCGATACAGTTAAGTTAAAATTAATTATGAATTACTTTTACGGAATTACAACACCTTTGAGTGGTTTAAATAATTTCCCTCATGCTCGTCCTCCGAAGTTTCCTTGGGGGTGGGAATATTATCGCTCGTTTATGTTTATGTATGCTGACTGTATTAAAATGGGTGATGTGCCAGGTGATTGTTGTATGAAAAACACTCAGTACACTTCTTTACTCAGAAAATTATTTAATAGTTTTTCAGAAAACAAGGGAAGTTTAGGAAACTATTTTGCATATTCTGGTTGGAATATGTCCCCTCATGATGACGAATATGCTAATACTTACTTATATAAAAACACCAATAAATCATGTTCTACTAATTTGAAATTCTTGGCAAGAAACAATAGAATGCCTCAAATTAAATTCTCTATTAAAGATAATTGTGGAGACAGCAGCGTTATAGGTTTATCCTTTACTAAGAATTTAAACAATAAAATCAATTTTAGTAAAATAGTTGAATTCTATAATTTCAAACCAGTTTCTAATATCGCCTGTGATACAACTAAATATTTTCATGTGGATGTGAAAGTAGTTCTAAAAGATGGGTCAATATATCGAACTACATTAAGGGGACAAGCTGTCAAATACAAACTCAAAGACACATGCACTTTTAGAGATACAGCAAAATTGTGTGATAAACCTTTTATTCATTCTTATGAATACAAACCACAATGCAAAGACAGGTTAGAAACCATGGCTAATTTCCATGCTAAAAAAGCTTATCAAGAATACATAGATAGTGTGCGATATGATTTTAGACAAAAATACATCGCTAAGTGTATGACTGCCTTTGACCAAGAAACATACACCATTACTTATCCTCATTTACAATATCATTATACACTCTATTATTATGACCAAGCGGATAATTTGATACAAACAGTACCTCCTGCTGGTGTTAATATTAATAATAGTCCTTCGTTTTTATTGGCTGTAAAAAATGCAAGGAATAATAATGCCACAGGTAGTTTCCCAAGTCATAATATGGCTACAAGGTATAAGTACAATACTTTGAATCAGTTGGTATGGCAAACAACCCCCGATGGAGGTGCAAGTGAGTTTTGGTATGACCAAGTGGGTAGATTGGTAGTAAGTAGAAATGCTAAACAAAATGCAACATCTCCAAAATCATATAGTTATACTAATTTTGACCCTCTGGGAAGAATAACCGAGGTTGGTGAAATGCAAAGTTCTACCAGCATGACCGTTGCTTTGGCATTTTCCCCTACCAGTTTGGCTAATTTTATTAATGCTTCAAGCAAAAAAGAAGTGACACGAACCTTGTATGATATTCCTTTTGGCACTTTTCCAAGTAACACTTATTTCACTCAACGCAACATGAGAGGCAGAGTGAGTAGCATACAATATTTTGAAACCCTAAGTTCAGGTGCAAATGCTACAGGCACATACAACCAAGCTGTTCATTACACTTATGATATACATGGTAATGTGGATGTATTGTTAAGGGAAATTCCTGCATTAAGTGGTATTAGCCAATCTTATAAAACCACCCATTACGATTATGATTTGGTAAGTGGTAAAGTGAATCAAGTCATTTATCAAAAGAAACATGCCGACCAGTTTGCACATAAGTACAGTTATGATGGCGATAACAGAATAATAAACACCTACACCAGTACTAATATGGTGCATTGGGACAAAGAAGCACATTATATTTATTATTTACATGGACCGCTCAAAAGAACAGAATTGGGCGAACTTAAAGTTCAAGGTGTTGACTATGCATACACACTTCACGGTTGGTTAAAAGGTGTAAACAGTACAACCTTACAAGAAGATAGAGATATAGGACAAGATGGCAACGGAGGTTCTATCAATCAGTTTGTGGCAAAAGATGTGTTTGGATTTAGTTTAGGTTACTATGAAGGCGATCATACCCCAATTGGGATGAACAGAACATTAAATCCATTGACTATTGCACAACAGTTTACACCAAGTACAGTTGGAACTACATTGGGCAATGCGTCTCCAAACTTATACAATGGCAACATACGCCACATGGTAACAGCTATTCTGCCATTTATGAATGCCTTTAACCCACAAGCAAGAGCGTATAACTACGACCAACTGAACCGAATAAAAGATGCCTATACTTATAATCAAGTTAATTTAGGTAGTAATATATGGAGTACTACAGCCCCTGCTGTAAGCGATTATGAAGAGCATTTTAGTTACGACCCTAATGGTAACATTATGACCTTGCAAAGAAATGGGACTACTGTGGGTGGTGGAGCTTTATTGATGGATAACTTTACTTATAATTACACATCAGGCAAAAACCAATTGACCCATGTGGACGATGTAGTGCCACTGGCAAATTATGGCGATGATATTGACGACCAATTGAGTGGAAACTACAGCTATGATGAGATAGGTAACTTAATAAGCGACCAAGCTGAACAGATTCAGGAAATAAAATGGACAGTTTATGGCAAAATAAAAAGTATAATCAGAAGCAGTGGAAGTGCTAAACCAAATCTAGCGTATGAGTATAGCCCCGATGGACATCGTGTTTATAAAAAAGTAACACAACCTAATGGAAATATCAAAGAAACATATTATATTCGTGATGCACAAGGCAATACCATGAGCACCTACACTTACGATACAGATACTTTCCGATGGAGTGAAGCCCATATATATGGCAGCAGTCGTATAGGCATTTACAATGCGGAGCAAGTATTGGTAATAGGTAATACAGCTAGTAGCAGCACCTTACAGTCCAATGAATACGAAAACATAAGAGGCAAACGCCATTATGAACTAAGCAATCACTTAGGCAATGTGTTGGCAGTGGTAAGCGACAGAAGAACAGGTATTTGTACAGGCAATGGATTAATAGCCTATAATGCGGAAGTGGTAAGTGCCACAGACTATTATGCATTTGGTAGCCCAATGCCAGGCAGACAGGGGATACAACAATGTAGCACCTATGTTGATACAGTTTATGTCAATAATTATATAGCTCAAGAAGATTTTAGCAGCAGCAGTGTAGGTGGATTTGTTGCAGGAACAGGCTCTATAACAGTTACCAACCCAACTGGCAATGTATTACACATTGAGTCTATATGGACAAGCCGACCATTAGCTACAAAAACAGTTGCTGTAACAGCCAACACTAATTATACTTTAGATTTTGATATTGTTGCATTTAGTGACATAACGGGATTTACAGAAAGTGTAAGAGTTAGAATTTTTAGACCAGGAGGAAGTACAATATCAACTACTTATACAGTGACAGGTTCACAAAGTATAAACTTTACCTCAGTAAATGCAGGAAATGTAACTATTGAAATTAGCCAAGTAATAACAGGAAGTGGAAGTTATGGATCTAGCCCAAATCCATTTGTTGATATTGATAACTTAAGTATGTATTACATTACAATGACATTAGACACTTTAACTGTTTGTAGTGTGTGGGATAAGGGTTATAGGTACGGGTTTAATGGTATGGAAAAGGACAATGAGATAAGCGGTAATGGCAATTCCTATACAACCGAATTTAGACAATTAGATGTTAGGTTGGGAAG
>JBIPNH010000058.1:0-13646 GCA_044373665.1 Bacteroidia bacterium
ACCATATTGTCACCCGATATTTGGTTGTAATAATTGGGCTTAACCTGCGAGGCTATAAAAGCATTTTCATTGACAATTAATTGATAAATTTTTTTGTTTCGCAATAGAATGTACATGGTATCTCCCGTAATCTGATTGTTCTCATTCCATAGAATTGGATTTTGATATAAGTTAATTTGACTGTCCTTGAAATTATATAAAAGGGAATCGCAATGACCAATCAAATCTTTTTGGAGAATTGAGGTATGATGGAAAGCCTTCATCATTCTGTGGTTAGAATCGTTGAGGTAGTAAAACGTATCTGCAAGGATAAAAAATGTATCATCTGTATCCATTTTTTGCGCCATTGGGCTGTGTGTAATCCAAGTTTCCTTTTTTTGTTCGTAATACAAACCACGCTGACCATACACTTGTATTTTTTCGGCGGTATCTGTAAGCACTATATTACCAATGCCTCTTCCTTCGCCTTTCTTTTTGTCATAAAGCAAACTGTCAGCTTTGATTGTATTTGAACCACTTATAATAGTAGCTTCCTTGCTAAATTGCGCTTTTTCAGTTTTGGTATTGTACCACCCATATTGGCATAAAATAGTAGATTCTTCATTGACAATTTTAGTTGGTCCGTAAAAATAAGCAGTTTTGGAATTAGAAAAATAATCCAATGTATCCGAAAACATGGTATAATCGGGAGTTCTGAGTACAACGTCTTTTTTAAAGTTAAACAAATTGGCACGTTTAAAATAAGTGCCTCTACCGCTTGTTAGGGTGGTGGAACCATTCACTATTTCAGCATAGTTGGTATAAAAGCCAGTTTGGTTGACCGTGTTGTATAAAATAGATGTGGTTTTTAAGGTCATTTGATCATCCCTCAAAATCACTTGTTTACCATTAACCATGGCAGTTTTTGTGGCTTCGTCATATTTCAAATAATCGCCACCAGAAAGGTAAAAAGTATCCGGTTGAAAAATAACTATATTGCCATAACCTTCAATAATGCCTTTTTCCGTCTTACGAATGGCACTGTCGCATTGTATGGTAACACCATTGTGTTTAATAACAACATTTTGGGCAATAGTGGTTTCCTTTTTAATTTGATTAATAGACAAACGTTCGCCACCAATGATTTGCACTTCGGTTTGCGAGTGTAACCCTAGTGCTAAAAAACACAATATTGCGACTAAATATACCTTCATTTTTTGGAATCGATGTACCGGTTCAATTTACATGCCAAAGATACAGTAAAGAATAATCTTTCAAATAGGGAATAAATTGAGAGGCATAGCCAATCTAGTCTTATTTTGGAATTCTTTTGTTTATTTTCTTAAGTGTCCAAACAACACTTACACTTCCTAATGCTGCAAATAAACACCAAACAGAAATGATTACATCACTAAACAAAAATTGAGTTATTAAAAAGGAGGCTAATATAATCAATCCAAGTATTCGCATTGGCTTATGTGACGATATAAATGGGCTTACCACACAATTAACTACATAAACAACGCCACAAATTGTTTTAAAAGTATCAGGAAAAGACTGGGTGTAAAAGATATGATACCTTCGTATTTCAATACCAAAATCATAATAAATTAAACAATAAATGATATAACCCGAAAACACTAAACCGAATGTACTAAAAATAACTAAAATTAATTTTCGCATTTTCTGTTTTTCTAAAAGCAAAACTGAAATAGGCACGGCAGCAGGCCAAATTACTTCGGCAAAGGTCAGAAAAATATAAATAAATGGTTGCTGCAAATGCAGTAATTCAGAATGTGTAATAGATAACCAAATTATTCCTTCTGAGAATTGCTGGATGGAAAACATTAATGGCAAACTTGCAAATAAATACTGCTTACCATGCTTAACTTGTTTAATGGCATAAACTCCTACTGTTAGAAGAACTGCAGAAGCAACAAAACTGACCGGTGCTGATATACACATATTTTAAATTATTGATGTGCAAACTTTATTCTTTCTAAAACAAGTTATAACGATATTTTACAAACCTAATAACTCAATTATTATAATATCTGAATTAACTGATTTAATAGACTGAATTTTAAATAAATTCATAAATCTATTTAATTATTCAAGTTTTTTTATTAAAAAACCATAAAATATTTCCTGTAATAATGAAAAAGTAATAATCAAATTCATAAATAGTTGTCTAGAAGCAATACATCGCTTCTAACTAAAAAACCTCATTGCAACTTAATTTTTATAAAAACGATGCATTATAAGCATGTGAGGCAAACTGATGCAAGCAATAAAGACAAAGAAATACGACCAAAATGAGAGATTTATCTCTGAAACAAAAACGGCCTTCATTAATATAAGCGCAAAAATAAACAATGCTCCCAATATATAAGGAATGGCTTTTTTGTATAGAGAAACTGACCCAACAGATAAGCCATTTTGCAAATGTTGCCAAGCATTGTAACTGTGTTGAAATACAAAATATAGAGTAAATGCCAATGGTAGTGGCACAATTACACCTGCAAGTAATATCATCAATAAGCCTGAAAATAACGTTTGTTTTGCATTCAATCTTTGGTAACACAAGTATAAAAATCCCAAAATAGCAATGAGGAGACTTTGAAACGGGTAAACAGTGTGATATTGCTGCAAATGCTGTAAACCTTGAATATGACTAATAACTTGAATTGATTCGGTGAAATGTGTACCCATTATAACCAATAAAATAGAAAGTCCTGTTAAAAACGCTCTAAAAAACTGTTGATTGGTTTTCACTTGAACGCCAGTTTCTTCCAATTCCGATTCACCAAAATGGAATGCCGAGTATAGCACAAATAAAACCAAAGAGACTATTGGTTGAAATTGCCATAAAATAAAGTAAAACACAACAATCGCTAGATATTTAAGAATAAATAACGGGAGAGAATTCAGCGCTTTACCTTTGTATAAAAGATGGTCTACGGCACCATGTGGAATGCCTATCCATAAAAGTCCAACAAGTATAACGACATAAGAAAAGTAACTTGCTATTGTTGGGTTAAATACATGGATAAATAAGTAAATCAACACAGAAAAAAACACGCTTAAATACCTGAGTTGATTTTTATTAATTAGGTTAATCCAAACTGCCTTTAAAAATGGTGGCCATGGCAAGGAAGAAAACAGTTTAATTTCTTGTAGTAAAGTTGTTTTTTCGTCTAAAAACGCAAACACCGTTTGAATGGATTGACTTTTGAACAATTTTGAAAAAATGGGTTTTCCAAGGAAAGGCCACTTTTGTAATATAATAAGCAACAAAGTGTCGTAAAACTTAAATCTTTTTTTAGATTTTATGTTTATTTTGTTGAAATGGTCGGTGTTATTATTGGCTATTTTGGCAGAAACAACAGAAGCAAATTCAAACATATTTTTGAATCCGTAGCCTGTACTTGGTTTTATTAAATTAGCTCTTGCGCCTGTGTTTAAAACCCCTTTGTGTTCACTGTGTGGAGTGTTGCAATTGGTCATTGGAATACAACCAAACTCTTCAGCTATCACTTGATAGTTACCATACACTTCTTTAATTTTTTTATCCAATATTTCCTTAGCATAGGGAATTTGAATAGTTTCTGTGCCAAAGCGAGTTAGTTCAATCAATGTCTCACGAGAAGAAAACGGGAGGGTATAAACAAATTGGGTGTAGTCACTTTGGTCTACATTAAAATTCATCATTTCGAAAGCATTTTCTTGAAAAACCTCATTGTCGCACCTTACATGGATGCCATAAAAAGATTGGTTCAGGTAAATCTCCGATTTTTTTAAGTTTTTCCAAGAAGGGGTTCTGCTATCAAACACGAAATGGGCACTAAGTGTACCCTCGGAAGTATGCACAAACTGAATATCAGCCTCGCTAGAAAGGGTTTCCACTTTGAGTGAAAAAACAGGAAAATTGTTGTTGTGTACTATTTGCAAAGTATGCGCATACAAGTCGATACTTTGGATGTAATAATAAACTTGATTTTGGATGTTTTGCAGTGGAGAATCATTCACCACTATTGCATTGTAAGAATGAGTAATCAGTGGTTTTAAATCATTCACAATTGGGTCAGTAGGGGCAGCCCAAAAACAATACGTTTTGTCGTTAAGGTTTTTTTTATCAGGCTCAAAAATGGCTACTTTTTTAGATTCCAAAAGACCTGATTGAAGCAGTTTTAATAAAATCAAACTGTTACTAGCACCCAATCCAATAAACACATAGTCGTAAATAACATCTGTATGATTAAAACCGGTATTTAAAAATTGATTTTGTGCTTGCATTAATTTGAAAATTTTGACAAAAAAAGAAGGCTATACTAATAAAAATATAGCCTTCAGTTTTAATAAGTTTAAGCGTTTAGTTTGAATTAATCTTCTTTAGTTCTACTTAAAGCATAGATAACCAAACCGAAACCAATTTTGTTGATAGCATCAGCGATGTTATAAACAATATCCATAGCGTGAGCAGCAGCAGCTGGGTCAGAAACCAATTGCATACCGAACAATCCACCTGGAGTTCCTAAAATGTAACCTAATGGATAGATAGCCCATCCTACTAATACGAACCAACCCAAAATTTTAGTTGCTTTTGCTACTTGAGCACCAGCAGTTTGAGCCAATTTAGCTACTTCACCAAACCACACTAAATAAACAATGTAGAAGTAAGCTGCACCTGAAATTACACCCCACAATACACTTCCGTCTCTGTCTAATACTTCACCTACGTAACCTGTAATTAACATTACTAATGAAGCCAAGATTAATTTCCATAACAAGGCAATTTTTGCACCTGCTTTTTTGGTAATTAAGTAAAACTCAACACACATTAAAGGCACTGTTAAAATCCAGTCAACATATCTAAAGAATGTTGGTGAATCACCTGTTTCTAAATTGTAGCTTCTCATGTAGTAGTAGTGAACTGCTGCAATAAAAGTAATTAAACCAGAAACTAAAACTGAAGTTCTCCATTTAGCTGAAGTGTTGTTTAATTCTAAAAAGAAGAAAACTGAAGCGGCCATCATAGCCATTGTTCCGATAAAAAACGTAAAGGCTACGTAATTATCGCTTGCGATTTTTAAATGTTCCATTTTGTATTTTTTTAAATTTCCCTACTCGTTTGGCTTTTCGGATTACGCCCATTTTTTGAAAAAGTGTTTTTGTCACTTTTTGTTTAACAATTATCAAACGCAATTATATGGGATTAGTTTTTAATAATTTAAAAAAAATTTAAAATAATCGTTATTTAGCTGAATATTAGGCAAATAAATATTTAAAAATTATTTCATGTTTTCACATAATGGATAATTTAATATAAAAATGTATTTAAAAATATGATAATCAGCGGTTTGTGAAATTCGTTTTACATATAAACTAGAATACAACTGCATTTATATTCAATTTATAGATGAATTGTTTTGAATGGTCAACACATTCCTTAATATTAAGAGTAAGGAATGAAAGTTGTGATTCTTTGAAATTTATAACTAATAAAAAAAATATTATTAGTTCTCTTTACACTTTTGCAATTTATTTGTAAAGATATTAAACTATTAAGCTTAATAAAGGAAATGAAAAGGCGCCTAATTTAAAAGTAGAAAATATGCAGGAATTAAACCGTAAAGAATTTCCGATTTTTCCGAAACAGGAGAATGAGATAGAAGAACAATCTATAGAAGAATTGATATTTATTAAAAAAGATGCTTATTTTTTTAAAGGCGCATCCCTTTAAAAAATCAAATAATAATAAAAGGAGCAAGGGACGAGGAATTAGGTTATAAGAGCTAGCCGAGACAGGGTCCAGGCTTGTAGAAAAAAATCTAATCATCGGACATCACTCTTTAAGGAGGGAAAACATTAAACCTACTTCGATACCCTCAGGGTAATTAGGGTGGCCGTTAAAATGAGGCTGAACGGCATGAAAACAAAGCATCAATTAAACTGCACAGTTTGAAACCCCTTAATCCTAATTACTATACCCTAATTCCTTCTCTTACCCCTATGGCAACAATCTACCATACATACGTGGGAATGGAATACTTTCTCTCACATGTTTTAGTTTGCACATCCATGTTACTAAGCGTTCTAAACCTAATCCAAATCCTGCATGGGGAACACTTCCATATTTTCTTAAATCTAAGTACCATTCAAAAGCCTCCATCGGCAAGTCGTGTTCAGTAATTTTTGAACGCAACATTTGTTCATCAGTTTCACGTTCTCCGCCTCCCACTATTTCGCCATAACCTTCAGGTGCTAACACATCTACACCTCTAGCAAAACGAGGGTGTTCAGGGTTACGTTTTAAATAAAATGCCTTTACCTCATGCGGCCAATCGTATACCATAATTGGTTTGTCAAACAAACGGGTGATTACCGTTTCGTCACTTCCACCCAAATCATTGCCATATTCAAAGTTTTTGGCACTTGCTAACCATTGTGGAATGTTTCTTTGGGTTTCTTCGGCATCTTTCAAAGCTTGTTTCAATTGAACAATTTTGGTTTGATTAAAGTTTATTTCACCTTTTTTCATCCCCGGAACTGCTATTTTTGCTTCTCTTTCTGCAATTTCTGCTTCAAGTGCTATAATTTGTTCATTAACAGCAGCTAATTCATCTTCTAATGATTTGATACTGTTTTGTCCGTTTACATCTTTTTCTCCTTTGATAATGGCTACAGCTTCGTCGTAAGTTAATCGTGGGAAAGCCTCCAAACTTGATTCTAAAATTGCAGTATCGCGGTCAATTAATTTAAGTTCCGCTTGGCAGTTTTCTAAAACTTGCTTAATGACAAACTGCAAAAAAGATTCGATTATATCCATGTTTTGGTGAATATCACAGAATGCAATTTCAGGTTCTATCATCCAAAACTCCGAAAGGTGTCTTCTGGTTTTGCTTTTTTCTGCACGGAAAGTTGGGCCAAAGGTGTATATTTTACCAAAGGCCATTGCCATTGCTTCACCGTATAACTGACCACTTTGACTCAAATAGGCAGGGTCACCATAAAAATCAGTTTCAAACAAGTTACTTGTTCCCTCACAAGCATTTCCTGTAAAAATAGGCGCATCCATTTGAACAAAACCTTCTTTTTGAAAATATTGGTGTATGCTGTATATAATGGTATTTCTAATACGCATTATCGCCCATTGTCTTTGACTTCTCAACCACAAATGACGTTGATCCATAAGAAAATCAATACCGTGTTCTTTTTTTGCAATTGGATATTCTTCGGCAAATTGGTATACATGCAATGATTGCACTTGTATTTCGAAACCACCTATTTGGCGCTCGTCTTTTACCACTGTACCTTTTACAGAAATAGCACTTTCCAAACCAAGTTTACCAGCATTGTTAAATTCAGTTTCATTCAGTTTGCTTTGGTCAGCTATACACTGAACCAAGCCACTCCCATCTCTTAAATTAATAAAAACAAGGCCCTTGCTGTCTCTTCTGTTGGCTACCCAACCCTTTAATTCAATTTCTTTTCCCTCGTATTGGGCAATATCTCTAATATACATTTTTAAAAATCTTTGTAATAATACCGCAAAATTAATTTACTTTGCAGATAATTTTAGAATTAAATTAAAATTTCCTCATGTTAAAGCAGTCATTAAGCCAAAAATTGTTGCAAAAATTGTCTCCTCAACAGATTCAATTCATCAAATTATTGCAAATGACCACTGCAGATTTTGAGGAAAGAGTAGAGCAGGAACTCCTCGACAACCCCGCTTTAGAAAAAAGCGAAGAAGATTTTGCAACTTTCACTGCTGCCGAAAAAAAGAAAGAAGAATTCAACAATGAGGAAAGTATTAATGACGATTTTAATAGTTCAGACCACTACGATACCGAAGATTTTAATGTTTCTGAGTTTTTAAATGCCGACGATTCTGCCGGATTTAAAATGACAGACGACTACAATCAATCCGACGAGGAACAAAAAGAATTACCTATTGCTTACCAACAAAGTTTTTACGACTTTCTGGTCGACCAAACACACGCCAATTTTGACAATGAAGAGGAATTACAACTTGCATTGCACTTGGTAGGAAATATTGAAGAAGACGGTTATTTAAGAAGACCTTTGGATTCCATAGTTAACGATTTAGCTTTTACTGAAAACATAAGCACAACCGAAGAACAGTTGGAAAGAATTTTAATAAAAATTCAAAATTTTGACCCACCTGGGATTGGTGCTAGAGATTTACAAGAATGTTTGTTATTGCAGCTTTATAAAAAAGACTACGGTACTAGTAAAAGTATCGATTTGGCTGAAAAAATCTTAAGCGAACACATGGAAGCTTTTGTTAAGAAACATTATGATAAAATAATGAAAAGTTTGAAAATTACCGACGATGAGCTCAAAGCAGCTATTAAGGAAATTACCAAGCTAAATCCAAAGCCCGGACAGTCGCAATCGCAAAGCACATCGCAGTATATTATTCCCGACTTCACGGTAAATAATATTGATGGCGTTTTGAGTGTGGTGCTCAATTCACGCAATGCCCCCGAGTTAAAGTTAAGTCAATCCTATTCAGAAACTTTACAGGCTTACGACAAGGACACCAAAAACGACAAGAATTTAAAAGATACCGTTCAGTATATCAAACAAAAACTAGATGGCGCAAAATGGTTTATTGACAGCGTAAAACAACGTCAGCAAACATTGCAATTAACCATGACTGCTATCTTAGAGTCGCAAAAAGATTTTTTCCTTTATGGGGATGAAGTTTCTTTAAGACCAATGATATTAAAAGACATTGCAGAAAAAATAGGAATGGATATTTCCACCATTTCACGGGTTGCTAACAGTAAATATGTTCAAACAGACTTTGGAATATATCCACTAAAGTATTTTTTCAGTGAGGGTATATTGAGCGACAGTGGCGAGGAAGTAAGTAATCGTGAGGTGAAAAAAATATTGAGTGATGCAGTGTCACAAGAGGAAAAAAAAGTACCTTTGACAGACGAGGCATTAATGGCAATTTTAAGAGAAAAAGGCTACAATATTGCCCGTAGAACGGTTGCAAAATATAGAGAACAATTAAATATTCCTGTGGCAAGATTAAGAAAAGAACTTTAAAAAAAATTATCACATATGTTATCAAAAAAAATCCAAAACGCATTAAACAATCAAATAGAATTAGAAGCGTCTTCTTCCAATTATTACCTAGCAATGGCATCATGGGCTGAGTCTGAGGGATTCAACGGTGTAGCCAATTTTCTTTACACACACAGCGATGAAGAACGTATTCACATGATAAAATTAGTTCGTTTCATCAATGAAAGAGGCGGAAAAGCAGTAGTTCCTGCCCTTAAAGAACCTATTTCAAAGTTTAAAAATTTAACAGAAATATTTGATATTATCCTTAAACACGAAATATTAGTAACTTCTGAAATAAATAAAGTGGTAGATGCTTGCTTATCAGAAAAGGATTATACTACTCACAATTTTATGCAATGGTATGTTGCAGAGCAGTTAGAAGAAGAATCATTAGCCAAAAACAATGTAGATAAATTGCGATTAATTGGCGATGACAAAGGTGGAATGTATCTGTTTGACAGAGATATTGCAGCTTTGATACCTACTGCTGCCCCTAAAGGTAAGTAATTATTTAATGATATTTCTTGATGTGATACAAGTTTTAATGAACGCTTGTAAGTGAATTATTGTAATCATTTTGTTAGTGATTTCAACTTTTAACATCCTTTAAAAAATAAAAATTAATCAATTTATTCGACTTTTCATTTAAAATCAATAAATTCAATATATTTGTTCATTCATTTTATCATGCAAAAAGATCAACAAATATTTGACCTCATACAACTAGAAAACGACAGACAGTCTCACGGAATTGAGTTAATAGCTTCAGAAAATTTTGTTTCAAAACAGGTTATGGAAGCCATGGGAAGCGTATTAACAAATAAATATGCTGAGGGATTACCGGGTAAACGTTATTATGGTGGTTGCGAGATTGTAGACCAAGTGGAACAGATTGCTATAGATAGATTAAAGCAACTATTTGGTGCAGAATGGGCAAATGTTCAACCTCACAGTGGTGCGCAAGCCAATGCTGCTGTAATGTTAGGTTGCTTAAATGCAGGTGACAAAATTTTAGGGTTCGACCTTAGCCATGGAGGACACTTAACCCACGGTTCTCCTGTAAACTTTTCTGGTAAACTATATTCACCAAGTTTTTATGGTGTTGAAGAGTCTACAGGAACAATTGACTTTAGTAAAATTTCAGAAATAGCAGAGAGAGAGAAACCAAAATTAATCATTTGTGGTGCTTCTTCATACAGCAGAGATTGGGATTATGCCACCTTGCGAACTATTGCTGACAGTGTGGGTGCATTATTGCTTGCTGATATTTCTCATCCTGCGGGATTAATAGCTACAGGTTTGTTAAACAATCCGCTTCCGCATTGCCATATTGTAACCTCTACTACTCATAAAACACTAAGAGGTCCACGAGGTGGAATTATAATGATGGGCAAAGATTTTGAAAATCCATGGGGTTTAAAAACGCCAAAGGGAGAACCAAAAATGATGAGCGCAGTATTAGATGGTGCTGTTTTTCCTGGTACACAAGGTGGGCCATTGGAACATGTTATTGCCGCTAAAGCAGTTGCGTTTGGCGAAGCTTTATCTCCTGAGTTTAAAACTTACATGCAACAAGTTAAAACCAATGCTAGTGCTTTGGCTCAAGCAATGGTGAACTTAGGTTACCATATTATTTCTGGAGGCACCGAAAACCATTTAATGTTAATTGATTTGAGAGCAAAAGCAGATTACCTAACAGGAAAATTAGCCGAAAACACTTTGGTTAAATGTGATATTACCATTAATAAAAATACTGTTCCTTTCGAAACACGTTCTCCTTTTGTTACTTCAGGTATCCGTTTGGGTACTCCTGCTATTACTACCCGTGGAATGAAAGAAACCGACATGGTTAAAATAGCTGAATTAATTGATAGAGCATTAATGAATCACGACCAAGAAACCGTTATTAATGAAATAAAACAAGAGGTAAATACTTGGATGAAACAGTTTCCTTTATACTAATGTGTCATGTTAGTCTTTAGGTCTATCGTTCTTTGGTTGGCTTTTATTTTTATATTAATAAGTCAATTTATTGCTTTAGATACGGTTCGTCTTCTTTTATTTTACAGAATTACGCCTGCCATATTTTTATTAATTTGGGTATTTACAACCTTGTTTTTTAACAAAAAACTTGTTGTTGATACTGCCATTCATGGCGTTAAAGTTCTGAAATGGATCAAAGTATTAAGATTGTTTTCTTCGGCTTTCATCATTATTGGTGCTGCTGTAAAAATTATGAGATGGGACTATGGCGATATTTTCCTAATGATAGGTATAGGATCTATGGCTGCCTATTCTTCTTTATTGGCTTATGTTGCTAAAACAAAACAAGAACATAATCCTGAAATTATTGACGATATTTAAGTAAGATTAGTCAATCCAATCTGCAATAAACAGATTGGTGTCACGGGTACCGTTGTTGTTTCTATTTGAGGAAAAGATGAGTTGTTTACCATCAGGGCTGAACATAGGAAATGCATTAAAAATACTTTGATTTGAAATTTGTTGTAAATTTTTGCCATCAATATCAATCATAAACAATTGGAATGCATAGCCTTTGCTAGAATAGTGGTTGCTTGAAAATAAAATTTTCTTACCTGAAGGATGAAAAAATGGCGCCCAATTAGCTTTTCCTAAATTGGTTACTTGTTTAAGATTTTGTCCATTTGTGTCTATGACATACAATTCCATATTGGTTGGCGCCACTAAGCCTTCTAAGAGAAGCTTTTTGTATTCGGCAATCTCTGATTCAGTATTTGGTCGTGATGCTCTAAAAACCAATTTAGAACCATCTGGAGAGAAAAAAGCGCCTCCATCATAACCTAAGTCAAAAGTTAATTGTTTTAATCCACTTCCATCTATGTTCATAATCCACAATTCCAAATCGCCACTACGGGTACTTGTAAATACTATTTTGTCCCCTTTTGGACTTACCGTAGCTTCAGCATCGTATCCAACTGAATCGGTTAGTCTTTTAATAATTTCACCTTTTGGATTGGCAACAAAAATATCGTAATCAGGGTAAATACTCCACAAATACTTTCCTTGAACACTCACTGTAGTGGGACATTGATGTGAACCTTTAAATGTAGAAGCGTATAATATATCTTTACCATTTGGCATAAAATAACTACAAGTGGTTCGTCCCAATCCGTTGCTTAATTTAGTAGGCACATAGTTTTCTCTTTCCTTTTTCGCTTTAGCAATATCGATAGAAAAAATTTGGTCGCATTCCACACCCCATTTTTTATTATTACTTTGAAAAACTAAGTTTTTGCTATTCGGGCTAAAATAAGCTTCGGCATTATCGCCACCAAACGTAAGTTGTGTAATATTTCTTAGGTGCCTTGATTCTATAGAATCGGTTACTTGAGCAAATGAGATATTTAATAAAACAATAGAAATGATTAAAGATAGTGCTTTGTGCATGTTCAACTTTTAGCAAAATTAGTGCCACGATACATGAGGTAATAGCATAAAAAAAGGGCTACCAAATGGTAGCCCTTTTTAGGATTGATTTTAAATATTAATTACTGTAATACAACTCTTTTGTTTACAACTTGACCATCAACAGTCAATTTGATGCTGTAAACTCCTTTAGCATAGTCTGTCAAGTTGATTTCAAATTTACCACTTGCTTGTGTGTAAGTTTGGCTCATCACGTTTTGACCTAAGCTATTGTATACTTCGATAGTTGCATTTTGTGTTAAAGCACCTTTCAAGTCGATAGTTACTAAACCATTACTTGGGTTAGGATACACATCAACACTTTCTTCGATATTAGCTACATCTAAACCAACTGTGTTGTTCACACATTTAGGCCAGTAAGTGTAGTTAACCATTCTAGTGAACTCACTTGAAGTATTGTTACTTGGGTCAGTTACTCTGTAAGTGATAGTGTATAAACCTTCTTCGAATTTGTTAACGTTTTGGTTAACGATTTCTACTAGTGGCAACAAGTCAGCAGGGCTGTAGTAGTTGTCTGATGTAGAGATACCCCACATTGGCCAAATATCTTCACCAACACAACCTGTAATGATTGGACCCCAAACTCTTGGCGCTTTAGTATCTACTACTTCAACTGTACGAGTTTTTCTTGTAGTGTTACCTGATCCGTCTACTGCTTCGAATACTTCAGTGTATGTTCCTAATACGTTAGGGTTTACATTACCAGATATTCTAACTAAACTTACTTGACCTGCAGGATAGTAGTTATCAGATGCAGATGGTTCAATTGAGGCGTAAGCTGTTCTTACTTCATGTTTTACAACATTGAATGTATTCAAATCAATTGATGGTGGAATAAAGTCGTCAACTCTGTAGTTTCTTACTACTGGTGTTGCGTTGTTACCTTCGCCATCAACAGCATTGTATGTTACAGGGTAAGTTGCTCTTACTAATGTATTTACTTGACCATTGAAACCCCAATTTCTTGTTAATGTTGGATTTAAGTCATAAGCATCTTCAACATCAGTTTGGTCGACCCAAACAGAGTTGATTTGAATTTGCTCTTCACCTAATGGTAAAATAGTTGGTGCTTGTGTATCTTCAACACATAC
>JBIPNH010000059.1:0-13575 GCA_044373665.1 Bacteroidia bacterium
TAAGGAAAGCGAAAAAGCAGTTAAAAAGCAATTCATGGATGATTTAAAAAACTTTTATGTAGAAGAAGGCAAAATATTACTAAAGTTGATTCATCGTGAAACCGGAAAAACCACTTGGGATATTTTGAAAAATTACAGAGGTACTTTTGAAACATTGTTTTGGCAAGCAATGGCAAAAACATACGATGCCAATATGAAAGTTACTTATGACCCTGTTATTGATTACCAAATAGAAGAAATTATAAAATCATTAGAAGTTGACAATGTACCCAAAAATTGAATTATTGGCATTTGCTGCCCATCCTGATGATATAGAAATTTCTATTTCAGGGACTTTATTAAAACACAAAGCTGCTGGACTAAAAATCGGCATTGTGGACTTAACAAAAGGGGAGTTAGGTACCCGTGGAAACGAAACCATTCGTTCTCAAGAAAGTGAAAAAGCATCACAACTCCTTAACTTAGATATAAGAGTAAATTTAGGTTTGAAAGATGGTTTTTTAACTAATGATGAAGCATCCCTGAAAGCTATCGTAACTGAAATAAGAAAATACAGACCAAATATAGTTTTGATTAACGCTGAACGTGACCGTCATCCCGACCACGGTAAAGCTCACTCAATGCTCAAAGAAGCTTGTTTCTTAGCGGGATTACCCAAATTAATAACCGAACACAATGGCGAAAACCTAGAAGCTTGGCGTCCTAAAAATGTGTTTTCTTATATTCAAGATTACTTGTTGGAACCAGATATTTTAATAGATGTAACTCCCTATTGGAAAACACGAATGGATTCATTATTGGCTTATTCATCGCAATTTTACAATCCTGACTCTAACGAATTGGAAACTCCAATTTCATCCAAAAGTTTTTTAGACAGTATTGAAGGTAGAGCTATTCAATGGGGTAGACTTATCAATTGTCAATATGCTGAAGGGTTAAGGAAAGTAAATTATTTTGAAGTAAAACTCCTTACCGACTTATTTTCATGACCAAAAGAATTCTTATTATATTGCTAATTGTATTAATTCCATTTGGAATATATTGGATTTATACGTTTAATAAAATTGAAGCGCCTGAATTTATAGAAGTTAAATTTGTCAATACCGAAGTAGTCGCTTTTGATAATGTTGAAATTGATGGAATCGTTACTTTCTTTAACCCAAATTATAAGGATTGCAGACTATTGAATACCGAATTAAAAGCGAGTGCTAATGGGATTTTTTTAGGACATATTATTCAATTAGAAAAAGTTGAAATACCTTCAAATGCTCCTTTTTCTATACCATTGAAAATGAAAGTAAATCCAGTTCAAATAGGATTAACGGAAGGCATTTCGAGTTTGGTTGAAAAAGCATTAAATCAAAATAAATCTTTCAAATTATTTATTGAAGGATATTCAAGAATAAAAGTAGGTGAAACCATTTATAAAGTCCCAATCAAACAGGATTTATTGGTTAATATGGATTAAAGTCCAAATATTTTTGAGTGTAACTCAAAGGTTTGATTAAATTGATAGAAAGATTGTTCAAAACTTTCTACCCATACTATTCCTTTGGTTGCATTACTCAGAAATACCTCGTCGGCATTTTTTAAATCTTCTTCTGTAATAGCTTGTTCACTGAATGGAATTTCAAGCGCCTTCATTTGATTGATAATATACTGTCTCATTACGCCATCTAAACAATATTCAGAAAGAGGAGGAGTATGAACCACCCCGTTTGAAATTATGAAAATATTGGCGTTAAATGTTTCACAAACATTACCTGCTTCGTTAAACAATACAACCGAGTCATAATGATTGTCTCTGGCATAAATACCCGCTAAAACATAATTGATAGCAGACAATGGTTTAAAAAAACTTACGAAATTAGAAGCTTTTAAAATTTGTCCATAAGCCCCTAATTTATATCCAATGTCATTTAACTTATAACTAGAATCACTTTCAGAAACTTCAATCAAAAAAGAGGTTTTATCTCTTGCTGGGGCATAAAAACCTTCACTTTCTCTGTAAAAAACAATTCGACATCTAGCATTGATAAAACCATTTTTCAAACACAACCATTCCAAATGCTCTGTAAAATAGTCTAAAGTCCATTTATCGCTCAATGGCAAATGGAATAACTTAGAAGCCCTTAATATTCTATCGTAATGAAATTCAATTAGTTGTGGCTTTTTGTTAATGATTTTAATACTCTCAAAGAATCCATCACCGTATTTATAAATACGGCTAGAAGCATTGAAAAGCTTATCGTCTGAATGAGTCAGAACTCCATTAAAACTAATTAACATGAAACAAAAGTAAAAAAAAAATTTCAAATTAATAAAACTTGAGTAGAAATATTTAAAAATTTAATAAATAAAGTATATTTGTAAAATGAAAATAAAGTTACCAATTTTATTATCCTTGTTTTTTATTGTTACCATTACTAAATCACAAAATACAAACGATACTATCAATTTCCCTTATTGGATAAATATGATGCAAGATAAAAGTATAAACTTTTATCAAACTCAAAGAGCTTTTAATCTGTATTGGCAAAATAAAACTATTGAGAAAGGCAGTGGTTGGAAGGCATTCAAAAGATGGGAGTGGATGGCAGAAAGAACGATTGACAGTTTGGGTAATTTTCCCGATGTAATCTCTCAATTGAATCAATTAAACCAAATGATTCAAGATGATGAAAATCGCTTTAAATACAGAACTTTTGGATTAGGACCCGGAAATGTTTCTTGCAAGACACAAGGAGATTGGAAAGAATTTGGACCTATTTTTACTCCAACTAATAATACCGGTCAAATTAATGGAATGGGGCGATTAAATGCAGTTGCAATTCATCCTAAAGATACAAACACCATTTTTGGAGGTGCTTGTGCCGGTGGTATTTGGAAAACTACTGATGGCGGTTTAACATGGTCCGTGTATTCTGATTCACTTCCAACTCTTGGAGTTTCTTCAATTGCTTTTGACCCAATAAATCCAGATACTATGTACATGGGTACTGGCGATAGAGATGCAGGCGATGCCGCAGGATTTGGAGTGTTTAAGTCAACTAATGGTGGTAAAACTTGGGTTATGAGTAATTCAGGAATGGGTAACAGAACGGTTGGAAGACTAATTGTTAGTCCCAGAAACCCCAGTATTGTTTTAGCAGCTACTAGCAATGGTGTATATCGCTCTACAAATTATGGTTCAACATGGACTTTAATTACAACTGCCACAGGGAATTTTAAAGACATTATTTTTAAACCCAATAATCCTAATGTTGTTTACGCAACAAGGGATGGTTTTCTGTTTCGTTCAACCGACAACGGCGTAAGTTTCTCTGCAATTAACACCGGTTTACCAACGACTTCGGTTTCACGAGGTGTAATTGATGTAAACGAAAACATGCCTAACTTAGTGTATTTTTGGTTGGCAAATGGAAGTGTAAACAGAGGTTTTTATCTTTCTAGAGATAGCGGAACCACCTTTAGAACACAATCAACTACACCCAATCTTCACGACTATTCTACAAATGGAAGTGGAACAGGAGGGCAAGCTTGGTATGACAAAGACATGGTTACCGACCCAAGCAATCCTGCCATAATTTATGTCGGAGGTGTTAATATTTTCAGGTCGAATGATACAGGCAGAACATGGACTATAGCTGGGTATTGGGTTAATAAAATCCATGCCGATCAGCATGAATTAATTTCTTGTGCCCGAACAAAACGAATTTTTTCTGCCAATGATGGAGGTTTATACTTTACTAGAGACAGAGGGGTAAATTGGGTTCCAGTAAAAAGCGGTCTTGCTATTGCTCAAATCTATAAAATGGATTGTTCCAGAACTCAAAAAGATATACTTATTAACGGCTATCAAGACAATGGGACAGGTAATTTTAATAAAGGTTGGTATACAACAAGAGGAGGCGACGGAATGGATTGTGCCATTGACCAAACAGACAATCGATATAGCTATGGTGAATTATATTATGGCAGTATTTTTAGGGTGTTTGGAGTGAATACTCAAGCAACTATTGCTGCTAACGGAACCAATGGAATTAATGAAGACGGTGCATGGGTAACGCCTTTTACTCTGAGAGAAGGAAACGGAAACACCATGTATGTTGGATATAAAAACATTTGGCGAAGCAACAACATCAGAAACAATCCTCCAACCTGGACACGTATTTCACTTAACTTGGGTGGCACTAACGCCTCTAACTTCAATCGAGTGGAAAGTAACATCGCTAATTCTAATATTTTTTACGCAGGAAGATCTAATGGCACTTTTTATAGAAGTGATGATGTTAATGCAACAACTCCAACTTGGAATGCTATTACTCAACCAATATCAGGTGTTGTCAATGCCATCGAAACTGACCCAAAAATACAAAATGCAGTGTATGTTGGAATTGGAACCCGTGTATATCGTTCTTTGAACAGAGGTGTAACATGGACGCAAATAGCTTCCAATTTATCACACAATGTTAATTGTATTTTATTAGACACTTCTAACTCCAAAAAAGGAATTTATGTTGGTACAAATGGTGGTGGAATTTGGTACACTGATACAACCATTAATTTTTGGAAATATTATGCCAAAGGATTACCCCATTCCGTAAGAGTTACTGATATTAAACTGTATTATGATAATTCCAAACAGTGTAAAAATCACATTCTTTATGCCTCAACTTATAACCGTGGAAATTGGTTTGGGCCCGTTCTTAATGATGGCGTAGATAAACCGATTGCAAGAATTAATGCTTATGATTCTGTTTTGTGTTTTAAATCTACTTTAAATTTAACAAGTGATGCTTGTAATGTGCCCGGTAGATACAAATGGGAATTTAGTTCTAATCAATATCAATTTGTAAACGGAACAGATACTTTTAGCCGAAATGTATCTGTAAAGTTCAACTCTAAAGGCAATGTTTCTTTCAAATTTATGGCAGAAAATTGTGTTGGAATTGACACGTTAATTGGTTCAGTACTCATTGGAGATACTGTAATTTCACCTACTTGTATTCCAACAACGACTAATTCTTTTGCGGGATTAGGTATATACAAAGTAACAATGAATGGTACTGAAAATATTTCAGGAGGAAGAGTGCCCGAAGGTGGTTATGTCGACTTTTCATGTGGAAAGGTTTTTAAAGTAAAAAGAGGGAAAAAATACCTTTTGAAAGTTGAAACAGGAGCTCTGAACAATGAACAAGTAAAAGCCTTTATTGACTTTAATAACGATGGTGATTTTACGGATGCGGGCGAACTTGTTTATCAACCAGCCGCTGCTTTGTTGAACCATTCTGATACCATTACCATTCCTCTAAATTCTACAATAAACAAGATAATAAGATTTAGAATCAGAAGTGATTTTAGCTCATTAGGCACTAATCCTTGTTCTAATCTTGATTATGGTCAAACAGAGGATTACGGTATTATTATCGTCGATTCAATCGTTCCAAAATTTGAATCTAATAAATCTATTGTTTGTAAAGACAATCAAGTGCTTTTTTCTGACTCAACAGAAAGTTTAGGATTTAGTTATTTGTGGGATTTTGGAACAGGCGCAATTCCGGCAAACTCCAATACCAAAGGTCCCCATTCTGTAAAATATAACAGTCCCGGTTATAAAAAGGTTAGCCTTACAATTGATGGATTTAAAACCATAAAAGACAGCTTTATAATGGTGAGCGAAGTCCCTAATACTGAATTGAGTTTTACTTTGGGCGATTCTTCTCTTTGTGAAAAAGAAACTTTTAAATTGTCTGCTATCGACCTCAATAACACTGCTAATAATTTCAAATGGTCGATAAACTCATTTGTTAATACGGATTCAATAAGTAAAACTTTTTCAAAACAAAATGTCTTATTATCGGATTCTGGGACTTATCAAATAATAGCGTCTAACCAATATTGTAGTGATACAAGTTCGAGATTGATTAAAATAAATCCTCATCCATTGGTCAATTTTAATATTAATGATACCAATCAATGTTTAAGTGGTAACGTATTTCAAATGACTAACGTTTCTTCAATTTTGTCTGGAAACATGAATTACAATTGGAATTTTGGCGACTTAACTCAATCAAGCCTACAAAATCCAACTAAAACTTATTCTAATTTTGGTAGTTTTAAAATACGTTTAATAGCAAACTCCAATTTCCAATGTATTGATTCTGTTTCAAAATGGATTGTTGTAAATGAAAATGCTAATTTAGATTTTACATTTAATCAAAATTCTGCTTGTTATAACAGTCATGAAATGGCTATAAACAATCTAACATCCTTGTCTAACGGAACTTTCAATACGCTATGGAGTTACAGGGATGGCACATCTGATAATGCATTTCAACCCGCTGCTAAGAAATACACGAATTACAGTTTAAATAACGCTGTTAAACTTAAAGTAATTACCAATTTGGGGTGTGCCGATAGTTTAACTAAAAATTATACATTACTAGCATCGCCTTCAGCAAACTTTAGTGTCAACAGTTTTAATCAATGTTTGTCTGACAATCAATTTAATTTCACAAATACTTCAACAATTCCTAATGGCACTTTCAATTCTCTTTGGAATTTTGGTGACCTTTCTTCCGCTACTAATGTAAGTCCAACTAAAATATATCTTAAAGACTCTGTCTATGATGTTAGTTTAATTGTAACGAGCAATATGGGTTGTAAAGACACTATTGTACAACAAGTTAATGTATTGCCAATGCCACAGGTTGTTATAAGCACTTCTGATACTCTAAGATGTTTACTTGATAATAAGTTTACTTTAAACAGTAATTCAACGATTAAATCAGGCTCAATATCAAATTTTTGGAAGTTTGGTGATGGCGACACAAGTTCACAAAATTCAGTAACTAAGGTTTATTTAAATCATGGAACTTATACGCTCAAACTAATTGAACGTTCTAACTTAGGATGTATAGACAGTGCAAGTAAATTGCTTTTTGTAAAACCAAATGCTAATACTAATTTTAGTGTGGCTTTAAATAATCAATGTTTCAAAAACAATGCCTATGATTTTATTAATCTTTCTTCAATTTCAAATGGCACTTATAATTCTAAATGGCATTTTGGTAATGGAAACACTAGCTTAGTTTCTAGTCCTACAGGAATTAATTATTCAAGCTTTAATGATTCCTTTATTGTTAAATTGGTAACAACAAGTAATTTTCAATGTAAAGATTCCATTCAGAAAACCGCTTATTTACGCCCAAGTCCAATTGTAGCTTTCTCTATCAACGACAGTAGTCAATGTAAAAACCAAAACAAATTCAGATTTACTAATTCATCAAGTGTTGTTTCAGGAACTTTGACTAACAACTGGACGTTTGGCGATGGCAACTTTTCTACTCTTACAAACCCAATTCACGACTATGATTCTGTAAAAAACTATCAAGTTAAACTGAAAGTGAGTACCAACAAAATGTGTGTTGATAGCATCATTAAAACGGTGATTGTGTTACCAAGTACCAACGTTAATTTCCAAATCAACAATTCGTCTCAATGTTTCAAAGGACATCAATTTTCATTAACAGACAACAGTGTGCTTAATTCAGGAACCTACACCAATGTTTGGGAAATGGGGGATGCCTCGGTAAAAAATGGTTCAACGATTTCTCATAAATATTTGAATCCAGGCAACTATAATATTAAACTAATCACAAATACACAGTTGAATTGTAAAGACACATTTGCGAATATTGTCAACGTATTTGCAAGTCCCAAAGCTAAAATTCAAATAAACGATTCTGACCAATGTTTACTAAATAATGATTTCCAGTTGAACGACATCAGCACTAATGCTACTGTTGCAAACAGACAATGGACATTAACACCTAATACCGTTATTGGAAGTGCAACGCAATTGGATTACACCTTTACAACTATTGGCGATTACGTTATACAATTAATGGTTGAAACAAATCAGTTTTGTAGAGATACAGTAAGGCAAAATGTAAAAGTGGTACCAAGTCCAGACTTCACTGTAAGTGGTGCTGTTAAGTATTGTCAAAAAGAGCCTATTCGATTAGAAGCAATATCAACAGACCCTAACAATACCTACAATTGGCAAATTCCAAATGAAATTTCATTCAATGGAAATCCATTTAACTCAATAGCAAATACTTTGGGTAGTAAATCAGTTCAATGTGTTGCGACAAACTCGTTTGGCTGTCAAACTACATTGAATTTAAACAATAGAATAGCGGTGTATCCTAAACCAGTTCCAATTATTGACACAAGTGTGCAAATGATAAACAATAATTTAGTGGCTGAATTTTATGACATAACACCTGTTGCAGTAAGTGTAAGAGGATGGAACACAAGTCCTTTGACAGGCGTTTTAGGTGGTGCTAGCAATCCAAACCGATTAAGTGTAACGATTAGCGATTCAGTTACTTTAACCGTTGCATTAACGCTTACAGACACGAACAATTGTTCTGGTACAACAGTGAGAAAATTCTTTTTTATAGTGCCTAATAACTATTATTTCCCAAACACGTTTTCTCCAAATGAAGACGGCATCAATGATCAGTTTAATATTGTTGGCTTTAACAAAGTAAAGGAATTCGAAATGATGATTTTCAACAGATGGGGTGAATTGATTTTTAAAACCAATGACCCTGTAAATGGTTGGAATGGAAAATCAAAAGGGGAGGATGTGCCTATCGGTGATTATTTATACACGATTAAACTCAAAGATTTGAATAGTAAGATAATTATCAAAAAAGGAATGCTTACTTTGTTGAGATAATCAAATTGAGTTTATAAACTTAGTTTGCTAGATTAAGCTAGTTTTAGCTGCCCCAAAAAATAAATTCAAATCCTTTATATTTTTTTATAATACAAAGGATTTGAATCAATTAATAAGTAAGAAATGTTCTAAGTAATTAAACTTATAATTTATCCTATTTAACAATTAAACAATTAATTTAAAGACTGTTATTTAATACTAATTTAAAAAACAGCTTGTTTTATTCATTTTAAATGCATTAGATTTGAATCACTAAATTACATTAATCATGGAAGAAATTACTTATTTTAACAACAGAATCATCAGATACAAGGAGATTTATGATTCACATTTAGAGAGAAATTGCCATAAGATTGTTAAAGGTTACACCACCTACAATGAATTTATGCAAATGAAAAACCGGAAACTTTATGGATACAAAGTGATGGTTGATGATTTTAAGTGGTTTGAAATACATAGATTTATAATCATTCCAATTATAGGCATACTTTTAAAGTACAAATAATAAAAAAGCCCTTAGAAATTAATCCAAGGGCTTAAGTTATATTGTAGTAATACTTAAATTTTTGATTGAAGATGCATTGTATCGTTAACTCTTTTCTCTGCCAATTGAATTGCAGCTAACTGAGTATTGATATTATCCGCTTCTGATTTTTCATAAATGTTAAGAACAGTATTGTAAATGTTTTCTGTTTGAGCAAAAGCAATTTCTCTAACATAACCATTGTATTCACTGTATACATTAATTAATCCACCTGCGTTAATCAAGAAATCTGGAGCGTAATAAATGCCTTTTGATTTAATCATATCACCGTGAATGTTGTCATCTTCTAATTGATTATTTGCAGCACCAGCAACAATTTTACATTTCAATTGTCCGATAGTGTTTGTGTTAAGAATAGCACCTAAAGCACAAGGAGCAAATATGTCAACATCTAATCCGAATATTTCCTCAGGTTTTACAATAGTTGCACCATATTTATCGGCAGCAATTTTTAACCCATGCTCAAATATATCAGTTGCAAATAGGATAGCGCCATCTTTTTTCAACATTTCTATCAAATGAAGACCAACTTTTCCTGTTCCTTGAACTGCAATTTTTTTACCAGCTAAATTGTCACTTCCGTAAGCTTTTTTAGCACTTGCTTTAATACCCATGTAAACACCATAAGCTGTTACAGGACTTGGGTCGCCACCGCCACCCATAATCTCAGGCAAACCAACCACGTGGTCAGTTTCCATTGCTACGTATTCCATGTCTTTAGTTGTAGTTCCAACATCTTCAGCAGTGATGTATTTACCACCTAAATTGTCAACAAATCTTCCGAACTTTCTCATCAAATGTTCAGACTTGTGTTTAGTTGGGTCTCCAATAATAACCGCTTTAGCACCACCCAAGTTTAAACCACTAATGGCTGCTTTGTAAGTCATCCCTCTAGATAATCTTAACGCATCATTGATAGCTTCCGCCTCAGACGAGTAATTCCACATTCTTGTTCCTCCTAATCCGGGTCCCAATACTGTGTTATGAATAGCAATTATTGCCTTTAAACCGGTATGATTGTCTTGACAAATTAAAATTTGTTCGTGGTCATAACGGGCAACTTGCGAAAACACATCAAACTGTGTTTCATTTTGTGTAGCATGTGATAAACTCATTTTATAATCTAAGGTTAAAAATTTTAAGGTGCAAATGTAATATTTTTATTGATTATTTTATTGTATTTATTATTGGTCTAAGAATTGAGTATTTATACTCTTTATGAATTCCACAAACTATAATATAATATCCAACGGATTAATTATTATTAACAATAGTTTAAAACACTATCCCTTTGCAGCCGCTCTTCTTAATCGGTCGTTAATGGCTTTGCCCAATCCTGTTTCGGGGAGTAATTGAGCATAAATGACATCGTGTTTTTGCTCGTCTAATATTCGCATTGTATCAAATAAATGCTTTGCCGCTTCATTAATGTCCCCATTTTGACTCAAGTTTATAAAAGGGAAATTATCTACTTGCGCTTGACCAAATGTGATAAATGCTATTGATTTATGTTGATTTTGGCTGATAATTGGTTTGAAATCCTCAACTAGTTTAAAAGGCGTTCTTGGAGAATAGTGCTTGTCTAACTGCCCGGGAGCAGCAGGATTACTGTTTTGGGTTAAATGGAAATCAACCTTTTCATTGATGCCTTTTTCAATCGTTTCTATACTTAATCCACCCAATCTCAAAATTTTAAAGGGCAGAACGGTACAATCTATAATGGTACTTTCTAACCCAACTTCACACGAACCTCCATCAATAATATAGGGAATTTTGTCTCCTAACTGTTTCTCAACATGCTTTGCTTTAGTAGGACTAATATAACCAAAAGGATTGGCACTAGGCGCTGCCAATGGAAAATTTAATTGGTTTAATAATTGTAAAGTTAAGGGGTGATTGGGAATCCTAACTGCCATTTTATCACTTCCCGAAGTAATGAGAAAAGCTATTTTATCGTTTTTATGCAATAGAATTGTTAATGGTCCGGGCCAAAATAAATCCATTAATTGTTGGGCTTTTTCTGGAATTTCCAATACGTAGTTTTTCAATTGTTCCATGTTGCCAAAATGAACAATTAAAGGATCAAAATGAGGTCTGTTTTTGATTTCAAAAATTTTAAGTACAGCATTTTCATCACAAGCATTGCCTGCCAATCCATATACAGTTTCGGTAGGAATAGCAACTACTTCGCCTTTTTCAAGAAGAGTTTGGGCTAATAAGAGGTCTTGACCAATCATTTAGCTTCTTTTTAATCCGTATTTATCTATTTTATTGTAGAGGTGGCTTCTTTGAATGTCAATTTCAACCGCAGTTTTAGCCACATTCCAATTGTTCTTTTTCAATTTAGCATCCAAAAACATGGCTTCAGCAAAATCTTTAAAATCTTGGAATTTGTCATGTTTATCTATAAACATATTGTTAGTTTTGGAAACAGGGGTGGAGGGATTGCTGTAGGCAATAACATCATCTTTTGTGATTTTGGAATCAGACAATATAACCAATCGCTCAACCACATTTCTTAGCTCCCTTACATTACCTGACCAGTTTACATTTTTTAATTCTTCTAAAGCGTCGGAAGCAAATGATTTTTTAACCCCGTTTTCCTCGCATATTTCTTTTAAAAATTTTTCGGCAATAACTGGGATATCATCTTTTCTATCATTTAATGACGGAACATGAATAACAATAACACTTAAACGGTGGTATAAATCCATTCTAAAGTTTCCTTTTTCAATTTCTTCAGGTAAGTTTTTATTGGTTGCAGCTATAATTCTAACATCAACTGTAACCGATTTGTCACCACCCACTCTTTGCAAGATACCTTCTTGTATTACTCTTAACACTTTGGCTTGTGCAGACAAGCTCATGTCACCAATTTCATCAAGAAATAAGGTGCCACCATGGGCTTGTTCAAATTTGCCTATTCTTTGTTTAATAGCAGTTGTAAATGCTCCTTTTTCATGACCGAAAAGCTCACTTTCTATCAATTCACTTGGTATAGCAGCACAATTTACTTCAATAATGGGTGCATTAGAACGATTGCTTTTTTCATGTATCCAACGGGCTACCAATTCTTTTCCACTTCCATTTTCGCCAGTAATTAATACTCTAGCGTCCGTTGGTGCAACCTTGGCGATGGTTTCTTTTATTTTAGAAATGGCAGGCGTATCACCCACAATTTCTCTGGTTTTTGAAATTTTACGTTTCAAAACTTTCGTTTCAATCACCAAATTGTTTTTATCAACAGCATTGCGAAGTGTAATAAGTAGTCTGTTTAAATCAGGCGGCTTGGAAATGAAATCATAAGCCCCTTTGCGCACTGCTTCCACGGCTAACTCTATGCTACCATGACCCGAAATTAATATAAAAGGCGTTTCCGGCGTAAGTTCAGTTGCCTTTGCCATGACCTCCATACCGTCCAAACCAGGCATTTTGATATCACATAAAATGGCATCATAAGTGTGTTCTTGAATCATTTCTAGTCCTTTCTTACCGTTTTCGGCAATATCAACCTGATACATTTCAGTCGTCAAGATGTTGGACAAGGCATCTCTTATTGGTTTTTCATCATCTATTACAAGTATATTGGGCATAGTAAAATTGTGTATTCAAAATTATACAAGTTTACAAGTTCCGTATCAACAAGTTTTATACAAATTGAAATTTAGATTTGAGAGGAATAATAGAATAACCTTTAGTGTGTTTAGAATTTTTATATAAATAGGCAATGATGTATTAAAAAAATATCACTTTATAAAAAAGACTTTTGGAAACAAATACTTAAAGTATTATTTTCGCAACCTTTAAAAAATTCGAAAATTAGATATATATCATGAAAAATAAAGGATTAGTCATATTTATTGCAGTTGTTTTAGCATTAACTTGTATTTATCAATTGTCATTTACGTATGTTGCCAAAAAATTTGAGGCGGATGCAAGAACATATGCAACCAAAGACAACAAGTTTGATTCTGAAAAATACAGAGAATACATAGATTCTTTGGGTAATAAAGACATCTTAGATTTTGGTTTTGTTAAAAGAAATTATTTCAAGACCAAAGAATCTGAACTTAAATTAGGTTTAGACTTACAAGGTGGTATGAACGTGATTTTGGAAGTTTCCAAAGGTGAGGTTATTAAAACACTTGCTGGTCAGATGAACCAAAAAGACAATGCTTTATTAACGGCTATTGACAATACAAAATCAGAATATCAAAAAAATGGTGGTGATTTTGTCGAAATTTTCGCTTCTAATTTCAAAGAATTAGCGCCTACTAGA
>JBIPNH010000175.1:0-3924 GCA_044373665.1 Bacteroidia bacterium
AGCACAGGTTTCAGCATCTGTTTCAGCACAGGTTTCAGTTTTATTCACATCGACTAGAAGATGCTGAATAAAAGCGCAACACACAATCAACGCACAGCTTTTTCCAGCATGACGGTTTTGTTTAAAATACGTAATACTACGACAATGAAAAGTCATGCTGAATCAAATTGTGCATGACAGCTTGGGTTTAAATTTGATGTTTTTACAATAGGCTTACTTATTAATAGCAATTAAATTGTTACAAAAGTAGCGCATCACTTCCATAAAAAAGTGTAAATTTGCAGTTCAAATTAATTGCAAAAATGAACGGATTTTTTAAAATACCAACCGCTATCAACGAAACTGTTTTGGACTACGCAGCAGGAAGTAAAGAGAAAATAGAATTAAAAAAAGCTTTGGCAGACGGTCGCAGCCAAGTAATAGACATTCCAATGTATATCAATGGTAAGGAGGTTAGAACTGGAAAAACACAAGCTATTTTTCCACCGCATGACAGACACCATCAAATTGGTGTATTTCACCGTGGGGATGCTGAGCATGTTCATTTAGCTATTGAGGCGGCACTTGCAGCCAAACCAATGTGGGAAAACATGCCTTGGGAACAGCGTGCTGCTATTTTCCTTAAAGCGGCTGATTTACTAGCAGGACCTTACAGAGCAAAAATGAATGCTGCTACTATGTTAGCACAGTCAAAAAATGCTTATCAAGCTGAGATAGACGCTGCTTGTGAATTAATAGATTTTTTAAGATTCAATGTTCAATACATGTCAGAAATTTATGCTGACCAACCTTCTGCAAACAGCAAAGGAATATGGAACAGATTGGAACACCGCCCATTAGAAGGATTTACATTTGCACTTACTCCATTTAACTTTACGGCAATTGCTGCAAATTTACCAAGCAGTATGGCAATGATGGGCAATGTTGTCGTTTGGAAACCAGCCTTTACGCAAATTTATTCAGCCAAAGTAATTATGGATTTGTTCAAAGAAGCGGGATTACCAGATGGTGTTATCAATATAGTTTATACAGACGGACCAACAACTGGAGATATCATTTTTAACCATCCTGATTTTGCTGGTTTACATTTTACTGGTTCAACAGGTGTCTTCCGTTCAATGTGGAATGCCATTGGTGCGAATATTCATAAATACAAAACCTATCCTCGCATTGTGGGCGAAACAGGTGGTAAAGACTTTGTATTGGTTCATGCAAGTGCAGATGTTGATACGACAGTTGCTGCTTTGGCGCGTGGTGCTTTTGAATACCAAGGACAAAAATGTTCTGCTGCCTCAAGAGCTTATATTCCAAGCAACTTATGGAATGCTATTAAAACCAAATTGGTAGAAGAAGTTAAATCAATGAAAGTAGGACCTACAGAAGATTTTACAAATTTTGTGAATGCTGTTATTGACGAAAAATCATTTGATAAATTAGCAGGGTATATTGATAACGCCAAACAAGACCCAAATGCTGAAATTATTGTTGGAGGTACTTACGATAAAAGCCAAGGTTACTTTATTGACCCAACGATTATAGTGGCTCAAAATCCTCATTATGTCACCATGTGTGAAGAATTATTTGGGCCTGTATTGACCTTGTATGTATATAATGAGAATGAATTTAAAAAAGCTTTAGAATTAGTTAACACAACCAGTGAATATGCTTTAACAGGTGCCATTATAGCACAAGACAGATATGCCATTACCCAAGCAACAGACTATCTAAGACATGCCGCAGGTAATTTTTATATTAATGATAAACCAACTGGTGCTGTTGTAGGTCAACAACCTTTTGGTGGAAGCAGAGCAAGTGGTACTAATGACAAAGCAGGAAGTAAAGCCAATTTATTAAGATGGACCAGCACTCGCACTATCAAAGAAACTTTGGTTCCCGTAAAAGACTACCGTTATCCTTTTTTACAGGAAGCATAAATGACTAAGCAAGCCAAGCAAGAGCTATATGAACAGCTTTTGAAGGAAGCTGATGCTGTTATTGATAGCAATATTTCTTGGATAGGAAATGCTGCAAATTTGTGTGCATTAATTAATACTAAATTCAAGCATTGGTGGTGTGGCATTTACTTTGTAAACACCAATAATCAGTTAGAACTTGGGCCTTTTGTTGGACCTGTTGCTTGTACTTTAATAGCCTATGGAAAAGGCGTTTGTGGTACTGCTTGGAAAGAACAAAAAACCATTATTGTACCAGATGTTCATCAGTTTGAAGGGCATATAGCTTGTTCGGCAGCAAGTAATTCAGAAATAGTAATTCCCATTTTCAAAGACCAAACTACCGTTGCTGTTCTTGATATAGACAGTGTAGAATTCAATACATTCGATGATACAGACCAATTCTATCTGGAGCAATTGGTTGCAAGACTCCATTTTTAGTCTTTTTTATCATTACAAATTACTTTTTTTTAAAAAACATGACGTTTTTTTATGGTATTAACATCTCAATAAGCGATTAATACCAGCTCCATTTTTGATTCTATTTATCTGATTTACAGAACATTAATTTGTAATTAAAATTTCAATTATTTTTTGCTTTGGCGACAGGTGCATATATATTTGAACTACTAAATCAGAAATTTTAATTAAATCACAAATTTATGAGAAACAAACTATTACTTATAATGTGTTTGGCTATCTCTTATGTCCAAGCGCAAACAGAGACCCTAACAACAGGCTCCTATATTATTGGTATGGGAATAGTTCCTCAAACTATTGGCAATGGATAAACAACTTCGGCCAGCAGCACTTTAATTGTATGGCAGAGGATTTGGATTGAACAACAATGGATTGGGGGATGTTCCAAAGTGGACATAATATTGCTGAAACAAGAGTTGGTTCCAGTCGTTTTTTTACTTCAAATAATGTGACAGTGGTAAAACAATTTTTGAACTTTGATTTTGTTGCTATGGAAGTTAAAAATTTAAGTTTAATTTAATCATCAGTGCCAAATTCAGTAATGGATTTACAAATCAAAAAAAATTTAAAATAGACATAAACAACTTGAAGAGTTACTTCTATGTTGTATCAATCATTAAGAAAAATGGCGATAAAGTAAGCGCTTTAATTTCGAAAAAGTAATAGAAATTATATCTAACCATAAAAAACGCCATTTTTAATAAAACATGACGTTTTTTTATGGTATTTAAAACTTATTAAGCGATTTATACTAAGCTGTTTTGTTACATTAAATAACTGCTAATCAATTAATTAATGTTAGTTTAAACTGTTAATTATTTTATAAAATAGTAGAAATTGATGTTATTATTGTTGAACTAAATTACATTAACTAAATAACGTTTTATGAACAACAATTTTTACAAATATTGGACATTCCTATGCCTTTATTATTTAATCAACTTAGGCCATACCATGTATGGTCAGGTTGGTTTTATGGGATCGGGAACTATTACAGGCAGTAATATTGACTTAAATACCCGCACACATTTAATATCAGATGCCACACTTGGCAGTACATCCATTACTGTAAATAACAGTAGTTTATCTGGATCAGTGTTTAGTGGCAATTTGTCATCTGGCGATTTAATCCTCATTATTCAAATGCAGGGCGCTACTATAAACATTGCAAATAATGCAACTTATGGCGCTATTACCAATTACAACAGTGCGGGTTTATATGAATTCAGATGTGTAAGCAGTGTACCCAACTCTACTACAATAAATTTTAATGTGCCGTTGGCAAACAATTATTCATCGAATGGAAAAACACAAGTTATTAGAGTTCCGAGATACACAACATTCAATTTAGCGAGTGGCAATTCAATAAGACCAGCCAATTGGAATGGTAACAGTGGAGGAATAACAGTTATTGAAATTGGAGGAAATGGCACAATTAATGGCACTATTGATGCATCAGGTCGTGGATTTAGAGGGGGGGCTAATGACAATA
>JBIPNH010000060.1:0-13487 GCA_044373665.1 Bacteroidia bacterium
CTACTCAAACGTCCACCGTAACGGGCACTATTCCCTCCTTTTAGTAATTTTACCTGTTTAACAACATCGGAGTTAAAAATGCTAAAAAAACCATAAATATGGGATGGATTGTATATAGGCACATCGTCTAACAAAAATAAATTGTGCTCATTTCCGCCACCTCTAACATTCAGTCCAATGGTACCATCATTCCCCGCAATAACTCCCGGTAGCAATTGCAAAGACTTAAGCACATCGCTTTCGCCAAACAACATTGGTATTTTTTTTAAAGTGGTAGATTGAATAACAAATTCATCCGACTTAAATTTGATATCTACAGGATAATAGGCACTTATACGCTGATTATCCAACTCGAAATTTCCTTTTAATTTAAAATCAATTTTTTGATTCTTTGACCAAACAACACTTTTATATTGGTTTTCATAACCAACATAAGCCACCATCAATTTAATAGAATCTTCCTTTAAAGACAATGAATAATAGCCATCTTCATTGGTATAGGCACTTTGCAAAGTCAATAAATCAATAACAAACGCATTGATTAGCTTTTCTCCGGTGTTCACATCTATTACATACCCTGAAATTACACCAATTTTTCGACTTGTTTTAATTGGTGAAATAACAATGGAGTTACCAAACATTAAAGTGTAGGTTAATTGATGTGGCTTTAAAACTTGAGAGAGTAAAATTGCTAAGGGAACTTTTTTGAAAACATATTTTTGTTTAGTTGTAGGCAATAAACTGGCAACATAATTGAACTTTACGTCACTTACAGATTCAATTTTCAATAACAAATCTTGTAGCGTCGCATTTTTTAATTTGATATCAACGGTAGCTTCCAAAACATTAGTTTGCGAATGCACATTACATACACTCATTAATACACAAACCAAAGTAAGAATGAAAGCCCGCATTTTGCGGGCAATTTAACCTATAAAAAAGAGAATGGGGTACTAATTATTGAAAAAGTATAGACAACTTATTCAACTTCAACTTTAACATTGAGTACTTTACTCAGCAAATCAGCTGTTTTAGGAGCGTCTAACTGATCAACAGTAAGTGTAATAGTCTCATTAAGCAAAGACTCAGGAACAATGAACTTAACCTTAAAATAGGCATTCAATTCATTAATAATTTCATGCAACGGTTTATTCTTAAACTCCAATTTACCTTCAATCCACACCACAGGAGTTGCTTCTAACAATTTAAATCCAGAGGATGTATTTTGAATCATTTGTCCCGGCGATAGTTCATAAACATTTGAAGGAGTTTCAAAATTGATTAACCCTTGCAACAAAACCACTTGAAAAGGAATATTTGGTCTATTCTTTACATTAAAAATGGTTCCCAAAACCGTTAAATCACCTGATTGTGAATGAACTACAAAGGGCGTTTTATTATGTTTTACATTAAAATACACCTCACCCTTTAACAAATCAACTTTACGGCTTTTTCCTTTAAACTTAACGTTAACATGTGAATAGGTTGAAAGTTTAATTTCAGTACCGTCGGGTAACGTAAAATTATTAGGACTTGCTTGAGTTTGAAATGTTTCAATAAAACTATTTTGACTGTAATTATATTGCAGTAAGCCTATAGAAACGATAAGTAAAACAATAGCTGCAGACAGCCATTTGAACATGTAAAAGTTTGGTTTTTGTTTGGTGATTGGAATAACTTTGGGCAATTCCAACTTAGATTCAAGCTTTTGCCACTCCAACTCTACCTTAGTACTTGGGTATGGATATAGAGCCGATTTTTCAAAAATCTGATTCAACAGCAATTCCTCTTTGTCTGACAAAGATTCATTACTTAATGAGGTATAATCACTATACTGATATATATGATTAGAATCCTTCATTTATTTGGCATGCTTTAAGTACTGAGGGATGTTACTTTTTACAAAACCTAAAAATAACTGATTGGCCGGATTGTTTTTTAACCAATTTTTCAAAAACGCTTCTTCCTCTTGAGAGCACATGCCTGCCAAGTATTTGGTAAATAGATTTGCTTGCAAATTTTCTTTCATACCCTTTTAAACAACTATTTAACTTCTATCCCCCAAAAAATATTTATTTTTGTAAATAAGTAGAGGCATTTATCCCTTCATTAAATAACAAATCTAAAATACTTAAGTGAGGAATAAAAGCTTGTTTGTCATTAAATACCTGATAGTATGAGGGCGTTTCCAAACTGAATTGATCATCTACAAACTCACTATCAATAAAAGAGAGCGATTTTTGCGCTTTCAAACACCTAAGTATCATTGTCAATAAATTCAAATTATAGTCCCACAAAAACTCTGGTTTTTCCTTAATAAGAGGAAACAATAAGTAATCATAATACTCAAAAAATGGGCTTTTGCCGTATGAAGTTTGAAAGGCATTACACAACTGGTTTTGCCAATTGACAGAATAATCAATTTTTACTTCAGCATAAGTCCCTTTTGTAGTTTGATTTATCAAAGGAATCGAGACCAACTGAGCCCCTTGAAAAGAACCAATAAAACTTCTATTTCGAAGCGTTTGTTTGCTAAAGGTGCTTTCCAAACCTAATTGCCACTCCTCGGAATCATAAACCCCAATAAACCAACTCACTGGTGGAATAAAAAACAATGGTTTGGCGCAATTCATCATAACTTTTTCCATAATTTCACTTCTAATAAGTCATTTTGATTGTTGTCTAGCATTTGCTTAACCATTAATTGGTTATATGGGTCACAAAAATTTGGTGCAATTTCATTGAGAGGAATCAATACAAAATTACGACTCGCTAATTCTGGATGAGGAATTGTTAAATTGGGGTGCTTTATTTTGCGATTACCATAAAAAATTACATCTATATCAATGGTTCGAGGGCCATATCTTTCTTTGCGTTTTCTGCCTAAAATACTTTCAATTTTTAATAAGGTTTGCAACACCATTAAAGGCGAATAAGTAGTTTGAAACATGAGCGCCATATTCAAATAATCGGCTTGCGGTATCGGACCCCACGCTTGAGTTTGGTATATTGATGATGTTTTAACAACCTTCCCCAATAGACGCTCAATCCATTGAAGGGTTTCAAAGAAGGTTTCATCGACTTTACCTTCATTACCGCCTAGCATTATATATACTGTTTGTTTTTTTAAAGACATTCAATTAATTTTGAAAAACTTATGGGCAACGAATTTAAGATTTTGTTTTATATCATCATTGGTGTTATTTACATTATTTCCAAACTATACAACAAGGAAAAAAAGAAACAAAACCAACGTGAAGTTAATAAGAGACCTATTGACAGTCAATCTGTTGAAGATATTTTTAAGGAGTTGAAAAAATCACTTCAAATACCAAACGAACCTGAATATGCTCCCGAAGAAACCAAACAAACCAACTACGAATCGAGCAATAAACGCGAAAAAGTGGTGAAAGAAAAAATGGTTTTGGTTAGAGAACCTTCAAAAATCAAAAAAACTAGCAATTTTCCTTCAATCAGTGAAACTGAAGTTGGGAAACAAAAAATAGTTTATGAGGAAAATGAAATTGCAGCGAATTTTGATGCTCGTCAAGCTGTGATATATTCAGAAATTCTTAAGAGACCTCAATATTAGTCTCGTCTTTTAAGTCAACCTTAACTTTTTTGAATACTAAAAATTTCTGACCAGAGAAATTAATAACTGCACTTGCCAAAGTGGCAAAAAAGAATGCTAAAAACTTTTGTCCTTTAAATGAAAAGAAATTGGTAGAATAATCCGCCGTTTGAATATTAAGACTTACCTCAAAAGAAGGTATAAGGGTTAAGCCCAATTTATTGACAAAAATATTAATCAACATTGACACCAAATAAATACTAGCAAAAGTAACAATCATCCCTCTGTTGCTTTTTTCAGTATATCTCCATGTCCACATTTTGTTGAGGTAATAAGTATAAACCGTTCCCACCATAAAAGAACACGCTTTGGAAATATCAGTATTGAATTTGAAAAGCTCGGTGAGAGAATAATAAATGATTAAATCCACTAAAACAGCAGACAATCCTATAATTACAAATTTTGTTATTTGTTTGATGACGAGTTTCACGCGCTTGCAAATGTAATTAAACCATTTTGATATTTTACATCTATTCCAAAAGGAATTGGTAAATTTAAGGGAACATGACCCGAATTTACCCCAAAAATAACTGGACAATTATTGGATACCTGTTGTAAAATCATCTCTTTTACTGAGTAACCAAAAGGAATTTGATGGTCTTTCATTTGTGTAAAACTTCCAACCAATACTCCTTTTAATCCATCAAACTTTCCAGCCCTTTTTAAAGTAAATAATAGTCTATCAATGTGATATAAATATTCATCTAGGTCTTCAATAAACAGAATTTTATCATGCCAGCTGCCATCAGAATCACTCCCCAATGCACTGAGTAAAATAGACAAATTACCGCCAATAACCGTTCCTTCAAAATCATGGTCATTAATTTTCTCATGACTTCCATAATCATATTGCAATTGATTTCCTTTTAAATAATGAATGGTTTGAATAAAAGACAATTCTGCTTGTTGCAATTCATCAGCACTTTTATCAAACATAAAAATTGGCATAGTGGCATGCAATACTGCCATATTTAAATTAAAATAGACATGATTCAATAACAAGGTTACATCACTAAACCCTATAATCCACTTGGGATTATTTTGAAGCAAATCGAAATCAATTCCATCAATCATTCGTACCGTTCCATAACCACCTCGCGCGCACCATATCGCTTTTATGTCTTTATCCTTTAACAACTCATTAAAATACAATGCCCTATTGCTATCAGTGCCACCAAACTGACGGTCTGAATCAAATAACTGAGGATGAAGATACACTTTAAAACCTTGTTTTTCAATGAGCATTACAGCAGCCTGAATTTGTTCAGATGTAACAAAACGGGCCGTGGCAGCAATGGCAATGGTATCTCCTTCTTTTAAAAACGGAGGAATAAGTGTGTGTGTTGTTGACATCAAATAAACTTCAAAAATATCTTTTTTTCAAAACATTGTTGCAACAAACTTTTTTTTATTACTTTTGTTAAAAAAGTATATGAAAGAATCACAACCTCGTCGTCATTTCATAGGTAAATTGCTGTTTGCCGCAGCTTCTGCCATCACCTTACCGATACTTAGTTATACTAGAAATAAAGAAGATAAGATGCCCTCAAATAACACCCCCAAAAAAGAACCAATTCGATCAGTTCAAAGGATGGGATTTCAGTGGGACACCTACGACCCATTTATATTTTGTGTTCATCATGAAGATTTTTTCCCAAAAGGAAACGCCCAATGTGGACCAGATGTTTCCTTGAAAGGTCGACAATTAGGCGATGATTTTATCATTAAAGATGGTTTTAGAATGTACCATGGCAAAACAGTCCCTGGTTTTCCGGGCCATCCACACAGAGGGTTTGAAACCGTAACGGTTGTTAGAAAAGGATTGGTTGACCACGCAGACTCCTTAGGCGCAGCAGGGCGATACGGCAATGGCGATGTTCAATGGATGACAGCCGGTAAAGGAGTTCAACACTCTGAAATGTTTCCATTACTGAAAAGTGAGACTGAAAATCCTTTGGAATTATTCCAAATATGGCTCAACTTACCCAAAAAGAATAAGATGGTAGATGCTCATTTTAAAATGTTATGGAAAGAGAGTTTACCCCTATTGGAACATAAAGACGAGCAAGGTAATGTAACCAAAATAGAAATTATTGCAGGTCAGATTAAAGATTTAAAAGCTCCCGAACCGCCACCCAACTCATGGGCATTTGACACTCTAAATGAAGTGGCTATTTGGAATATTAAAATGGGTAAAAACGCTAAGTATACTATTCCTAAAGCTTCTGCCGGCATTAACAGAACCTTGTATTTTTACGAGGGAAATGAAATCAAATTAGCCAATAAAGCTATTCCAAACTACCACTCCATTGAAGTAGAATCAGACATGGATTTAGAGATTGTAAATGGCGACCACGACTCAAGTATATTAATATTACAAGGCAAACCAATTAGTGAACCTGTCGTACAGTACGGTCCATTTGTAATGAACACCAAGGAAGAAATTATGCAGGCATACGAAGATTTCAACAAAACCAGATTTGGTGGATGGCCATGGCCAAAATATGACCAAGTTCACGACAAAAGCAAAGGTAGATTTGCGAAACATGCCGATGGGACTATGGAAACTAGGAGTTAGGGAGTAGGAAGTAGGAAGTAGGGGCTAGCGTGACTAGGCTCAGCCTAGTGGGTGACACCCTTCGGTACAATTCAGCATAGCTGAATCACTCAGGGTGACAAAAGGACAACTAAACAGATAAACGCATAAACAATCACGCTGCACGGCGTGAAACCCTTTAAACCTCCTCAACCTCTTAAACCCCTAAACGCATAAACATCTAAACACATTAAACCCCTTAAACCTCCTCCCACCCTTCTAAATCCTGCAACAAATTCATTTTCCTCAATTGCATTCATAGGACTCCCATGTCCTAAAAACAAAACCGGTATTTTTTCAGTATTCGGTAGCGATTCCGAAATCTGTTTTAAATCTTTTACTTTAATCATACATGAACTTAGTGATAATAAAAGGGATGTTTTTATAAATGTTTTTCTGTGCATTATTAAACCGCATTTTGAATAATCTCTTCTACTACTTTTGGGTCGAGCAGCGTTGAGGTGTCTCCAATTGAGTCTAACTCCCCTTCCGCAATTTTCCGCAATATCCTTCTCATTATTTTTCCACTTCTGGTTTTGGGCAATGCTTTAACAATTTGAATTTTGTCTGGTTTAGCAATAGGGCCAATCAAGCGACTAACAGTGGCCACTATATCCAAAGGCGAATGTTCTCGGGTAAATTGATTGTCTTCCACCACTACAAAAGCATATATACCTTGACCTTTGATTGGATGAGGAAATGCTACCACGGCACTTTCTATAACTCCTGCGTGACTGTTAATGGCATTTTCCAATTCGGCTGTTCCAATTCTATGACCGCTTACATTTAATACATCATCTACCCTACCTGTGATTCTATAGTTTCCATTCTCATCTCTAAAACTTCCGTCTCCTGTAAAATAATACCCTTTATGAGTTGAAAAATAGGCTTCAATACATCTTTGGTGATTGTTGTAAGTTGTTCTAATAATCCCTGGCCAAGAATGTTTCATACACAAGTGTCCTGTAACATTATGATCTGTTATTTCACGACCATTTTCATCCAACAAAACGGGAAAAACCCCAGGCAAGGGTAAGGTAGCAAAAGAAGGTTTAGACGGTGTAACTCCTGCCAAATTAGAAATTAAAATTCCACCCGTTTCGGTTTGCCACCAAGTATCCACAATCGGACAAGTTTCTTTTCCAACTTTTACATTTAACCAATGCCATGCTTCTTCATTAATTGGCTCTCCTACAGAACCCAATATTTTGAGAGAACTTAGATTTTTATTTTCTAAAAACGACAATCCCGCTCCCATTAAAGTCCTTATGGCAGTAGGCGCTGTATATAAAATATCTATTTGATACTTTTCTACCACGTCCCACAACCTACCTGCATCGGGCCAAGTAGGAACCCCTTCAAAAATAACGGTTGTTGCTCCGGCACTCAAAGGGCCGTAGACGATATAACTGTGACCCGTAATCCATCCAATATCAGCCGTACAAAAATGTTTATAATTGGCTTTGTATTGAAAAACATTAACAAAGGTATAATGCGCCCAAACCATATAACCCGCCGTTGAGTGAACAACGCCTTTGGGTTTTCCTGTTGAGCCAGAGGTATATAAAATAAACAAAGGATCTTCGGCATCCATAACTTCAGGCTCAACGTATATTATTCCTTCCTTTTCTAGCTCTTGCATTTCATCCAACCACCAAACATCACGACCTTTTATCATACTTACGGGAGTATGAGTTCGGGCTACAACAATCACTTTATTAATATTTCTGTAAGATTCAAGTGCATCATCAACCACCGATTTCAGTGGTATCACTTTGTCGCCACGAAAAGCGCCGTCGCAGGTAATAATAACAGAAGCTTGGGCATCAATTAATCGGTCGGCAATAGATTGTGCTGAAAAACCCCCAAAAATAACAGAATGAATAGCACCTATACGGGCACAAGCCAACATGGCAATGGACAATTCAGGCACCATTCCCATGTACAAACAAACTCTATCTCCTTTTTTAACGCCGTTTTTTTTCAAAATGGCTGCGGCTTGATTGACCTTTAATGACAATTCATTATAAGAAAGCGAAATGCCAGATTCAGATGGATTGTTAGGTTCCCAAACAATGGCAATATCATTTCCATTGTGAGCCAAATGGCGGTCGATACAATTTTCGGTAATATTGAGTTTTGCCTCTTTAAACCAAACAGAATTCCCTTTCAAGAAATCAGATTCCATCACCTTTGTCCATTTTTTCTTCCAAGTAAATTCAGAAGCTATATCATCCCAAAATAAATCAGGTTGGTCTTTGCTTTTTTGATAAGCCAAATGGTACTCTTCTATCGTTTTTATTTGAATCATAATTGAAATTAAATTAACATTCGTTGCAACAAATATACTAAATTATTAAAACATCCCTCTATTCTTTTGATTTAGAGTCGATGATAATGGTTACAGGACCGTCATTCACAAAATTAATTTGCATATCGGCACCAAAAACACCCGTTTGTATTTCAATCCCCAATTTTTCTTTTAATTTCAATTGAGTTAATTCATACAATGGTATAGCTACCGAAGGTACTGCAGCTTCAACAAAGGAAGGTCTGTTCCCTTTTTTGGTATTAGCATAAAGGGTAAATTGACTAACAAGCAACAGGTTTCCTCCTACATCAGACAAAGACAAATTCATTTTCCCTTGTTCATCATTCATAATTCTTAAACCAGCAATCTTTTGGACAATGTAGTCTACATCCATTTGATTATCGGTTGTGTGAATGCCCAATAAAACTAAAAAACCATGATGAATAGAAGAATGTATAACACCATCAATAGAAACACTAGCTGACAAAACCCTTTGAATAACAACTCTCATAATCTATTTACCATCAAAAGAGTGAACAATTCCTATTTCCAATCCAACACCATATAACAGATGTTTATTAACCCCATAATCAGCCAAAAGTACAGGAACAATTAAATTGGGTTGAACAAAAATAGAAGTTTGTTTGCCGTAAATTAAATTTTCATAACGAAAACCAGCTTGTAAATTAGCATTAATAAGAGCGGGTTGCCAATCATTTTCAGTAACAGATACTTTTTTATCCTTTCCGAAAGAAAATCCAAAAAACTTGGCATTAATATCTCTTTTGATTAGTCCCGAAATAGCGCCACCTGCCACCCAATGAAAGGAACCACTTTTTCCTCTATTCGACGTATTTATCTCTTGCGTAAACAAAAAAGGAATAGATAAATAGTAATATTGGTATCTAAAATCGACCCAAGCAGGACCAACATCTACCTGATCGGCACGAATACCAATGGTGGGATGAATGGTATCTAAAAATCTAATATTTTCTTTTCTTCGCGTAAATCCCATACTTTGGAATTTGAGTCCCGTCATTAAAGACAAGTCCTTATTGATTGGCAATGTAAAAAGGGCGTTTGCACCTAATGTAATTCGCGATTGGTCAACCTTAGAAAAGGAATCTTTATTTTTTTGATTAGCAGATGAGTATAACATTATTCTATTGGCAACTGTAGGCTGTACAGAAAAAAACAAACGTGTTTGAGCTGCCAAGAAATTAGTATAAAATACAATAAAAAATAAAAAGAGGACCTTTAATTTCATTATACAAAGGTAAGGACTACTTAGTAATTCAAAGCAAGTTTTAGGCTATTAATGTGATTAGTTTCAACAAAACGTTTGTTTTATAAAAAAAACCTTAAAACATTAATCATTGTGAATCTTTGTCAATTATTTATTTAAACAAAAATATAAAACGCTCTTGAGCAATATAACACAATGATAATTTATTGAATTGAGATGGTTATTTGTAAAAGTTGTAATGGTAAGTACAATTCTTATACTCTAATTGATTTTTTAAATAAATCTTTTTAGCTATCAGTCCATTATTTTGATAATGGTAAAGAGTCGAGTAAAGCGCTTTGGGTTTAGCGTTCGAAAAAGTTTGACTAGCCAATTTAAGAACCCTTCCTTTTAAGTCTTTAGTTGTCTCAACTTTATAGGCTAATTTCCCTTTTGAATAGGACTCATAAACATGGTTAACATGAATTTTCCCAACATAAGTATTAAAGTCTCTGTAAATTAATTCCTCTTTAATTGTTTCATAATAACTTGTCTCAATTACATTATTGAAAGTATCAGAAATACTGACAAATTTATAGGGCTTACCATTCCAAGTAAAACCTTGAGTTGTGGACACTATTTTACCATCACTTAAATAGGATTTAGTAGTACAAACTTTAATAGTATCTTTGGGTTTATCAACTATTTTGCCCGTTTCATCACAAGTATAATCCCAAACCTTGGTTTTATTTTTCCATTTCCAAACTGTTTGTTTCAATTTTCCATCAGGATAGTATGTATATTGATAATTTGAAGTCAATCTATTTTTAGAATTAAAATAGTTAATCGAATTAATTTTTTTATTCGATTGATATGTTAAGACTTGTCTACTAGTTCTTCTGTTTTTTGTATCAAATGCATTTTTTTCAATCAACAAATTAGAATCATTATAAACATTATTGCGAATAAATCCATAATTACTTGATTTATATGATTCAGAAATTACGTTGTTATTCTCGTCAAAAACGGTACTAATCTTTGTTACTATTTTTGATTTAAGAGTATCATTATATGAAAAATACAAAATTGCTCTACCTTTATTATCAAAATTCATTTCTTCTTTATAGAATTTCTTTTTATTAAATTTACTATAACTATGCAAATGAATTGACTTTAAATTTAATTTCAGCGCATAAGAATCAACAGCATTATATGCTCTGTTAAATTGTGTGTTTTCGTGAAATTCAACATGATTGACATATTGAACATTTTGAGAGTGAGTAAATTGAATGCTTAAAAAAGAGACAAGTAGTGTTAAAAATATTTTATTCATAATAAAGATTAACGACAATTTTAAGATAAAAGTATGACGCAAGCAAACTTAATTGTCCTTTTCTTCGAACACAAAACCTTTTTTAAGTTTCGTATAAAAGCGAAGAAGCAGAAATGCCGCTGCAAAAGAAAGACCTACAATAAATGAAATCCAAATCCCTTTTACACCCATATCGGTTTTGAATGCCAAATAATATGCCCCCGGAATCATAATTCCCCAATAAGCAATCAGAGCAATTACGCCTGTAATTTTGGTTTCCTTAACTCCTCTTAGCACACCTGCCCCCACAGCTTGTAAACCATCGCTTAACTGGAAGAATGCCGCCAAAACAATAAGTCCTACACTTAACTGCAACACCACTTCATCGTCGGAATAAATAGCAGCAATTTGCGAATTAAACAAGAGTAACATCAATGCAAATACCACTTCAATAACAATCGTAATTGTAAAGGCAATTCTGGCGGAGTGTCTTATACCCTCCTTGTCTTTTGCTCCGTAATAATTCCCAACTACTATTGTGGCAGCAGCGGCAATTCCTGTTACAAACATGTAAGTTATTGAAGCTAGATTAATGGCAATTTGATGAGCAGCCATGCTGTTTTCGGAAATCCATCCTGCCATAATTAAACCAACCGAAAAAGCCGCTATTTCGAAAAAAAAGGTTAATCCGATGGGACCACCTAATTTGAGAATAGACCAAAAATAAGAGAACGATTGTGACACTTTTTGCTCAATCCTTAACTTGCGAACTGTTGGGTGTAACCAAGCAAAATAAAACATCATTAGGGCCATAAAAACCCTAGCAATATTGGTAGCCCACGCAGCACCATTAATACCCATTTCAGGGAATCCTAGGTTGCCATAAATCATTACCCAATTCAAAAACACATTCAAAAGCAACCCAAAAAAAGTAACATACATGGCAATTTTAGTAAAACTCAAACCATCCATCAACTGCTTTGAAGCGTAAAACACTAAAATAGCAGGAGTTGCATAATTGACTATTTCCAAATATGTAGAAGCGTGTAAATTAACCTGAGTCGTTTGACCAAATACTTCAATATTATAAATGAGTATGTAGTGAATAAGAATAAAAACAACAGAAAGAAATACGCTTATAAGAAGCGAAGATTTAAAAATAGGAATCGATTTTTCCAACTTTCCTTCTCCATCTGCAATAGCTATCAAAGTACTAACAGCATATAAGAGGCCTATCCCGAAAATTATAGTTTGAAAAAAGACAGCATTACCAAAACTTGCAGCACTCATTTGTAAGGTACTGTATTTCCCCAACATAACAGTATCTGCAAAACCCATCAAAACCATCCCTAATTGACCAATGGTAATAGGGATGGCTAGTTTTATGATGTATTGGTATAAATTTCGGTGGACTTTTAAATGCTTAAACAAGCTTACAAAAGTCGTTAAAAATTAACAAACTATATTACTTAAATATTAATTATCTCAATAAAGTAAATGTACCTCTTTGGCTAAAAGTTTCATTGTTTAAAAACTCACCGCTAACAGTCCATAAATAGTTTTCTTGAGCACAATCAATGCCATTGAAAGTTCCGTCCCAATCGCCATTGATATCTTTAGTTTCGAAAATCAATTCGCCCCATCTATTGTATACTCTGAAAGAGTAATTTCTTTCTTTTACATTAAACAATGAAGGTTTGAACAATTCATTTACACTGTTATTGTTTGGAGAGAAAGCATTTGGCGTGTATATATATCCTGGCAAAATGGTAGAGATATATTTTTCTTTAAAAATAGAATCTTTACATCCCATAGAGTTTGTTGCGATTAATTCAACCGAGAATTTACCAACTTGATTTACGAAGAAAGAAGCATCTCTTAATCTTGACTCTTGGATTACGTTTTGTGCGCTGTCATATAATTTCCATCTGTTTTCAACCACATTATCAGTTGTATTTATCATTTTAAACACCCCATTTGGCAAACTTAATTCAGAAGTATTGGTAAAGAAACCTGCAATTGGTTTTTCAAAAACAGTAATCATTTTAAAGTTAGTGATTTTTGTTTCACCACCTGTACCTGTTGCTATTAAAGTAACACTGTATTCGCCACCGTATTCAAACACGTGAGTAGGTTCTTTTTCATAAGAATCATTTGTTCCATCACCAAAAATCCATCTGTAAGTATGAGCATTGGTCGTTTGATTTTTAAATGAAACGCTTAATGGTGCACAACCTTCGATTGTTGAAGATTCAAAAACTATAATAGGTTTTGGGTCTTCGATATAAATTGGTTTAGTTACCGAGTGGGTGCAATGTTCGTTAGACACTTTAAGTGTTACTAATAAATTACCTGCTAGTTTGTAAAAATGAACTGGATTTTTAAGTCTGTTGTTTGGAGAAACCACAGATT
>JBIPNH010000176.1:0-3904 GCA_044373665.1 Bacteroidia bacterium
TACACGGGAATAAAGGCGCCAAAACTGTCTGTTAAAAGTCCAGGATATTGAGAGATATAAGGAATAATAAACAAAGCCATTGCGAATGAAATACAAAGTGCCGAAAGGATAATGGTTTGTTTCTTGTTTTTGATAAAGCTAGAGTAAATATAAAAGGGGGTCCATAATACAATGGAATATCTCGACATTAAAATGCTTGACAGTCCTACTGCTTTAGAAAGTGTATTGCCATAAATTAAGGCAACTGCAAAAAAGAGATAATAGGCAGAAATTAAGGTTTCAATAGTATGACCTAAAATCACTTTGTCATCTATATAAAAACTAAACAAGACAAAGAAAGGCAAACTGATTTTAAGGAAAATGTTAAGTTGATGGTTTGATGTATCAATGGTTTTAATAGTGTAATACAAAAAACTCAAAAGAAGAACCATTAGTGCCAAAAGTCGGTAGTCGATATGAATCAGTTCGGCAGCAACAAAAGGCAGCCAATGCATAGGAAAGTAGTTGGGGGTCCAAGAGTATGTGCCTTTGTCAATAGGGGTGTATACAAACTCGTGGTTAATAAAGCGATTGACATAGACATTTTGTGTGGTAGGGATAATGTCTGATACCACAATGTCTATGGGTGTTGAATTGAAAAACGAATTATAGAAAACAAGAGAAAGTAGGGCTGCTAAAGAAAAAAACAAGTAATATGCTTTTTTTGGTGCACTTGGTCGGGTTTCCAATTGAGGCGTATTGTTTTGTTTTTGGAATAGTTGAAAGGCTAAATATAATAAAAGGCAAGAGAGAAAAGTATTGAATAGTGTGTTTACAGTTGAGGGAAGCCAGTTTTTGCCAAAGGTATAAAAGCAAATTTCCAAAAAGAAAATGGCATACAACAAAGCGACTGACTTATTGAGTTTCAACATGAGATGCAAAACTATTAAAATTTATGTATTCCAGAAGAATAAAGAATAAAAAGAAAAAATAGAGGCAAAAAAAAATCTCCTTTTGGGGAGATTTTTAGATTAGGATTAACCTAAGTATGTTTTTAAAATTTTGCTTTTAGATGATTTTCTTAATCTTCTTAGAGCTTTTTCTTTAATTTGTCTAACACGTTCTCTTGTAAGTCCAACTTTTTCGGAAATATCTTCGAGAGTGTGGGCGGGTCCACCGTCAAGACCGTAATAGTATTTTAAAACATCACGTTCTTTTTCACTCAGTGTAGAGATAACACGGTTAATTTCTTTTTGCAAAGATTCGTTCATTAACGGCACGTCAGGATTAGGTTCGTCGTTGTTATCAAGAACACCAAGTAAGGTATTGTCTTCACCTTCGGTAAGGGGAGCATCTATAGAAAGGTGTCTTCCGCTAGATTTCAGAGCGTTTTCAACCTCAATAAGTGGAATTTCCAACATTTGAGCAATTTCTTCAGCGGTTGGTTCTCTTTCAAATTCTTGTTCAAGTTTGGCAGCTGCAGCACTGATACGACCGATAGAACCTACTTTGTTAAGAGGTAAACGAACAATACGAGATTGGTCGGCCAATGCTTGAAGGATTGATTGACGAATCCACCATACAGCGTATGAGATGAATTTAAAACCTCTTGTTTCATCAAAACGTTTAGCCGCTTTAATTAAGCCTAAGTTACCTTCGTTGATTAAATCGCCTAGGGTTAAACCTTGGTTTTGGTATTGTTTACTAACAGATACCACGAAACGGAGGTTGGCATTCACTAGTTTTTCAAGAGCAGCTTGGTCGCCTTCTCTAATTCTTCTGGCTAATTCCACTTCTTCTTGAGCGTCAATCATCTGAACTTTAGATATTTCGTTCAAATATTTGTCAAGAGATTTGTTTTCACGGTTAGTAAACTGTTTTGATATTTTAAGCTGTCTCATTTATTTTATAGTGGGTCTAAATCTTAGAAAAAAGTTTGCAAATATACAATTTTTGGATTAAAAAAGTGTAGATTTAGCTAGGAATTTCAAGTACTTCATAGCTACAAAAACCTTGCCAAATATTCGGTTTGGCTGAATGTTTTTTGTTGTTTAGAATTTGTAGATTGCTTTTTGTTAAAGTTTTTGGGTTGATATAGATTTTTAAAGAGTTTATGAAATTGTAATAGTAATATAAGTCAAATTTATTTTTAATAGAGCATAGCTTGATGTATATTCGCAAAATAAAAAAAATAAATATTATGTCATTTCAATTACCAGAATTAAAATACGCTTACAATGCTTTAGAGCCATTTATTGATGCTAGAACCATGGAAATTCACCATTCTAAACATCATAATGCTTATGTTACCAATTTGAATGCTGCTGCTGCAGGAACCGAAATGGAAAATATGTCAATTGAGGATATCTGCAAAAACATAAGCAAATACCCTGTTGCTGTTAGAAACAATGGTGGTGGTCATTACAATCACTCTTTGTTTTGGGATATATTAGCAAAACATGATGGTGCAGAACCTAAAGGTTCTCTTGCCGATGCTATCAATAATGACTTAGGTGGTTTTGAAAAATTCAAAGAAGATTTCTCTAAAGCTGCTGCTACTCGTTTCGGAAGCGGATGGGCTTGGTTATGTGTTGAAAATGGCAAACTTAAAATTTGTAGTACCGCCAATCAAGATAATCCATTAATGGACATTGAAGGTGTAAGATGTGGAACGCCTATTTTAGGTCTTGATGTGTGGGAGCATGCCTATTATTTACACTACCAAAACAGACGTCCTGACTATATCTCTTCATTCTTTAATTTGATTAATTGGGATGAAGTAAGTAGAAGATATTCTGCTGCTTTGTAATTGTTAAAACTTTCATTACAAAAATCCCAATGATTTAATTTCATTGGGATTTTTTTTTAAGTAAAATCTGTAAAATTATAATAATTTTAAGTTTATTCTTGGTTGATATAGATATAATGTCCTAATTATTAGTAGTTTTGCTTTTTTTAATAGAAATTTTGTACTTTGTATTATTAAATCCTATTATTGTAAAGCTAATCGCAATTTATAAATGTCAAATTCAATCATTATATCATCGGGAATGGAATCTGCTGAATTTGAGGCTAATACTTATCGGTATGATGTTTCAAGTGGGGTTGACTATGATTTAATTCTTAGTGATTTAAAAAGTCAACTAGGCGATAGTGCTTCTAATTTCAAGTCGTTTTTAAGTCAATTGATTAGCGATAAGTTGACCCGAGAATATAAAATCACTGGTAAGCATGATGTGGCATTTAATGTTACGCCTATTTTAGACCCAATGACCGGTAATGTATCGGACTTGTATATAAATTGGCAAACCACAAAAGTTAAGCATAAAGAAGTAACACAAGAAGAATGGAAAGAAGGCGATGGCTTTAATTCCATGTTAATGCTTAATTTAAAAGGGGAATTACTCAGTTATAACTCCAATTATAATATTACTTATGATCAGCTTTTTAAAGATGATATTTCCAGAGAGCATTTTTTGGAGTGGAGTCATGCTATTTCTAGTCAAAGTTTTACGGATGACTTGGTATTGCCTTATCACAATGATAATTATGCCTACATTGGTTTTTCATTGATTTATAAATCAATAGAAGAAGAGGTAATATATGTAAGGGTTTTTAACAAAAAATACGACTTAAATGATGCTGATTTAGTAACCAATCAAAACTTCAGTAGGATTTTTGATAATATTCCTATGGATGTAATTATGTGGAATAATAATCAAGAATACATTTATATCAATAAAAACGCCATCAAAAGTGATGAAATTAGAAATTGGTTGATTGGAAAAACCGACTTGGATTATTGTATTTACAGAAACAAGCCATTTGATATCGCCTATAACAGAAGAAATGCATTCAATGAGGCACTGTTTACCAAGAAAAGGCAAATAGTTGAAGAAAAATTTGAGGTAGAAGGAAGTTATAA